>JAZSLF010000165.1:0-5839 GCA_045535205.1 Eubacteriales bacterium
TCACGCCGTGATTGCCGAGATATTCCTCGGCGCACCTACCGCGCTGTACATCTTCTATGCGGTGATCATGGGTGTGCTTGTGTTCGTATATATGCAGGTGGAGCCGTTCCTGATGTTCACACTTCGCCGCAGGATCACGGATGAGGAAAACGTTCCCGCAGAAATGGAAGAGACGGTTGTTCCCGCCACAGAGGTCGAAACGAAAACCGAGCCTGCACTTACTGACGAAGCGGATACTACGGACGATCCGCTTTCGAAGCTCAGTCCGAAGAAGCGGGAGGTTGCGGAGCTGATCTGTATGGGTTATACCAACAAGGATATTGCAAATACGCTTGTTATTTCCGAGCATACCGTCAAGGATTACGTAAAGGATATTTACTGTATTTTGGAGGTTCACAGCCGTATGGAGCTTGCCGCACTTGTGAACAACTACCGCTTGGCTAACAAAAAATAATAAATCATGGAAAAAAGCAGAGGCCCGGAAGCATTTGTTGCTTCCGAGCCTTCGCTTTTTTATTCTGTTTTGCCCGTGTCGGCTTTCGTTCTTTTGACCGAAAAGCCTTTATAATTTCTTACATCATTTTTGAAAGAAGCTCTCTGTACTTTGCGTATTTTTCATTGTAGAAGGAATAAAGCTCGCTGTTTTCAAGCTCAAGCCATGAGCATCTGACCATGGCGGACTTGCCTTCTGTGTAATCGGAATATACGCCGAGTCCCACGAAAGCAGACATGGCAGCACCGACACAGCAGGTCTCAGGCTCTTCCATACGGTATACCTCACAGCCTGTTACGTAGCCTACAATTTCGCTCCAGAGCTGACTTCTTGCGGCGCCGCCCGTCATCATCAGCTTGTTTATCTTCATGCCCTTGGCGGCAAATTCTTCAAGAACGCATCTTGCCTCGAAGGCAACGCCCTCCATGAAGGCTCTTGCGATATGATATTTGTCATGGGAAAGGTCAAAGCCGATAACACAGCCCTTCATGTCAGGTCTGTTGTGCGGAAAACCTGCACCCGCAACGTAGGGCAGAACGAACAGGTCCTTTGAGCTTTCAAGTCTTGTAGCCGCTTCCTCGTCCATCGTTCTGAAATCACCGTCGATAAGATTTTTATACCATTTGAGAGCACTTCCCGCACTTACGAGAGATGCCATAGCTCCGAAATTACCTGCGGGATGAATACCGGGACAGATATGGTTGTCCGTGTAAAGAAGCTCGTCGGTAACACCTAAAACTACCCACGCAGTACCTGTTGCAAGAAGCATATCTCCCGCTTCGACAGCACCGCTGCCGAGAGCCGCACAGTACTGGTCGTGTGCGCCGTTGAATACGGTCACGTTTTGGGAAAGACCGAGGGCCTTCGCCGCTTCCTTAGTAAGCTTTCCTACAGGTGCACCCATGGGAAGAACTTCGGGAAGCTTTTCTTCCGTAATACCTACAGCATCAAGGATCTCCTTGTCCCATGTGCCGTCTTTTATATTGAACAGCTGTCTGATAGCCGCATTGGTGGGGTCTGCAACAAAACGTCCTGTAAGGTGGAAGTTTACAAATTCAAGAGTTGAGGGGTAGCAGAAGGCTTTTTCAAAAACATCGGGAAGATTATTCTTTATCCAGAGTATCTTTGCCGCATCTCCTGCAGGAGAGAGAGGCCAGCCGCATTTTTCGTATATTTTTTCTTTGCCTACAGCACCGTCAAGGAAGTCAACCTCTTCGGCAGCTCTTGAATCCATCCATGTGATAACGTTACAAAGAGGAGCACCCTTTTCATCACAGGCAAGCATACTTGCACCCTGAGTTGAAATTCCGATGGCGGCAATTTCTTCTTTGTTTTCTATTTTTTCCGTAGCACCCTTTACGGTGCACACAACGGCATCCCACCAGTCCTGAGCACTCTGGGAAACTCTGCCGCCGCCTTCGCTTATAAGCTCATATTCCTTGTATGCACCGGAAAGTATTTTTCCGTTTTCATCAGCTACAACGGCCTTCGTGCCTGTTGTGCCTACGTCAAGTCCTATTACTAACATTATTATTTACCTCTGTAAAGAAGGGCGGTGTCTTCAGACGACCGCCCTTGTTGAAATGCATATTAACGGTAAGTCCGTTTCGTTTTGAGTTTTGTCAACTTATTTTACAAGATTTTCAATAACCTCAAGAATATAGTCGACCGTAGCCTCGGAGGAGATTACGGGAGGCTTCATGAGAAGTGCGGGAGGACAGTTTACCTTATAGGTCTGTGCGGATGCATCAATGTAAGCGCCCTTCATTTTGTTTGCAAATTCAGCCGCAGCTTCCACGGAAGTGAAGTGGAGTGCCGCAAGAAGCTCAAGTCCTTCGATCTTGAGGATCGTTTCGGGATATTTCGCCTGGATTTCACGGAGTCCCTTTTCAAAGCGAATGCCCATTTCAGTAACCTTGTCTCCGTTTACTCTCATAAATGTCATTGTGATGAGGTATGCAAGAGAAGCAAGATCCTCCTGTCCGTTTGTAACGAGAGCACCGAACTGATTGAGTGTGTCCATTTCAGCAGTTGTGATGATCTTACTTGCAGGGTATTCACCGCCGGGGAAGCCCTTACCAACAATTGCAAAGTCGGGCTTCAAGCCGTAAAGTCTGAATAAGAACATACCCTTGTACCACATACAAGACTGAATTTCGTCAACGAGTGTGGGTGTGTCATACTGTTCGCAAAGCTCGTAAGCACTCTGGAGAAATTCCTTCGTAAGTCTTATTCCGCCGTAGTTCATGAGAATGATCTCATGGAGGAAGCCTGCGGTCTTATAGCTTCCGCTGTTGTATTTTTCCATCTTCGCCTTGAAGTCGTCGATGTCGTTTATCATTACGGGAACTACCTTGTAGATGCCCGCTTCTTCCATTTTTTTGTAGTAGTCGGGCCAGAGACCTCTGAAGGTCTGTGTTATGGTTGTTGTACCGTGGTAGTTAGCTTCGGATGCTCCTGTCTTGTCAGCCATTACGAAAAATACGGGAGTCTTGCCTTCGTACTTGGGTGCGGGGAATTCCGCAGAGAGCTTGTAGAAGCGTGCAAGCATCATCTTAACACCTGCTTCAACTGCAAGAGAGCCTGTTTCAAGGTTGATAACTCTGTTGAGGACCTTGTGCTCCGTAGATGCAAGCACCTCGGAGGTCGCCTTGTCATCTTCCCATTCAATACCGTTTGCAGACTGAACGAGTCTGATCTCGCAAAGTCTCGTTACAAAGCCTCTTGTGTTGTTGTGAGTTGCGTTGAGAATGCCGAGAGCACGTGCGTTATCAATAAGCTTATAACCGTCGAACTTGTGTCCGAGAGGTGTGTGATAGTGCTCGCTTTTACCTACGAGGTAAAGGTGTCCGTCTTCGCCTATACGGTAGTTGCAGATACCCGTGATGGGAGCAGATGCCTTGCTGAGAGCCTTCTGGAAAGCATTGGTAGCGGCACCGTCAACGTCGTTTTCAAAGGAGGAGATGACTTTGGTTCCTACCTTGCAAAGAAGCTCATCGTTTTTTACCTGCTTTGCTTCGGGATAGAAGTCGATCTTTTCAGCGGCAATTCTCTTGCCTTCTTCAGCGTCCATTACGCCGAAAACGTCATTGGCTTCGATAATTTTGGAAAGATACTCTTTTCCGAGAATATCCTCAAGTGAAAGTTTAGGGGAAACAAACATTTTCCGTTACCTCCGTATATGTATTTCAAACTAAAAATAATTTGCATATTATTACATCATAATAGTAACAGAAACCCACTCTTTTGTCAAATAAAAAATGACCGTTTTTGAAAAAATCGTCAAAAGCGGTCATTTTGCACATAAAATGCGTTGTTTTATTGTCTATTAAAGAGAGTGATCAGCCTTCGTCGGCGAGGGACAGCTGTGAATCGTTTTTATCGCAGCTTCTGAAAGGAATGCCGAGATGCTCGTAGGCAAGTCTCGTGACGCATCTTCCTCGGGGGGTTCATGAAAGGAAGCCTATCTGCATGAGGTAAGGCTCGTAAACGTCTTCGATGGTTATGGCTTCTTCGCCCACCGTTGCCGCAAGAGTTTCGAGACCGACGGGGCCTCCGTCGTAGAATTTTATAATGGTTTCAAGCATTCTTCTGTCGGTGTTGTCGAGACCCAGCTCGTCGACGTCCAGAAGTGAAAGGGCCTCCCGCGCCGTTTCAAGATCGATCTCTCCGTCTCCCTTTACCTGAGCGAAGTCGCGTACTCTCTTTAAGAATCTGTTGGCGATTCGGGGAGTTCCTCTTGAACGGGATGCGATCTCAAGAGCACCGTCTTCGGTGATGGGAACACCGAGAATACCTGCGCTTCTTGTAACGATCTCGGCAAGCTCGCTCGGCGTGTACAATTCAAGCTTCAAAAGAACGCCGAAGCGGTCGCGCAGAGGAGTCGTCAGCTGGCCTGCTCTCGTCGTTGCACCGATAAGGGTGAAGCGGGGCAGAGGAAGGTGAATGCTTCTTGCCGCAGGGCCTTTGCCGATGATTATATCAAGCTTGAAGTCCTCCATTGCGGGATAGAGTATCTCTTCAATGTTTCTTGAAAGACGGTGTATTTCGTCAATGAAAAGCACGTCGCCTTCGGCAAGGTTCGTGAGAAGCGCCGCAAGGTCACCCTGCTTTTCGATGGCAGGTCCCGACGTTACTCTGAAGTTTACTCCGAGCTCGTTTGCAATGATTCCCGAAAGGGTGGTCTTTCCAAGTCCGGGAGGGCCGTAGAGAAGCACGTGGTCAAGACAGTCTCCGCGAAGCTTTACCGCTTCGATATATATTTTCAGTATCTCTTTGTTTTTCTCCTGCCCTATGTATTCGTCAAGGGCGTGAGGACGCAGGGACAGTTCCGTGTCGGTGTCTTCGGGAGTATACTCCATATCCACCATTCTGCCTTCGTATTCAAAATCGTTTTCTTCGTAATATTCCATGTTCTTTACCTTTCAGAATAGTCGCCCGTCAGCTCATGAGATAAGCGAGAGCCTGTCTGATTATAGTTTCAACGTCAGCATTCGGATCCGTATTTTTAAGAGCCTTCATAGCTTCGGCCGACGTGTAGCCCAGAACCAGAAGCGCATCCTTTGCATCGGACATCTTTGAGGTGGCCGCAGGAGCAGCTCCTCTTCCCGAAACAACCTGCGTTGCCGCAGTATCGGATACGGGGAATTCCTTTTTGAATTTATCCTTGAGCTCAAGCACAACTCTTGCGGCAGTCTTTGCGCCGACTCCCTGAGCTTTTGCGATAGCCTTGGAGTCTTCCGTCGAAACCGCGAGAGCGAGGGCGTCGGGAGAGAGAACAGAAAGAATTGCGCAGGCGGCCTTGGGGCCGACACCGGAAACAGTTATGAGAAGCTTGAACATTTCAAGCTCTTTCGTATCGTAAAAACCGTAAAGCTCAACGGCGTCTTCTCTCACCTGCATGTGAGTGAAAACTCTTACGCTTGCTCTGTCGGTTGAGGACAGTTTTGTAAGTGTATTGGCGGTGACCGTCACCTTGTAGCCGACTCCCGCGCAGTCTATAACTGCGGTGTAGGAAAGGGCGTCAAGAATGATAAGTTCACCCGTGAGACAGTATATCATAGATATTCCTTTCTTGCCGTATAAGGCCTTATACCATATCTTTTTTCTTTTTCTTCAGAAGTATTTCTGCGGCGCCGAGAAGAACTGCTGCGCTGATTCCAAAGGCTGAAATGAGAGCGCCGTATTTCACACAGTCGGGCTTGTATTCAAGCACGAGGCTGTGCTCACCCTCGGAAAGCTCAAAGGTGATAAGAGCTTCCGCACCCTCGGTTATTTCCACCTCCGTGCCGTCGCAGTATACCTTCCAGCCTTCGTCGTAAGGAATGGAGGTGAATATCTGCTCGT
>JAZSLF010000010.1:0-7120 GCA_045535205.1 Eubacteriales bacterium
AAAATTTTTTAAATTCAAAAGAATTTTCGGAGCTTTGTTTCTTTTCGTCTTGTTGTTCAATTTTCAAGGAACATTTTCACTAACCTCGCCTCAGCGGGTCAGCTTGATTAGTATAGCACATCTCTCTTCCCTTGTCAAGAACTTTTTTCATTTTTCTTTAAAAAAACTCAAAATTCTTTTCGAAGCTATTTGAGCTGTGTTTTTTCACTGTCATCTGACAGCTTGACTATCTTACCATAACATATTTCGTTTGTCAAGCTATATTTTATGTTTTTTTCAGCTTTTTTCTCATTTTGTCATTTTCACTCTTTTATGTTATTTTTAACGTGCGTATTATGTGCATTTTTTCCATCAAATGCACTATTCAAAAGAAAAACAAGGCCTGCCCCGATTGGAGCAAGCCTCATTTTTTTCATGTTGTCGGTGAAATATTACTTTTTTATTAGTGCTGTTTACAATTCTACCCTACCGTTTTTCTTCATTATTAATATAAGTTACAAACAATGTGTATCTACTGCTTTTAACTCAATCAATAATCTCTATACTGCAAGAGTTTCAATTTTTATTCACCGAAAAAGGTTTCCTACTTATTTAGAAGAACCCTTGAGATCGTTTTCATACTTTTCGATCATCTTCTTTACCATCTGACCGCCGATGCTGCCTGCCTGACGTGCTGTGAGGTCACCGTTGTAACCCTGGTTGAGTGTTACGCCTACTTCGCTGGCTGCTTCCATCTTAAACTGGTCAAGTGCTGCCTTTGCTTCAGGTACAAGAGTCTTATTGTTGGACATTTTTATATCCTCCCTTTCTTTTTCCCTTTCGGGTGATCTATATTAATTGAGAACCTTTCGTTCTCTGACATTATTATAGTCATTTACAGAGAGAATATGAATGGTAATTTTTATATTGTTAATATTTTATTTATATTTACGCTATTAAGCTTCCCATCTTCCAAACACAGACAGATTGACAAGTCCGGGTTTAATACCTTCGGGTGCACCACACAAGGTTATCCTCACCTGGTTAGCGCGAAACTCATCAAATGTTCTGTAATCCACCAGCATATCGTCTTCGCTTTCGGTGCGGTCAACGACTGTAATCCATTCTTCATCCTTTACGCTGTCACGAAGTTCAATTTTATATTTGAATGCACCAGGCAAAATTCCGTTTTTCAAAGAAAGACCAACATCTCTCCAAATAATACGAACTGCACTGCATATCACGCCGAGAGGTGCAATTGATACTGTAAGTGAGGGGTTTTCATCATCGTCAGCGGGCTGCCACCAGCTCATAAGGTCCTCATCTGTTGCATAAATGGCATCTCTGCCGGGAGCACAGCTTGTTGCCGCACATCGACGGCGACCTGTCACGCAGATAAGACCTGTGTCGCCGTTATTTACGGGGTCATCGGTGAGACCGGGTGCCCATCTGGGATTTTCCGTAACCTCGGGGCAAACGAGATCCCCTTCATTATTTATATATATAGGATCATATCCAATTCTTCTTTCCATAGGATCCATGTAACACATTGTGCAGGTATAGAAAGCCCAAAGTGTATTATTAGGTCCTTCCGCTACACATCCGTGACCCGGTCCTCTGACAACTCCCCATTTTTTTGAAGTGAATGGATTTGTTTTCATATATTCAAAATCCGAAAGCGGTGTTTTTCCTTTATATGCACCCATACCGTAGGTTGAATATTCAGTTCCGGGAGCACAGTAGATAAGATAATAAATATTATTTTTCTTGAACATCCAAGGGCCTTCAAGAGAACAGATAGTTCCGTCCTCGTTATTCTCACCGCCACGCTCCCAAATATGTGCAGGGTCATATTTTATAAGAAGCTTAGGTGTATCAAGAAGCTTTACGGGGTCATCGGAGTCAAGCTCAACGCCGAAAATTTCGGGAAGTCCTGTGCTGTAATAGAGATACAGCCTGCCGTCATCATCGGAAAACATCATGGGGTCATAGCAGCGTTCAAGCTTTTCACCGTTTGGCAAAACAAAATCCCCTATGCTTTTAAACGGGCCGAGCGGACTTTCGGAAACATAAAGATGAGAAAGACTTCCGCAAAGATAATATAGTCCTTTATGGTTTACAACGGTGGGAGCATAGCCGCAATCATAGGGCTCCATTCTCTGATGCTTCCACGTACAAAAGTCTTCAGAATAGTAAACCATGCCGCAGGAAGTATAAAGATACCATTTGCCGTCTTCGTAAAGAACTGACGGGTCTGCCGTTTCTCTCCAGTTAAGATCATCTTCAAGGCTGAAGCGGCCGATGGGATAATCAGGCAACGGAGTTGGATTAATATAAGTTTTTTCGTATTTATTCATTATTATCTCCTTATATCAAGAAAAAACTCCGACTTGACGTCGGAGTTTAGTTTATGTTTTACTAATTATTTCAAAAGACCGGCGTCTCTCTTTTTAAGATTGATAACATGGTTGATCTCGTCGATCGTTTTATCAACGTCAGCACCGTAGGATACGGATACTTCAACAACTGCTTTTCCGTTATTGTCTAAGATCTTAAATACGTGGTATGTAACCTTTCTGTCCTTGGGAAGAAGCATTTCTCTTTCTTCGTAGTCAGCGTGGCTGAGACTAAGATAATCATATACACCGCCGAATTCGTTATCCTCTGTATCATCGATAAGAGAGAAACGTCTGCCGTGAATGTAAAGCTTATCTTCTGTATAGAAAAGCTGAATGCCGTTGTAGCTGCTTGTTCTGTTCTTTCCGTCGCCGCCGTGCTTGAAATACACACCTTCGGAAACGTAGTCGTAACCGTAAAGCTTTGCGGGGTTTACAATTGTGAGGAAGTCTTTTTCATAAACTTCGTATTTGATCATAGCACGTTCATCAAGGTCCTTGATCTTTTCACTAACCTGAAAGTCAATGTCTGTTTCTTTTGCTGTTCCACTTGCTGCAAAAACAAAGCATCCAACACCTATAAGGATAAGAAGCATGCCCATATCACCGTTGATACCGATAGATACGATAAGACCGAGTACGCAGAATACAGCACCTACGATAGCAAGAGGTGAAAGCCCTTTAATTGTAAAATACTTTGTATTACGTTTTGTTTCCATAGTGTTCTCCATTTTAGTTTTGCTGATTATACATATATATATTATCACACATTTTTCCCAATGTCAACATAACAACTGATTTTCCATGCCCTCCGCTTTAAATTATTTTCGCTTTTTTCAAACTCTCTTTGTTTTGTAAAGATGATATGGAATATTTTCGCTGACAATTGGTAAAAATAACTGTGTACAACAGTACAAAATAAATTTCAAGGGAGATAATCCATGAACGAACAGATCAAAAACAACCAGAATCAGAACAAGAACCAGAACCAGAATAAGAACGATCAGAATCAGAGTCAGAACAAAAACAATCAGAACCAGAACAAGAACAACAATCAGTCACAGAATAAGAACAATACACAGAACAAGAAGTAAGATGTTCCCTGTGGGGAGAAAATGTTTGCATAGCAAACGTGAAATGATTTTTAAAATCATGAAATGACGGCAATGCCGCCATAAAATGTTCGAGGGGGTAACCCTTTAAAATACAGCGGTACGCAAGCTTTTGCATACCGCTGTTTCGTTTATTAAGGGGTTATCAAGCATTCAGCAAGTAATGCTTGAGTTATCTTTTTAATTTCCCGCAGGAAATTCCGTTATAATACCCGCTATATATTTTCTTACAAGAAGAACGTCTGAAAGGGTAAATCTTCCGTTTCCGTCAATGTCGGAAGCAAGAATACTGAGGCTGTCTTCGTTCTCAATGCCTGCAATAAGCTTTCTTATTCTCAGAACGTCAGCGATAGTTACTCTGCCGTTTCCGTCAGCGTCGCCCATTACGTCTGAGGTGTAGTTTATTACAAGCTCTGTGGGATTATTTCCTGCAATACTTCTTATTACAGCATAATACTTTTCACCCGTAGTGCAGTCAACGTTAAGCTTCGCTTCGCTTTCTCCGTCAAGGCTGTCGGCATAGTCAATAAGTTTTCCGCCCTCGTCATATACCCAGACTGCATCAAGGCTTGTGCCCTCTGTGAAGATGTAGTGAGAGCCTGTCTTTTCCGCTGTGAACTCAAGAACTACAGTTTCGTCCGTTGAGTCTTCAAATCCCACTTCAATTCTGCCGTTTCCGCTGAAGCCTATTCCTGCCTTTTCAGAAAGCTCACTTTCGTCAATGGGACAAGGAAGCATATCGCCCTCGTAAATGATCTCTTCAAGGGAGGTACAGCCGTCAAATGCACCTTCGGCAATTTCCGTTACACTTTCGGGGATTGTTATTGAAGTAACGGTTTCATTGTTTTTGAATGCGTTTTCACCGATTGCAACAACGGGTGTGCCTTCGTACTCGGAGGGTACGGTTACTTCTGTTTTGTCTTCATAATACTTATCAAGCACGACTCCGCTGACTGTTTCGATAAACTCATAAGGCTTATAATTAAACACAAAGTTTGCATCTTCAAGATACTCATTGCCCCAAGTTATGAGACTAATATTGTTCCACTGTGCTTCTGTGCCCTCGTATTTTACGGTAATAAGAGAAGTACAACTACCAAATGCATAACCTCCGATGCTTACTATGCTACTTGGAATTGTTATTTCCGCAAGAATAGAACAATTCTCGAATGCATAATTTTCAATGCTTGTTGTTCCGGAAGGAATAACTACGGATCTCAATTTTTTAGCACCGTAAAAGGCAGACTCTGAAATTTTAGTAGTTCCATTCGGAATTTCATAATCTACTAAAGGAGAATTATCAGGAAACTTCACAAGAACATTATCGCTCGTAAATAATACTCCGTCTTGTGATTTAAACTTTTTATTTCCCGCATCAACATTTATTTCTTCCAAAGAGGGATTCACAAATATCGCAGTATCAGGTATAGTAACTACGCTTTCGGGTATTGTCAGAACTTTGAGATTTGAACAGTTTGTAATTGAATCATACATTATTTCCGTAACGCCCGAAAGAACGCTGTAGCTTTCAGCATCTGATGCAGGAGGATAAAACATTAATGTTTTTCTGTCTTTCGTGTACAATACTCCATCGACATCTTCAAAATAAGGATTGTCGTCAACTACTATAATTGCTTTTATGTTAAAATTATCTGCAAATGCTACAGATGATATGCTCTTAATGTTTTTACTGATCGTAATGCTTTCAATTGAATCATTGCTGAAAGCATACATACCAATACCCGAAATAACTTTTCCATCAATCGTTTCGGGGACTGTAACATTTTTATCATTTGCGTTGCACCTTGTGATAATTGTTTCGTTTTTGTAATCTGTATAGTATTCAAAAACACCTGTGCCACAGCTTGTACAAATGTCATTTTCAAAGCTATGTGGTACTCTGGGAATGGTTTCTCCGCTATCAACCTCCTGTAAACATTCTGTACAGGTCTTAATGCCCGTAAATCCGTTTGAAGTACAGGTAGGTTCCAGCCCCTCGGTTACTTCGACTGTAGGATGTGAACAGTTCTCATAGTAAGCCTTGACATACGCAACTTTATAACCATAGTTTACACCCCAACTATTCAAAGAAGTCAATCTGATTTTTACCGTATCACCTATAACAACGATGGTCTTTCCAACAAGCTCTGTTCCGCTATATTTACCGATTTGATTATTCTGTCCGTTGTAAATGTATATATAGTCACTATACTCCTCCGTTCGTGTATTAGCAGAAAATGTTATCTTTATCCATTTTGCGCCTTCTTTATAGAGGGTCTTCGTTTCATCGCAGTTGTCAGAATAAGGATGATCTGATTCGATAAGATCGGCTTCAAAAGTTCCGCAATTTTCACATACTCCGTCTGTAAATATGTGAGAAAGATTTGGAATTACAGCTGTATAAATACTTTCATTACATATATTACAGTATGCAGAAATCTCGCCGGGTTTTATACACGTCGCCTCATGAACTTCAATTTCAAGCTCATCATCGTCTGTATTATAATGGATGGTTGAATCTGTCAAATTCCGGTTAAAATAGCCACTCTCTATTTCAGACCAGTCAGTTTCATTCCCCTTATATAACACATGGTTAAGAGAGGTGCAGCCCTCGAACGCAGACTCTCCTATACTTGTTACACTATCGGGGAAGCTTATATTTGTAAGGAAGTCGCAATAGTAGAACGCAAAGTCCCCTATACTTGTTACACCATCGGGTATGCTTATGCTTTCAAGGGAGCTGCAACGGGAAAACACCCAATTTCCTACACTTGTTACACCATCGGGTATGCTTATACTTGTAAGGGATTCGCAACCGTCGAACGTCCCCTCACCTATACTTGTTACACCTTCGGGTATACTTATGTTTGTAAGGTAGGTGCACTCGGAGAAAGCCCAGTCTCCTATACTTGTTACGCTGTTGGGAATCGTTATGCTTTCAAGGGAGGTGCAACCTCTGAACACATAGTCTCCTATACTTGTTACGCTGTCGGGAATATTTATGCTTTCAAGGGAGCTACATCCATAGAACGCATCTTCTCCTATACTTGTTACAATGTCAGAAAGTGTTATGCTTTCAAGGGAGCTGCAACTATGGAACGCAGAGCCTGCAATACATTTTGTGCCTTCACGGATAGTATAGTCACCTGATATTGAATTCTTTCCTTTTATAAGATAATTTGAAATATACAATACTCCGTCTTCCCAGTTGTTGCTGTCATTATAATATGCAGTATTATCGAAAGCATAACTTCCTATACTTGTTACGCTGTCGGGGATCGTTATGCTTTCAAGGGAGGTGCAACCTTTGGACGCATAGCCTACAATACATTTTGTACCTTCACGAATAGTATAGTCACCTGATATTGAAGTTTTGGCATCTATAAGATGATTTGAAATATATAATACTCCGTTTTCCCAGTTGTTGTCGTTATTATAATATGCAGTATTATCGAAAGCATAGTCTCCTATACTTGTTACGCTGTCGGGTATGCTTATACTTGTAAGGGATACGCAACCGTCGAACGTCTCCTCACCTATACTTGTTACAACTTCGGGTATACTTATGTTTGTAAGGTAGATGCAGTAGAAGAAAGTCCCGTCTGCTATACTTGTTACGCTGTCGGGAATTGT
>JAZSLF010000121.1:0-21908 GCA_045535205.1 Eubacteriales bacterium
ATAGTGCTTGTAACCAAGAATATTCTGGCCGCGAAGAAGCATCTGAAGCTTTGTTTTGGGCATAGCCTTCTTGAGCTTGCGGAGTCTTTCCCAGGGATCTTCGTTGAGAAAACGCATACAAGAGTCAAATGTCGCGCCGCCCCAGCATTCAAGCGACCAATAGCCCATGTTGTCGAGCATTTCGCAGGCGGGAAGCATATCCTCAATACGCATTCTTGTGGCTGCCTGTGATTGATGGGCATCACGGAGAATGGTATCTGTTATGTTAAGCTTTTTAGCCATATTTCTAAATCCTTTCTGTGAAGGCGGCACCGCCGTCTTCAATAGTTGGGCACTTCACCTGCATAATGCAGGTGAAGTATAATTTTGGGGAAGGGGTCCTCAAGTATTCCGTAAGGAATGCTTGGGGTCCTCTTTTTTAGCTTATCAGCCGAACAGAGCGATAAGTACACCTGCGGCGATAGCGGAACCGATAACACCGGCAACGTTGGGACCCATAGCGTGCATGAGCAGGAAGTTGGAGGGATTTTCCTTCTGGCCTACTACCTGAGATACACGTGCCGCCATAGGAACTGCGGAAACACCTGCAGAGCCGATAAGGGGATTGATCTTTTTCTTGAGGAACAGATTCATGAACTTGGCAAGGAGAACGCCGCTTGCGGTACCGCACGCAAATGCAACGATACCCATGGCAAGAATACCGAGAGTCTTTACGGAGAGGAATACGTCTGCAGTTGCAGTTGCACCGACGGAAATTCCAAGGAAGATGGTAACGATATTCATAAGCTCATTCTGAACTGTCTTTGAAAGTCTTTCGGTCACACCGCACTCTTTAAAGAGGTTACCCAGCATGAGAGCACCGACAAGGGGTGCCGCAGAGGGTACGAGAAGTGCAACGAATACTGTAACTACGATGGGGAAAAGGATCTTTTCCTTCTTGGAGACCTCACGGAGAGCCACCATCTTTATCATTCTTTCTTCTTTTGTTGTGAGAAGCTTCATGATGGGGGGCTGAATTACGGGAACCAGTGCCATATAGGAGTATGCCGCAACGGCGATGGGACCGAGAAGGTGGGGGGCAAGCTGTGAGGTTACAAAAATTGCGGTAGGACCGTCGGCACCGCCGATGATACCGATGGAAGCAGCTTCTGCGGAGTCAAAGAGTCCGGAAAGACGTGCACCTGTGTATGCAAGGAAAATACCGAACTGTGCCGCTGCACCCAGAAGCAGACTCTTGGGGTTTGCGATAAGGGGTGCAAAGTCGGTCATGGCACCTACGCCGAAGAAGATAAGACAGGGGTAGATACCCAGCTTAACTCCGAGGTAGAGATAGTCTATAAGACCGGGTGTGAAGTTTTCACTTGCCGTAAAGAGCTCCCAATGAACGTGACCGTCGGCAAAGAGTGCCTGATGGAACATTTCAGCACCGGGAAGGTTGGTGAGAAGCATACCGAATGCGATGGGAACGAGAAGCAGAGGCTCAAAGCCTTTACCGATGGCAAGGTAAAGAAGAACTGCGGCAATTGCGATCATTACGATGCATTTCCAGTTTTTAGCGAGCATTGAGAAGCCTGTCTGCTTCAGGAAGTTTACGACCACCTGACCATAAGAGGGAGCTTCCTCTTCAACAAGAATGTTTGCGAAGGAAACTACCTGAGTGGTCGTACCCGCAACAGCGGCATCACCGCTTACGTTATACTGGAGAGATGCCTGAATTACGGGAAGATTTTCCATATCTGCAAAAGCAACGTGGAAAATTACGTCTTTGGTTGTGCCTGCACCGATCTCGTCGATGTAAGCGACAGGGAAGGACTGGCCGTAGCTTGACTGCATGAGGTCAGCCTGTGAGAATGTAACGAGGTTTGCATCATACATATCAATGATAAAGTATGCACTTGTAAGCTTTTCGCCTTTATTGGCAATTGTTACGGTCAGTTCTGCCGTTTCTTCGTTGTATGTATATCTTTTGATAGTGATGGTTTCTTCTTCTGCCTGAACATCAGCGGAAGGATTTTCCGCTTGTGTATCTTCATTTTCTTCTGTTTCGTTTTCTGCTGTGTCAGCGGCTGCTGCTGTGTCGGCAGTATCGCTTGTTTCGCCGGTGGTTGCAAAAACAGCCGTTGCAGAGCCTAAAGCAGTACAAAGTGTGAAGATGAGGCAGAGAAGAATACTGAGTATTCTTTTTGTCATTATATTAGCCTCCGTAGTAAAAACTTATGCGATTGTTGCAAGGACAGCACCTGTGTCAACGGATGAGCCCTTGGAGGTTGCAACGGTAACTGTGCCGCTGCAGGGAGCCATAATTTCATTTTCCATCTTCATAGCTTCAAGAATGAAGAGAACGTCGCCTTCGTTTACCTTCTGACCGTTCTGTACGTTTACTGCAAGGATAGTACCGGGCATGGGGCTGCATACCTTTTCGCCGCCTGCGGGTGCTGCAGCAGCAGCGGGTGCGGGAGCAGGAGCAGCAGCGGGTGCGGGAGCAGACTGAACTTCAGCTGCATCACATACTTCAACGGTGATTTCGTACATTGTGCCGTTTACGTTGACCTTATACATTTTCATAATAAATTCCTCCGTGCCATAAGTGGCGTTTGTTTTTTTGATTTTGAAGCATCAGCTTCTCTTTTTTGCCTGTAGGCTTAAATTCTTCTTACGGATGTGATACGTATTGCAGATACGTCTTCACCCATTTCTTCTGCGATCGCTGCGGAAACAGCGGCGATAAATTCCTGCTTGTTGGGAATTTCAGCGGTCTGAGCTGCAGGTGCTGCAGGTGCTGCAGGTACGGCTGTTTCTTTCTTGGGGGAGGCGGCAACAAGTGTGCCGAGAAGCTGGCAGATAAGTACCAGACCTAAAAGCCCCAGAAATACGATAGACATACCGATAACACATACAAACCAATTAGGTAACATGTGAGCTTCATCCTTTCTTTAAGATATAGAATATTTATTTTTTAATTTTAAAACAAATTAATTCATTATATTATAGCATAAAAATCTTTATCCATACAATAGCAAATCTCTTTGTTTACATTTTTTTAACATTGAAAAACGGAGAAAATCACCCTTGTAATAATTTGTAGGATATGCTAAAATACATTATATAGAGCCGCCTTGTCGGTACGGCGAATTATTTGTCAGGAGATCTCACAATGGAGAAGCTTATAATCAAAAACATTTCATCCCTTGAAAAGCATTTTCAGTATGAAAACGTGGAGGATGTAAAAGAATATAATAAAGGTTCAATGCTTAAAGGAGAAAGATTTTCATATCAGGTTGCGTATACCTGCCGTGAAATGAAGGGCGACGTGAAGCAGGTGCTTTTTGCAAAGGCAGAAGGCCCTCTTGCAGAGCACGTAAAGATAAGCCGTGTTGATACGGTCCCCGTAAGAATGCCCATGTATAAAATAGAGGCAGACGATTATTACATGAGCCGAACTCCCGGACTTTATCCCGATCTTATGGTGCCTGTTTCCGAAAAGGATCAGCTTTTTGCCTTTAAAGACGAATATATGTGTCTGTGGATAGATATTGAAGTGCCCGAAAGCATTGAAGCGGGTATTTATCCTGTTGATATTGTAATAACGAACGATAAGGGTGAGGAAGCCGCACGCACCGTATTTGAAGCGGAAATTATAGATGCGGTGCTTCCCGAACAGGAAATAAAGGTCACCCAATGGTTCCATGCAGACTGTCTTGCAACATATTACGGTGTTGAGACCTTCGGCGAAAGACATTGGGAAATAATTGAAAGCTTCATAAATACAGCTGTTAAAAACGGTATCAATATGATACTTACACCTGTTCTTACACCTGCTCTTGATACGGCGGTTGGCGGCGAGAGACCTACGGTACAGCTGGTTGACGTTTCTCTTGATAACGGAGTATATTTCTTCGGCTTTGAAAAGCTTCACAGATGGGTGAAAATGTGTGAAAAGGCAGGAGTAAAATATTTTGAAATAGCACACCTCTTTACACAGTGGGGTGCAGAGCACGCTCCCAAGGTAATGGCAACGGTTGACGGAGAATATAAGAGAATATTCGGATGGGACACCGATGCGACCGGTGTTGAATACAAGGGATTTCTCACAGCATTCCTCCCGGCCCTCAAGAGTGAGCTTGAAGCACTCGGAGTCTTTGAAAGAAGTGTTTTCCACCTGTCAGACGAGCCGGGCGGCGATAAGCTTGAAAATTATCTTTCCGTTAAAAAGGTGGTTGAGGAGCTTCTTGAAGGCTGTGTTATAATGGATGCACTTTCCGACTTCTCCTTCTATCAGCAGGGTGCACTCAATACCCCCGTTGTGTCCATCGACCATATGGAGCCTTATCTTGAAGCGGGAGTTCAGAATCTTTGGACATATTATTGCTGCTGTCAGCATACGAAGGTATCAAACAGACTCGTTGCAATGACTCAGGCGAGAAACAGAATTATCGGAACACAGTTTTATAAATATGACATAGCGGGATTTTTGCAGTGGGGCTACAATTTCTACTACAGTCAGCATTCCGTCGCTCCCATTGACCCCTATCACTGTACAGACGGCGGCTACTTCGTGCCCGCAGGCGATGCCTTCTCCGTATATCCCGCCGCAGACGGTACGGCTTATGAAACACTTCACCTTGTCGGCTTCACTCAGGCACTCTCAGACCTTCGTGCCATGAAGCTCCTTGAGTCTCTTTCGGGCAAGGACGAGGTAATGAGTATTCTCGAAGACGGCATTGAGCCCATAACCTTCAAGGAGTACCCCCATTCCGATGAATATATTCTTAACATGAGAGAAAGAATAAATCAGAGAATAAAAGAGCTTGTAAAATAGATCAAGGAGAAAAACGTGTTTTATCTTGAAAACAAAATATGGAAAAGCAGTATGCTTGACGATACAAGGATAGGGCACGGCTTTTCCACCAGAGAGGGAGGGGTCAGCGCCCTTTCTCACACACGGACTATGAATTTAAGCTTTACGCTCGGTGACAGCGACGAGACGGTAAGAGCCAACATGAGACTTTTCTGTATGTACGCAGGTGTTTCCTATGACGGACTTGTCGGCTCACCTCAATTCCATTCCCCGACTGTACGAAGGGTCGATATGTCAAATGCCCATGAGGGAATTGACAGAGAGAACGTCTCCTCGTCTGACGGGTTTGTGACTGACGTTCCCGGTGTTTCCCTTATCGTCAGAATGGCAGACTGTACGCCGATTCTCTTTTTCGGAGAAAAAAACGACGGCTCACCTGTCGTTGCGGCAGTTCACGCAGGCTGGAGAGGAACTGTTTCGGGCATCGGTGCAAATGCGGCTTGCGAGATGAAAAAGCTGGGAGCAGCTTCCGAAAGCATCAAGGCGGCAATAGGACAATGTATACACAGCTGTCATTTTGAGGTCAAAGAGGATTTCAGACAATCCGTCTCAGAGATAAGGGGAGAGGATTTTGCCGCAAGGCACATAAAGCAGACACCTGACGGCAGAATGTTTGCCGACATGGTCTCAATGAACGTGGAAATACTGCTTGAAGCGGGACTTTCCCGTGAAAATATCGACGTTTCAGAATGCTGTACGGTGTGTGACCCGAAAGCGTTCCATTCTCATCGGGCAACAGGCGGAAAAAGAGGAACTATGGGTGCTTTGATAGGAATTAAGCCTTGATTTTTCAGGAAAAGTAAAAAAATTAAATAATATCATATTGCAATTATCTGAAAATGTGTTATAATAATAATACGGTATTATCCGATGTATATACTTAAAAGGAGTGGATATATCATGAAAGATAGAAGAGTAAACATTTGGAAAGTAGTAATTATCTCCGCATGTGTAGCAGCTGCTGTTGCGGCAATTGCCATTACAGGCTACAAGCTGTTCAAGAAGTATTTCAAGATCACCTTTGATTGCGGCGAAGATTGTGACAGCTGTATTGACGGTTGCTTCTGCGACGAATATGACGATGATGATTTCATTCCCGAATGCAGCTATGACGATGACGGCATAGAAGTTGCATTTGCTGATGCGGAATAATTTCGAGCTTTGACAGATTTGAACAGAGAGCGGTTTTTGCCCTCTCTGTTTTGTCATTTTATATTGGAAATATAAAGCAGAGGTTTACAAAATGGATAAACAGTCTTTGGCACTTTTGTGCGATTATTATGAGCTGACAATGGGAAACGGCTATTTTTCTCTCGGTATGAAGGATAAAATAGCCTATTTTGACGTGTTTTACAGAAAAAATCCCGATAAGGGCGGATATGCCGTTGCGGCAGGACTTGAGCAGATAGCAGAATACATAAAGAATTTGAGCTTTGACTCATCCGATATTGAATATCTGAGGGGCAGAAACGTATTTCCCGATGAATTTCTTGAGTATCTTGAGACCTTTCGCTTTACCGGTGATGTTTGGGCTGTTCCCGAAGGAACTGTCATTTTTCCTTACGAGCCGATAATAGTTGTGAGAGCACCTGTCATTCAGGCACAGATAATAGAGACGTATATCCTGCTTCAGATAAACCACCAGTCTCTTATTGCAACAAAGGCGAGCCGTATTTCGAGAGCCGCACAGGGCAGAGTTGTGTCCGAGTTCGGCTCACGCCGTGCTCACGGTGAAAGTGCTGCCGTATACGGTGCCCGTGCCGCATATATCGGCGGCTGTAACGGAACGGCCTGCACAATTTCCGATAAGCTGTTCGGAGTTCCCGCAGGAGGAACTATGGCTCACGCATGGGTTCAGATGTTCGATGATGAATATCAGGCATTCAAGAAGTTCTGCACCATATATCCCGATAATCCCACTCTGCTTGTGGATACCTATAATGTGCTTGAGTCGGGTGTTCCTGCGGCTATACGTGCCGTAAAGGACGTTTTGTGGCCCTTGGGTAAAAGAGCGTGTGCTGTCAGACTTGACTCCGGTGATATAACCTACCTTTCAAAAAAAGTCAGAAAAATGCTTGACGAGGCGGGGCTCACGGATTGTAGGATCACAGCCTCCAATTCCCTTGACGAGTATATCATCACCGAGCTTATAAGACAGGGTGCGTGCGTTGATGCCTTCGGTGTGGGCGAAAGACTTATCACCGCAAAGAGCGACGCCGTATTCGGAAGCGTTTACAAGCTGACGGCAACGGAGGAAAACGGACTTATCACTCCCAAGATCAAGGTCAGCGAAAACATAGAAAAGATAACGAACCCTCATTTCAAGAAGGTTTACAGAATATATTCAAATGAAAGCGGTAAAGCGGAGGCAGACCTTATCTGTCTCTATGACGAGGAGCTTGACGAAGAAAAGCCCCTTGAGATATTCGACCCCCATTACACGTGGAAAAAGAAGACCTTTACCGATTATACACTCAGAGAACTTCTCGTTCCCATATTTAAAAACGGTGAGCTTGTGTATGATTTCCCCTCACTTGACGAGGTGAGAGAATATTGCAAGGGCGAGCTTTCAACGATGTGGGACGAGGTGCTCCGTTTTGAAAATCCCCACGATTATTACGTGGACCTTTCAGATGAGCTTTGGGAAATGAAAAACCGCATGATCGAAGAAAGAAGAAGCTGATAGTGAAGTACAAAAGACCTGAAATACTGTCTCCTGCGGGAGATTTTGAAAAACTCAGATCAGCCGTAAGATACGGTGCAGATGCCGTATATCTTGCGGGTGAAATGTTCGGAATGAGAACTGCCTCGGGCAATTTCACAAATGAGGAATTGAAGGCGGCAACCGAGTTCTGTCATGAGAGGGGAGTGAAGGTTTACGTCACCGTAAACATCATGCCCCGTGACAACGCTTACATGGCACTTGAAAAATATCTTGAATATCTTGACAGCATAAGAGTTGATGCCGTTATCGTTTCCGACATCGGTGTTCTGACTCTTGCAAAAAAGGTCGCTCCCAATGTGGATATCCATATTTCCACTCAGGCGAGCACCGTGTCTTCGGCAACCTGCAGAGCATGGTATGAGCTTGGTGCAAAAAGAGTCGTTCTTGCAAGAGAGCTTTCTCTTGAGGATATAAAGTTCATAAGAGAGAATATTCCGGAGGATATGGAGCTTGAGACCTTTGTTCACGGCTCTATGTGTATCGCTTACAGCGGCAGATGTCTTCTCAGTCAGTATTTTGTAGGCAGAGATGCCAACAGAGGTGCCTGTGCACAGTCTTGCAGATGGATATTCAGACCCGGCGAAAAAGCTGACTTCTCCCATGCCGACCTTGCTCTCGGTGAAGCGGAGATGACGGTCTTTGAAGAAAAAAGACCTGAGTATACCCTGCCCGTAGTACAGTCACAGGGAGACACATTCGTGATGTCAAGCCGTGATATGTGTATGATAGAGCACATCCCTGAGCTTGTTGAGGCGGGAATTTCAAGCTTCAAGCTTGAGGGTAGGGTAAGAAGTGCTTACTATACCGCCGTTGTAACAAACACTTATAAAATGGCACTTGATGCCTATTATGCCGACCCGGACGGATATAAGTATGACCCCGAATGGCTCAGAGAGCTTTGCAGCGTAAGCCACAGGCAGTACGACACGGGATTTTTCTTTACGTCGCCCCATGAAAATGCCAATATCGTTGAGGATATGGGCTATATAAGAGAAAAAGCATATCTTGCCACCGCAGTTACGGACAGCGACAGCGAGGGATATGCCGTGTTTACTCAGAGAAATAAATTTGTAAAAGGCGACCCCGTAGAGCTTCTCACTATAGGGAATACGGGCATTCCCTTCGTTTCCGAATTTCTTACCGACGAGAAGGGTGAGCCCATTGAGTCAACGCCTCATGCATCAATGCTGTTCCGTCTGAAATGCCCCGTTCCCGTTAAAGCGGGAGATATTCTCAGAGGCGGCGAATAATAAATCTGTTGAAGGTGTTTTATGTTTGTTATAGAAATTATAAAATCAGTAGTTCTCGGTATTATTGAGGGTATCACGGAATGGCTTCCTGTTTCTTCAACAGGCCATCTGCTTCTTTTTAACGAGATATTCCCCTTGAAGCAGGATACGTCATTTACCCATATGCTCGTTGAAATAATTCAGCTTGCCGCAATCTGTGCCGTTCTCGTATTCTTTTTCGGAAGACTCAACCCCTTTTCAAGAAAGAAATCAAAAGAGGAAAAGAAAAATACATGGATACTCTGGTCTAAGATATTAGTCGCAGTTGTTCCCGGCGGCCTTGCCGTCGTCATCATGAAGCTTCTTGATATCGACCTTATCGATGACCCTTTTATTATCGCAGGTGCCCTTATCGTCTACGGTGTAGCCTTTATTGTGATAGAAAGACTCAAAAAGAACAAGGCTCCAAGCATTGTGACAGCTGATGACATCAGCTATAAGACGGCTCTTTACATAGGTCTTTTTCAGGTGCTCTCTATTGTGCCCGGTACAAGCAGAAGCGGTTCGACCATTTTAGGTGCCATGCTCTGCGGCGTTTCCCGTACAGCCGCCGCCGACTTCACCTTCTTCCTCGCTATCCCCGCCATGTGCGGTGCTTCCGGTATCGAGGTGCTCTCCTACGCAAAGGACGTCATTGACGGAGAAGCTCAACTCTTCGGTGCAGAACAGCTCGTAATTCTCGCCGTAGCTATGGTGGTCTCCTTCCTCGTCTCCCTCGTCGCTATAAAATTCCTCATGGGCTTCGTTAAACGCCACAGCTTCGAGGTCTTCGGCTGGTACAGAATAGCACTCTCCGTGCTTTTGATTTTATATTTTGTGATTAGGTGAGTTATAGGGGAAAACTTTTATAAAAGTTTTCCCCAAACCCCTTTCAAAACTTTTGAACGGGTTTAGGGAAACTTACAGAGGTATAATAATATTAACGGTGGTATGTAGACTACAGAATTTTGTAGCTTACATACCACCGTTTTAGTGTTTTAAATTACAGCTTTAAATATCTTTAGCCGTATAGAAGTTTGAGGGGTTATAGGGGAACTTTTCAAAGTTCCCCTGATAAATACCCATCATCATACGGGAAACTCCGTGATTACGCCTGCGAGGTATTTTCTGATAAAGAGAACGTCGGCAATAGTCACTCTGCCGTCGCCGTTCACGTCAGCTGCAATTTCATTGGTATCTGAGTCAACGCCTGCGAGATATTTTCTTATATTCAGAACGTCGGAAATTGTAATTCTTCCGTCACCATTGGTATCGCCTGCAGCATTATTGGGGGCGTCTGCGGGAGAATATTCAAAAATAATATTTGTAACTTCGATATGTTTGTTTACGTCTGTGATGATGCAGAGCATATTTTCTTCCCATTCTTCTTCCGTGCCGCTATAGTAAACTGTATCAATACTGTTACACAGATTGAATGCATAGGGATGAATACTTGTTACGGATTTCGGAATAACAACAGTTTTGAGTTTGCCGCAGTCCTGGAATGCACCAAATTTGATCGTTTCAATACCTTCGGGGAGGTCAATTGTTTCAAGAGCTCGGCAGCTCTGAAAAGCAGACTCGCCGATAACCTTCAAAGAGGAGGGAAGCTTTAGCTCTGTAAGGGAGGTGCACTCATTGAACATCATTTCAGAGAGACTTTCAGTACCTTCTTCAATGGTTAATGAAGTAAGTGAGGAGCAGTAATAGAAAGCGGCTGTTCCTATCGTTGTCAGCTTTCCGTGAATGACAACGGTCTCAACAGAGGAGCAAAATCCGAACGCCGCATCTCCGATTGATCTGACACTTTCGGGAAGCTCTATTTTTTCAAGGCATTTGTCTTCGTAAAATGCATTGTTCCCGATGGTTTCAACGCCGTTTCCGAAGGAAACGTTTTTGAGCGTACGGATAAGTCTGAAAGCATCGTTTCCAATGGTTTTTACACTGTCGGGAATTATTACACTTTCAATACATTCACAGTCCTTGAAGGCACCTTCTTCAATTCTCTCTACAGTATCGGGAATTTCGTATTCCGTGTCTGTTTTATGATCGGGATATTTGATAAGCACAGTCATATCTTTGTTGAACAAAACGCCGTCGAGGCTTGTATAGTAAGGGTTGTTTTCGTCAACGTTTATTTGTTCAAGTGCATCACTGTAAGCAAAGGCATCATAGCCGATCTCTTTAACGTTTTGGGGAATATCAAATTTCTTGATCTTTACACTGGAGACAAACGCATATCTGCCTATGGTTTCAAGACTTTCGGGAAGCACCATGCTTTCAAGCTTATAAGGATTATCGAAAGCAAAATCTCCGATAGCCGTTACTCCGTCGGGAACTGTATATTCGGTGTTTGCTTTTTCCCTGGGATACCAGATAAGTGCGAAAGGCTCTTTTGTGAAAAGAACACCGTCAATGCTTTTGAAATTGGGATTATCCTCAACTACGTTTATTTCGGTAATACCGGCACCATGAAATACATCGTTTTCGATGGTTTCAACGTTTTTGGGTAACGTTATGCTTGTAAGGCTGGTGCAGTTATGAAAAGCACTCTGTTTTATAGTTGTAAGACTGTCGGGAAGCGAGATGTCAGAAAGGTTTCTACAGCTTGTGAAAGCTTCTTTGCCGATGCTTGTAACACCCTCTTCAATAATCACGGAAACAACGTTCTTGCTACGCCAGGGAGCATTATTACCGTAACTGTAATCATACATATCACCTGTTCCGCATACGGTCAGAGTGCTTGTGAGCTCATCGTAGCTCCATATAAGATTGTCGCCGCACATATTGTTTTTTGCGTTGAATACGATCTCGGCATTTTTGAGAGGAGTATTATTAAAGGTGCTTATTTCAATTTCATTCCATTGTTCTTCGCTTCCCTTATAGTAGACTGTTTCAAAGGAGCTGCAGCCGTCGAAGCAAGCGGCGTCGATTTTTGTCAGACTTTCGGGGAGGATAATATTTTTGAGAGATGAGCAGTTTGAAAAAGCATAATTACCTAAGCTTTCAACACCTTCGGGAACTGCAACGGATATGAGTCCGAGGTTATACGAAAATGCCCAATCTTCAATTGTTGTAACACTGCTTGGAATGGTGACTGACTTAAGATTATCGCAGGATTCAAAAGCGGTTTCTTTTATGCTTACTACACCGTCGGGAATTACATATGATGTTCCGCTTTTATTACAGGGATAACGGACAAGCTCGGTCTTATCTTTATTGAATAAAACACCGTCAACGCTTGTGAAATTCAGACCGTCTTCGGCTGCATTAATTTCTTCAAGTTTATAACAGCTTTCAATCGCATGATCACGCAAGGTTGTAAGATTTTTGGGGATATTAAGCTTTTTAAGGCTTGAACAACTCAAAAATGCATAAATGTTAATGGTCGTTACGCTGTCGGGAAGAATAATTTCCGTAGGATTTTTTGCTCTCGCAAAAGCTGCGTAAGCAAGAGTGGTTATGCCTTCGGGAACTGTATAGGATGATACGTTTTTTGCGGCAGGAAAGCAAATGAGCGTGGTCATGCTTTTGTCAAAGAGAACACCGTCAACGTCGGTATAATATTCACATTTTTCATCTACTTTGATCTCTTCAAGGTTATAGCAGTATAAGAATGCACCCGCATCTATGTTTTTCGTGCTTTTGGGAATGTTAATGCTTGTGAGCTTCCAACAGTTTGTGAACGCCATATATTCAATGCTTTCAACATTTTCGGGAACAGTAATTTCTGCAAGGGCAGTACAGGCGGAAAATGCATATTCGCCTATGCTTGTAATACTGTCGGGCAGACTTATCTCCTCAAGAGACTCACAGCCGGAAAACGTGTAGTCTTCAATGCTTGCCGTACCGTTTGGAATATTAACGTCTTTAAGTGAGGTGCAGTTGTAGAATGCACCGCCGCCTATTTCCGTAACGTTTTCGGGTATGTTGATGCTTTCAAGTGATGTGCAGTATCCAAAGGCGGATGCTCCGATGAAAGTAAGGCTTTGGGGGAGAGAGACGCTTTCAAGGTTTTCGCAGTATGTGAAAGCATTGTCGCTGAGGGAGGTTATACCGTCTTCAACTACAACACTTTTTATCAGAGGGGCAAACTCTTCCCAAGGGGAGAAAAGCAGATCCTCGCTGTACATTTCGCCCGTTCCGCTTACGGTAAGAGTACCGCTTCCCGTATCAAGCGACCATGTGACGTCTTCACCGCAAGCACCGCTTTCAACTGCTGCGGAAACCGGAAGTGCGGCAATCGGTACTGAGGAAACAATCAACAAAAGGGTAAGTAAGAGGGACAAGATTCGATTTCTCATGGTATATCTCCTTTTAAATTATTTTAGTCCGATTCGGTACAGAGCCTTTTGCTCTTATAAAAAACACAAAGGGGTGAAGTCAGCAAGGGAAAAATCCTTTACAAACTTCACCCCTTACGATTTGATAAATAATTTCGGCAAGAGTACATTTGTTACTTTATCACTTATATGATAAATGATAAATCAACGTTAATCAAGCGTACTTTTGTAAATTAATTTTTGGGATAGATCTTTGTTTGTTATTATTCTGAAATAAGACGTTTTTTGAGGAGAAGCATATCTCTTGAATTGACAACGCCGTCTCCGTTAAGGTCTGCACCGTCTTCTGAAAGAGTAGCAGGGTCAGCCATTCCTGCGATGAGCTTCTTGAGGTTTATGGTGTCTCTGGGGTTTACGATACCGTCGCCGTCAACGTCACCGAGAATGAACTTGCAGATAAGCTTTGCGTTGAGAAGTGCTTCATTGTTTGTGCCTATAACGATGCTGTTCCATGCCTTTTTGAAGCCTTCGTAGTTGACAGTTTCAAGACTGTCACAGCCGTAGAACGCAAAGTCCTTGATAAGAGTTACGCTTTCAGATATTGTAATGCTTGTAAGAGCACCTTCGGACTCGTCATTTACGAGGCTTAATGCTGATCTTGCGTATGCTGCTGTTCTGGTGTAGTAGAACGCATATGCTTCGATTGTTGTTACTCCTTCGGGAATAATAAATGCTTCGTCGGTCTTTCCGCCGGGATATACAACAAGAGAAGTCATATCCTTACTGTAAAGAACACCGTCATGTGCCGTGAAGCTTTCGTTGTCTTCATCTACGTAAATTGCTTCAAGAGTGCTTGAGTTGAGTGAGCATATTCCAACGTCTGTAACACTTGCGGGAATAGTTATTGTTTCAACGTTTGATAATCCGCTGAACGCAAAGTCACCGATGCTTGTAACACCGTCTGCAATTACGAGGTGAACGATCTCGTCGCCGAAGGTCTCCTGCCAATCGTTTACACCGTTCTCGTAGTCCTGCATATTGCCGTCGCCGCCAATAACAAGAGTACCTGTTTCAGCGTCAAATTCATAATTAAAGCCGTCAATTTCGCCTTTGATGACTTCTCTGAATATCTTTTCTGCATTGAGAAGAGGCTCGTTATACTCAGCTATTTCAATGAGAGCCCAATTCTCTTCAGTACCGTTGTATGTTACTGTGGAGAGGGTGCTCCAGAAAGCAGCTCTTCCGATATATTTAATACCGCTTCCAAGACTAAGGGTTTCAATAGAAGAGCAGTTGACGAAAGCATAGTCGCCTATTGATACAACGCTGTTGGCTATTGATATGTTCTTAATGTTTTCGCCGTTGTAGAATGCCCAGGTCGAAATACTTGTAACACCGTCTTCAATGATCACGTTTTCTATGGAGGGCAGACAGTCAAGCCAAGGAAGTGTGTTGGGGCCTTCGATTTCCTGCATATCACCCGTACCGCTGATTGTGAGAGTGTTTGTAGCTTCATCAAAGGTCCAAATAAGATTTTCACCCCATGAGTTCAATGAGAATATCTTTTCTGCATTGAAGAGCGACTCATTGCCGATTGATGATATATCAATGGCATTCCATTCTTCTTCAGTTCCCTTGTAAGTTACTGTGGAGAGATTTTGGCAATTTGAGAATGCATATTCTCCAATATATTTAACGCTATCCGGGAGTGTAATGACTTCAATTTCCGCCCCTGCAAACGCATAAGCTTCAATTGTTTCAATGCCGTCTCCGAGCTCAATATTATTAAGGTAACCACCGTAAGCGAAAGCCATTTGTCCTATTGTTGTAACACTGTCAGCTATGGACACATTTTTGGTTCCGCTGCCTATGAATGCCCAAGCACCAACACGGGTTACACCCTCTTCAATGACGATAGATTTGATAGAAGACAAATAATCCTTCCAAGGCATTGAATCATAAGCATCATCATTAAAGTCCGGCATATCACCTGTACCACCGATGGTGAGAATGCATTTATATACGTCATAAGTCCAGGTAAGGCCTTCACCGAATGTACCCGAAACAATTTTTACAGCTCCGTATGCATCTGTGAGACAGGAATTTCCTGCAGATGAAATATCAATTGCAAGGAACTGTTCTTCCGTACCTGCATAGTTTACGGTTTCAAGTGCTGAGCAACCTGCAAAAGCATTGTTTCCGATACTTGTAACGCTAACCGGAATGGTAACTGTCGCAAGAGAAGAGCAGTTTGCGAACGTACCGCCGGGAATAGATTTAACGCCGTCTGCAATAACAACGGTTTCAAGGGAAGAGCAGTCAGCAAACAAACTGCCTCCGAGGCTTACGTTGGGAAGCGTTACGCTTGTAAGAGAGGAACAACCGTCAAACGCATTGCTTCCGATAGTTTTAAGGCTTTCGGGGAAGGTTACACTTGTAAGAGCTGAGCAGTTGCTGAAAGTACCGGCGGGAATGCTTGTAACACCGTCAGCAATAATAACGTCAGAAAGAGACGAACAACCGCTGAATATATTTGTTCCGAGAGTTGCATTTGGAACTGTTACGCTTGTAAGAGCTGAGCAGCCTGCAAATGCAGAATCTCCGATAGAGGTGATTCCGTCATGGAAGGTTACCGTTTCGATAGAGTCACAGCCCGAGAAGAAGCTGCTCGGTATTTCGGTAATATCTTCGGGAATTACAAGGTCTGTAACAAGCTCGCCGTCAAGATAAAGATTTTCTGAATTATTTAAGGGGTTGGAATATTCTTCTCCGAACTCAATGTTGCACCATGCCGATAAGTCTTTAACGTTTATGTTTTTAATTCTTACAGAGCGGTCGCCGGCAAAGAGCATCCAGCTATAGAAAGCATAGGATTCAATGGCTTCGACAGATGCGGGAATTGTGAGCGACTGCATACCGCAATAGCCGAAGGCATAGGGTTTGATAGTCGTTACACCGTCGGGGATAATAAAGCTTTCGTTGGTTTTATCGCCGGGACATTTGATAAGTGTTTTCATATCCTTGCTGTAGAGTACACCGTCAACCGACGTATATACAGGATTGTCGGGATGAACGTTGAAGCTCTTGATAGTGGAGTTGCCGACGAATGTAGTTTGGCCGATGGTTGTAAGACTTGCGGGAATAGTTACGGTTTCAATACAAGTATAGTAACCGAACGTACCTCCGGGGATACCTGTTATTCCTTCTTCAATTACAAGGTGACGGAGATAGTTGTAGAAATTAGAGTGCCATAAGTTTGAAGTAACACCGTGTGATTGCATACTACCTGTACCGCTTATTGTAAGAGTACCTGTTGTGGGATCGAATTTACAGTCAAAGCCTTCAATAATACTGTATGCGGTATTATCATATACTATTTCTGCATTGAGGAGAGGGTCATTACCGATTGTATTTATAGTGACTTCATTCCATTCTTCTTCTGTTCCGTTGTAGGTTACGGTTTTGAGGTTGGAACAGTCGGAAAATGCAAGTGCTTCAATTGTTTTTGTTGATGAGCGAATGAAGATCGTTTCAAGAGCTGAACAGCCCTGGAACATACTGCCGGACATCGTGTAATTACTTACATGTGGGAAACGGATATCTTTGAGTGAAGAACAGTACTGGAAGGCACCGATTCCAATGCTTTTGGCATCCTTGATAACAACGTCTGTAAGAGAAGAACAGTAGGCAAACGCATAGTCTCCGATACAGAAGGTATACTCATTGTTTCGAATGCTTACGCTTTCAAGGGAGGTGCAATAACGGAAGGCACTTGCTCCGAGGTTCTTTATCTTTCCGGGAATCGTAACTTCTGTAAGTGAATAGCATTGACTGAATGCTGCGTTTCCAATATTTACAACACTTTCAGGAAGCTCAACGGTTTCAATGGAGGAGGAGCAAAATGCATAACTTCCTATACTTGTAACGCCGGGCTTAACAACAACGGATTTTATACTGTTTTTGTATTCGTACCAGGGAGTTGCTTCAAAGGAATCAAAGTTTGTCATTTCGCCTGTACCGCTGATGATAAGGCTACCCGTGACTACGTTAATCTTCCAGATTAAGTTGTCACCGCAGGTTTCAAATTGTTTGTTGTATGCGTCTATAAGAGAGTCATTACCGCTGCCGTCAAACTGTATAAGACACCACTGTTCAAGAGTGCCGGCGTAATTTACTTCGGCAAGGCTGTTGCAGTATGAAAATGCCATGTTACCAATAAATGTAACACTTACGGGCAGGTCAATACTTGCAAGAGAAGAACATCCGGAAAATGCATAAGGATAAATGGATTTAACGTTTTGGGGAATGGTTATGCTATTAAGAGAGCTACAGTTTTCGAAAGCATTGGGTTCAATAATAGTAACGCTTTCAGGAATAGTAATGCTTGTAAGGGCACTGCAACCGGAGAACGTAGAGTCTCCTATACTTGTTACCCCGTCGGGAATAGTTACGCTTGTAAGTGAGCTGCAATCGGAGAATGCAGAGTCTCCTATAATTGTTACACCGTCATTTATGATAACAGTTTCAATTTCAAAAGCAAATTCACTCCAAGGAGCAGGAGCTTTTGCAGAATAATCTGTCATTTCTCCGTCTCCGGATATTGTAAGAGTCTTTGCTTCAAGATTGTAGTTCCAGGTGAGAGTATCACCGAAGGCACCGGAAGTTTTAATATTATTGTTGTATGCATCGACGAGTGTATCATTACCGCTGCCGATCTCTATAAGAAGCCACTGCTTATAAGTGTCTTCATAAGTTACTTCGCTGAGGCTATCGCAAGACGCAAATGCGTTTGTGCCTATCGCTGTAACACTTGCGGGAATAGTAATATTGTTAATAGCGGAGCATTCATTGAATGCATTTTCGCCTATACTTGTAACGCCGGGCTCAACAACAACGGATTTTATACTGTTTTTGTATTCGTACCAGGGAGTTGCTTCAAAGGAATCAAAGTTTGTCATTTCGCCTGTACCGCTGATGATAAGGCTACCCGTGATTATGTTAATCTTCCAGGTTAAGCTGTCACCGCAGGTTCCGGAAATTTCAAATTGTTTGTTGTATGCGTCTATAAGTGAGTCATTACCGCTGCCGTCAAATTGTATAAGATCCCACTGTTCAGGAGTGCCGGCGTAATTTACTTCGGCAAGGCTGTTGCAGTATGAAAATGCCATGTTACCAATAAATGTAACACTTACGGGCAGGTCAATACTTGCAAGAGAAGAACATCTGTAAAATGCATAAGGCACGATCCTTTTAACGTTTTGGGGAATGATTATGCTATTAAGAGAGCTACAGTTTTCGAAAGTGTGGACGTCAATAATAGTAATGCTGTCGGGAAGAATAATACTGTTAAGAGAACTGCAATTGGTAAATGCGTAGGCTTTTATAGCAGAGACTCCGTTTGGTATCGAAATTTCAGTAAGGGAGGTGCAGCCATAAAATACACGGTAACCGATAGTTGTAACTTGTGCAGGAATATTAATGCTTACAAGAGAAGAACAGTTCTGGAAGGCACTATTATTGATTTTTGTAATGCTTTCGGGAAGAACTACGCTTGTAAGTTGAGTGCATCCGTAGAACGAATACGCTCCTACGCTTGTTACACCGTCATTTATGATAACAGTTTCAATTTCAGAAGCAAATTCATTCCATGGAGCAGGATCTTCTGTAGAATAATCTGTCATATTTATGCTTCCGGGTATTGTCAGAGTCTTTGTTTCGCTGTCGTAACTCCATGTAATAATATCATCATCGTTGTCGGGGTATGATTCGTTATAAGCATCTATAAGAGCGTCGTTACCTGTGCCGATGGAAATTTTGTTCCACTGTTCTTTGGTGGAATTATAGGTAACGCCTGTAAGAGAGCTGCAGCCGTAGAACGCCTTGTTTCCTATGCTTGTCACACCGCTTCCGATGGTTACACTTTCAAGTGCGGTGCAATTGAAGAAAGCAGATGCTCCTATACTTGTTACGCTATCGGGGATAGTAATATCTGTAAGAGAGCTGCAACTACTGAACGCATAGTTTCCTATACTTGTTACACCGCTTCCGATAGTTACGCTTGCAAGTGAGCTGCAACTGTCGAACACAGAGTCTCCTATACTTGTAACGCTGTCGGGAATAACAATATTTTTAAGTGAGCTGCATCCTGAAAAAGCACTGCTTTCAATATCTTTAAGGCTTGCGGGAAGCGTAATGGCTTCAAGAGCTATAGCCAATAAAAATGCACAGCTTTCGATCGTTTCAATGCCGTCTCCCAGGTCAATGCTGCTAAGATAATTACAGTTGGCGAAAGCAACGTATCCAATGCTTTTAACACTGTCGGGGATCGATACGTCATATGCATTTACGGCGATGAACGCCGCATCTCCGATACTTGTAACGCCGTCTTCGATTATTATGTGTTTAATATCAGACATAAAAGCGTTCCAAGGACGCAAGCTTAGATTATCGTAATAATCTGCCATTTCACCCGTACCGCTGACGGTGAAAACGCCTGTGTCGGTATCAAGAGTCCATGTAACATTGTCGCCGCAGGTACCGCTTTCAATTGCCGCAGAAACGGGAAGTGCGGAAAGGGGTACTGAGGAAATAATTAATAAAAGGGTCAGTAAAAGGGACAAAATACGTTTTTTCATAGTTGTTACTCCTTTATAACTTTATAATTAGATTAATTTGTGTACCGTTTCAATTATAACATTTTTGTAATGATGTGTCAATAATAATCTCGTTTTATTATTGTATATAAGTAAATATGAATAAGGTATACTTTTAGAAAAGGAGGTGGAGTAAACTAATTACCCCCGAATATGTAAGAGAAAGAATTACTCAGCTTCGACTTAAAAAGGGAGTTTCTGAGTATAAAATGAGTTATGATTTAGGACACAGCCGAGGATATATAAACAATATTTCTTCGGGAAAAGCACTTCCGTCGCTTACGGAATTTTTCGCAATATGCGAATACTTTGACGTTACTGTTACAGAATTTTTCAACAAGGATTTGTCTGATCCCAAGTTATTTAATCAAACGATGCTTGGTATAGAAAAGCTTGACGAAGATGATTTAAAGCTTCTTGAACTCATAGTAAACAGGATGTTGAACTCAAAAGAAAACTAAATAACGAAAGCATTTTCGTACAAGCTCCCCATGGCAAAACGGGGAGTTTTTTCTTGGGGTTCTCTTGTCATATCAGGCCTAAAACAACATGAACGGTGGTATAAGACTACAGAATTTTGCAGTCTGCATACCACCGTTCAAGTGTTTTGTATCTTTAATTAAAATAATCTTTAGCCGTACAGAAGTTTGAGGGGTTATAGGGGAACTTTTTAAAGTTCCCCTAATATCACTCGTCAATTTCCTCGTCTTCGTCATCGAAAACGTCTTCTGCCGCTTTAGGTTCTTCGGCTTCGGCTTCGGGAAGCTTAGCTCCGCAGTGAGGGCAGAAAAGATAGTCGTCTGCACACTCCTTCTTACAGCTTTCGCATTGAACTTTGCCTTTAAGAGCTAATTTTTCAAGCTTGAGTGCGTGAAGCTGTTCGGTCAGATTTTCAACCGTAGCCACGCTGACGGCAAACTCTGAGCCTGCGGTGTCCTTGTTGTAAAGCTCACAGTATTTTTTTCCTATTTCGGCGTAAACATCATCTATAAGATTTTTTGTTTCGTCGATCTGAGCAGAAAGTCTTGCAATACCCGCAAGGTCCTTGGTCTTCTTGACTGCCGATCTGCCCGTCTTGTAAACGGTATCTTTAATGTTTTCAATAATATCCATAATAGTATCCTTTCCGTAGCTAATTTGAAATATGAGCCTCTGTCTACAGATTAGTATATGTAGCTTTACCGCTTATGACACATATTTTTGTGTTTTTGAATTAATGATACTTGGGAAGCCAGTCGCCGTGAGTCTCAATAAGGTCATCGACCATGGTCTTTATGGTGTCGATGTCAAGCTCGCTTCCCGTGTGAGGATCAAGCATAGCCGCCTGATAGATATGCTCCTTCTTGAGTGTGCGTGCCGCTTCAATGGTGAGAAGCTGAACGTTGATGTTGGTCATGTTCATGGCTGCACATTGAACGGGCAGAGCACCGACTCTGCAGGGATTTATACCGTGTCCGTTTATAAGGCAGGGAACTTCGACACAGGCATCCTGAGGAAGATTTGAAATAAGTCCTCCGGTGTTAAGAACATTGCCGCCTATTTCGTAGGGCTTGTTGCAGACCACAGCCTCCATAATGTAGGAAGCATATTCGTGGGAACGGTTATGCTCTTCTTTGAGACCTGTTTCAAGAAGCTTTTTGTAGTCGTCCTTCCACGCATTTATCTGATGGATGCAGCGTGAGGGATATTCGTCAAGAGGAATTTTGTATCTTTCAATAAGCTCGGGATATTTACTCTTGATGTAGAACATATTGTATTCTGCATTGTGCTCGCTGGACTCTGTGCAGTAATAACCGAAATTCTTTATGTAATCGTATCTTACCCTGTTGTAGCAGGTGTCCTCTTCCATTCTTTTAAGTGCCTTTTCCTTGATCTCAGGATAAAGGTCAACGCCGTTTTTGTCTTTTATTTCAAGGAGCCATGCCATGTGGTTGATACCTGCGATAAGCTCTTTTCTGCCTTCCCATTTATCACCCATGACAAGATCCCAGAAAAGATGCTGAGAGCAGACCTGAACGCTGTGGCAAAGACCTACCGTCTGAATGCCCGTGTATCTCTGCATATAACCCGTAAGCATAGCCATGGGGTTTGTGTAGTTGAGGAAAATGGCATCGGGACAAA
>JAZSLF010000096.1:0-5666 GCA_045535205.1 Eubacteriales bacterium
TTTTTCCTATCCCCACAAAGGGGCTGTAAAAAAACTAACGAGTTTTTTTACAGCCCCTTTTCATTTAAGATATTTACTTTTTGATTTTTTATGATATAATATTATTCGTGAGTTCGCAAAATCCTCACGTGCCGAAAGGCAAAATCAAAACTACGGAGAAAACTGAATATGAAAAAGAAAAAAACTATTAACCTTACTCGGACAGCGGTAATAGCAGCAGCATATACTGCACTTACTTGTGTTTTCGCTTTTGCAGCATCAGGTGTTATTCAGGTTCGTGTGGCGGAAGCACTTTGCGTTCTTCCCTATTTTACGCCATATGCAATACCCGGTGTGACACTCGGCTGCCTTCTTGCCAACATAATTACCGGAGCGATGACAGGAGGAGTCGTTATATTTGACGTGCTGTTCGGAACCCTTGCCACTCTTATAGGTGCACTCGGAGCGTATCTTTTAAGAAAATGGAAATGGCTTGTACCCATTCCCACCATTCTTTCAAACACACTGATCGTACCTCAAATACTGAAGCTTGTTTACGGAGCAGACGAAGCAGTCCCTTTTCTTATGGTAACAGTCGGACTCGGCGAGTTCATATCGGCAGGTGTTCTGGGAATGATACTTCTCTTTTCACTTGAAAAAAACAAAAATAAGCTGTTTTAATTAAATGAAAGCCTGGTGCGTGTGCATCAGGCTTTTTATCATTCTGCATTTTTTAAATTTTTAAAATAGCATGACCCGTCTTCTCTTTTAATTATAAGTGCTTTATATACGGGTGAGCTCACTTCTCCAAGTGAGTTCTGAAATGTAAACCGATAAGTATTTTCAGTTTCTTCACAGGAAAGGACATTGATAGTAACTTCATATTCAACAGGGACCGTAAGAGCTGTATATGAACCGACCTTGTCAAGATAAGTAAAGAGAGTTGCACTTTTGTGTGTAAGCTTTGTGTTTCCTCCGAAATAGGTATATACGGTGTCCTCGTAGTCCTCTGCGGGAATTACTGTTATCAGCTGTAATTCGGGATAAGCGGCAGCCGCTTCGTTTATAAGATCGGGGTTGCCTGTGTACTTGGCAAAAGAGGTACAAACCATATAATTAAGAACGGCATCACGGCATTCAAATACAGCGTCTCCCGTATTTTCAAACTCGGGAACCGTCGGATTATTTACGGAAAGCATCTTTACCATTTCGCACAGAGCCGCCACAGCTTCGCTGTCAGCGTCGTGAGTGGCGATTACAGCCTCGTTTTCATAGTCATGGGTATCGAAACCCAACGCACCGAGAAGAGCGTCTCCAAGGGCACAGGAGGAAAGGAGGAGAAGGCACAGCACAACTGTAACCGTTGATAAAGCGTACTTTATTTTCATTTTGCCTCCTAATAAAATCTATTTTGTAAGAATGGCCTTAAACGCCGTATATAAATCCTCATAAAAGAAGAACGTAAGAATAGCGGCTGCAACGGTAAACGCAAATATTATTAAAAAATATGCGATCTTGAATTTCATTTTTTCCTGAATCAAGGGGATCAGCTTCATTTTTATCAAAAGAGGCGTAACCGCATTGAAAACAACAATAAGAATAAGGGCCTCAACGGGAAGAAGCAAAATATTCTTTGCAATTCTGGGGGCCATATATACGTAAATACCCTTACCGTAATACATATTCATGACAAGTGAATTAAGAAGTATATTGCCTGCAAAGTTCACAAGAGCCTTCGCACCGAACAGACGAAGCGGAGTGAGTCTCGCTCTGTAAAGACAGATTGAATAAAAGAAAGCACTCATCATCTCAACAACTGTGAACAGAGGCATAAAGCCGCCTGTTTTGGGAAATAAAGCATATCCCAGCACATCACTCACAGCTCCGGACAAAAGGGACAGAAAGGGGCCGCAAATAGCACCTGATACCGCATTTATCGGAAAGCCTATGTGAATATCTACGGAGCCCAAGGGTAAATAGACACCTTTGAGAGCAACACGCATTGCGATCAGCACAGCACAGATAACGAGACTTTTGACATTATGCACCTGCTTTGCCGCATCTGCCCAATATTCAAAAGTGAAGGGTGACATAAATTTGGGCTTTAAATAAGTTTTTTCCATAAAAAATACCTCCATAAAAATCCCTGAGCATCATCTATGGAAGTTTTTTCTTACACAAATGACAGCGGGATGCAATTTTTCGGTCGCAACGAAGGCAAACGCTCCGTTTTCGTCCCGATGACAACTCCCCGTTCATCAGGCACACAGGCAAAAGCCACGCCGAAAAATCTACTCTGTTTTCTCTGTCTTACAGTATACTACTTTACATAAAAAAAAGCAAGGATTATTTCACCTTGCTTTTTGTTTTATATTTTTATGTTTAGCCCATTACGACCTTTACGTAATGAGTAGCACCGCTGTTTGTTGAAACAAGAATTCTGTCGGACATTTCGCCGTCAACCTCGACAGATGCTACGCCCTTTTCAACGCCCGCCGAGTTATCTACGCTGATAACGAAGGTATCTCCTCTGAACTTTCTTGTAACAGTAAATTCTTTAAGAGTGTCGGGGATGCAGGGGTCAACCGAGAGTCCGTCGTATTCGGGCTTTATACCGAGGATAAATCTTGAAATGTTGTAGAACGTCCATGCCGCAGTTCCTGTAAGCCAGGAGTTCTTTGCTTCCCCGTGATTTACGGCATCCTTGCCTGCGATCATCTGTGAGTACACGTAAGGCTCTGTGCGGTGTATTTCGCTTATGTCCTCAATATATGCGGGACAGGTCTTGCGGTATACCTCAAAGGCACGGTTTCCTCGTCCGATAACCGTTTCCGCTATGGAGATCCAAGGGTTGTTATGGCAGAAGATACCTGCGTTTTCCTTATATCCCGGAGGATAGGAGGAAATCTCACCAAGCTCAAGATGGTATCTTGTGTAAGCAGGCTGATTGAGTACGATACCGTACTTCGTATCAAGTCTCTCCTTAACGCTGTCAAGAGCTTCCTTTGCCTTGCCCTCTTTCACGCCGATTCCTGCCATTACGCAGAAGCCCTGAGGTTCAATGAATATCTGACCTTCTTCACATTCACTGCTTCCTATCTTATTGCCGAATGCATCGTAAGCACGGAGGAACCACTTACCGTCCCAACCGTATTTAAGAACGGTGTCATACATTTTTGCAGCTTCTGCCTCTGCTCTGTCAGCTTCCTCGGAAAATCCTTTTCTTCTGCAAAGCTCAACGTAATCGGGAGCTACGGAAACAAACATACCCGCAATAAATACGGACTCGGCAACGTCTCCCGTTTCTCTGTTGGAGGCGGTCTGGAAGGACTGGCCGGGAGTATCCGAGAAGCAGTTGAGGTTCAGACAGTCGTTCCAGTCTGCATGGCCGATAAGAGGAAGTCCGTGAGGACCCAAATTATTTGTAACGTGGTCGAAGGAACGTTTGAGATGCTCCATCATAGTAGCCTTGTTGTTTTCGTCGTTATCGAAGGGTATCATTTCATCAAGGATGGAATAGTCGCCCGTTTCCTTGATGTATGCGGCTACACCGAAGATAAGCCAGAGAGGGTCATCGTTAAAACCGCTTCCGATGTCGGAATTGCCCTTCTTTGTAAGAGGCTGATACTGATGGTAAGCACTTCCGTCTTCCATCTGAGTTGATGCTATATCAAAAATTCTTTCTCTTGCTCTTTCGGGAATAAGGTGAACGAAGCCGAGAAGGTCCTGCGTTGAGTCTCTGAAGCCCATACCACGACCTATGCCTGACTCAAAATAAGAAGCACTTCTTGACATATTGAAGGTTACCATACACTGATACTGATTCCAGATGTTGACCATGCGGTTCATCTTTTCATCAGCACTGTCAACGCTGTAAATGGAAAGAAGCTTTTCCCAATATGCTTTAAGCGTTGCAAGTTCGCTTTCAAACTGCTCGTCAGTTCTGAACTTTGAAAGCATTTCGGCTGCGGGCTTTTTGTTGATAATGTCCTGAGCTTCCCACTTGTCGTCTGCAGGATTTTCACAGTAGCCTAAAACGTAAATGAAGCTCTTTGCTTCGCCTGCTTCAAGGTGCACGTTTATTCTGTGAGACCCGATGGGTGCCCAGCCGCTTGCAACTGAATTGTAGCTCTTGTTTTCAAAAACTGCCTTAGGCTTATCAAAGCCGTTATAAAGACCGATAAAAGTTTCTCTGTCAGTATCAAAACCGTCAATTTCAGCATTTACGGAGAATACGGCATAATGATTGCGGCGTTCTCTGTACTCTGTTTTGTGGTAAATATCAGAACCGATTATTTCAACCTCTCCGATTGAAAAGTTTCTCTGGAAGTTGGTCTGATCGTCAAAAGCATTCCAAAGACAAAATTCAACGAAAGAATAAAGAGAAACATCCTTTGCGGCATCAGATGTGTTTGTAAGGCAAACTCTGTGAACCTCACAGGTAGCTCCGAGAGGAACAAAAGCTGTCTGTTCAGCCTTGATACCGCCTCTTTCGCCTGTTATCACGGTATAGCCGAGACCGTGACGGCATTCATAAGAGTCAAGCTCCGCCTTAACAGGCATCCAGCCGGGTGTCCATACGTCACCGCCGTCATTTATGTAGAAGTAACGGCCGCCTGCGTCACAGGGAACGTTGTTATAGCGATACCTTGTGAGTCTGAGCATTCGTGCGTCTCTGTAAAAGCAGTATCCGCCGGAGGTATTCGAAATAAGTCCGAAAAAGTCCTCGCTTCCCAGATAGTTTATCCAAGGATAAGGCGTATCAGGCCGTGTGATAACGTATTCCTTTGAAACGTCATTAAAATATCCGTATTTCATAGTACTTCCTTCCGTACACTAATAATTTTCTAATATATAGTATAAAGGATATTTCCATACAAATCAAGATGTTTTTAAAAAATGCCCCGTGCTTTTGGCACGGGGCATACTGTTAATTATTAGGTTTTATGCCGAAACGTTTATCAGCCTAAAAGCTTCATTTTGAGAAGGAATGTATCCTTAGCATTTATAACGCCGTCACCATTGAGATCTGCGTTATATACAAGAATATCCTCTTCGTCAGCAGCGCCTGACTGATACGTCTTCATGATGAGAAGATCTGTTGTATTCACCTTACCGTCACCGTCAAGATCTCCGATTACGATAGCGGGAATTTCAATTTCATTAGCTGTAGCATCACAGTACTTACAATGACGGCTCTTTGAACCGCATTCGTCTTCTGTGGGTGCCTTGTCTACTGTAAAGAAGCTTTCAAAGTCGTGGTCTTTTGCCGCAACTGTTTCACCTGCTTCAAGTGTTTCGCCGCATACTGTACATACAACGTCACCTGTGTAACCGTCTTCTGTACATGTTGCATCAACTGCACCTTCAAGACTTTCGTCGTGACCGAGTGCTGCTACTTCGTCTGCTACGTATATATCGCCGCAGTTAGCACAAGTGTAAGTTGTAAAGCCTGCTTCTGTACATGTTGCTTCCGTTACTTCTGCTTCGTAGTCGTGACCGAGTGCTGCCACTTCGTCTGCAACGTAAGTATCGCCGCAGTTTGCACAAACGTATGTTGTATATCCTGCTTCCGTACATGTTGCTTCTGTTACTACTGCATCGTAGCTGTGTCCGATTGCAGGGAGCGTGCCCTCTACTGTGCTGTCACATCTTGTACATCCGAGAACTGTATGTCCGTCTTCTGT
>JAZSLF010000022.1:0-21470 GCA_045535205.1 Eubacteriales bacterium
ATACAATCCGCTTACAAAGTGTCCGTTACCATCAAAATTACCTATAAACTGATTGTCAACACATCCTATAGGAGTCCACTCGTATTCTGCACCGTTTTCGCTGACTGTTTCATTGACAACGATATCACTTAGCAGTACGGCGTTGATGCTCGCTCCTGCAGAACCGTTTACCAAATTGGCAAAACCGTAAAGTTCTGCCGCATTGCGAATGCCGTAGTAGCCGTTATATGCACTCCAGCCGTCTGACGTCAAACCGAATTTCTGATAGTTTGACGACGTGATCTTCTGCGGTGTCACGGGAGTCCCGTTATACCCGTCAACCGCAGAAACACTTACTGCCGCAAACGGTATCGCTGACACGATCATTATAACTGCCAGTAAAATGCTTAAAATCTTCTTTGTCATAATCTACCTCCGGATAGTTTATTTTATTAAATCTATATGAACGCACAAGGCTTATTAACCTTTATTTCGTTTCATTGTAAGTTCTTCAATGGCGTTCTCGTTTGTTTCGTTTATGTATTTTATAAAACCTTCGAATATCTCTTTCCCGAATTTTTCATATCCCGATTCAAAGATCATCTCTTTCTTCATCTGCCTTCTCTCTTTGGGAATATCAAAGAGTTTCATAATACCGTCCACTGCTGTTATAACTCTTGTTTCAAGGGAAAGAGAATCTTCATGTGCCATAATGGTTGCATATTCTATGCCGTTAACAAGTCCTACGGTCATCATAAACTCGTCTTCATTCCATTCATTTTCTCTTTCGTGAAAAACAAACCTGAATTTCTCCGCCGCATTCTTTTTCATAACGGCATAAGACTGAGGATGTGTATAAGTAGCCGTGAAGAACTCTCTCGCAGTCTCACTCTTCTCACAAGCAGATGCTACGGTCAATAATTCAATACAGTATGCCAGAAGAGGCGAGGACCCTTCCTTTATAATGTAATCAAGAAACTTCCATTGAAATGCACCCAACATCTCAACGAGAACTGCAAGAAGGTCTTCCTTCGTGTGAAAATAAAACGTCAGGTTTCCTTTACTGATTCCTATTTCATCGCAAATATTCTTTATCGTCGTTTCGGAGTAACCCTTCGTCAGAAACAGGCTTGTTGCCGTCTGGATTATTTCAAGTTTCGTTTTGTTTTTTCTTGCCACGTTAACTCCTTCTTTAGCTCTATCACTGCAGTTTTAGCACTTGTACTATTTAGCCTCTGTGCTATTTTAGCACATGTACTAATCATTGTCAATCTCTTTTTATCCAAAAAAGAAAAAAACAGGAATTTGCACAAAAACAAATCCTGTTTTTTGTATATTTAATTCAAGTGTCTTCGGATAGATTCTATTCTTCCCTTACTGCATGAAGAGGAAGATACTCGTATTTAAGATATTCACGTATCTTTGCTCTGTCGGGTACGAGAACAGCCATTCCTCTTATTCTGGCACTCTGATAACTGTCACGGGGAGGTACATAATGGGAGGCAAGCTGTATATCAGCCATATGGGGAGCGATGTTCATTGCAAGAGACATTATCTGAGTATTGCTCATGTCTGTTGTTATGCAGGGAAGAACAACGTTAAGAAGAGCCATGAGCTGCTTTACGCTCTGCCCCTTTATCTTATTGAATACGGCTGTTATTACGTTTCTCTGACGGCCTGTTCTGTTGAAGTCGCTGTCAATATATCTTATTCTTGAATATTTAAGCGCCTGTGCGCCTGTCAAATGGTTAAGCCCTGCAACAGAGCCGTCGTCCATAATACGAGCCTCTGCTTCCGTAAGAGTAATATCAACGCCGCCCACGGTATCGATGATCTCGGTAAATCCGCCGAAGTCGACCTCGAAGCAACCGTCTATGGTAACACCGAAATTGAGATAAAGAGTTTCGGTAAGAAGGGGAAATCCGCCAAAAGCGTATGCCGCATTTAGTCGGTTATCGGAATAGTCACCCGGAAAATCAACGTAAAGGTCTCTGAGGAATGACACAAGAGATATTTCCATCGTATCAGGATTTATACTGCATACTATCATGGAGTCGGAACGCTGTCTGCCCTGACCGGGTCTTCTGTCCTGTCCCACAAGCAGAAGATTTATAAGGTCATCATCCATTAAAGGCTCAAGCTCCTCCCAGTCTATGTCCTCAGGCATTATTTCTTCAAACTCTACACCCTCGTCGGTTTCAAAATCCTCAAGGTCGGGAGCAACAGTTTCAAGGGGTTCGTCGCTTACCTTGTTTATTTTGTTAAGATAATGATTGGCTGCAAAAAATACCGCACCGACGAGAAGAAGCAGTATAAGTATTATTATACCGATGACTATTAAGCCGCCGTGCTTTTTCTTTTTTGTTTTCATATGCACACCTCTTTTTATAAGCTATACAATAACTATAATAATTATATAAGACAATTTTATGATTGTCAAGCACAGGGAATTTTCACTCCTGCGTTTTCAAGAAGCCATTTTGCAACACCGTCATCCGTATTTGCCCCTATGATCCCGTTTGCCCTTTCTTTAAGTGTATAGTCTGCATTCTCAACAGCATAGCTGAAGTCTGCCGCTTCAAACATGGATATATCGTTTTTGCCGTCACCGAAGACAATTAGCTTATCAGCACCGACATATTCCTTCAGCCAAAGACAAGCAGATGCCTTGCCCGAACCGTCAGGAAACACCTCAAGCCATTGATGATCGCTGTATATATCGGTATAGGTTACACAGCCGCAAAAGCCGCAAAGTTCATTATATACGGGCACTATCTTTTCTTTTTTTCCTATACACACAAAATAATAAGGATTTTTTCGGCACAAGCCGTCAAGCCTTCCGAGAGGAAGGTTTCTGCCGTCATCAAGCTTTGCACCGAGAAACGCTTTCGTTTCCTCCGATATAAGTGTGGGAATATATGAAAAACGGTCACAGCCCTCAACAGTATAGTAAACGATGGGATAAATTCCCCTCTCGGTCAAAAAGTCAAGAATGAAGCCGTACTTATCCTCTGAAAAATTATTCTGAAAGAGGATCTTTCTTGAAACAGGGTCGATGGCACGTACACCGTTATTTACAATTACGGGAAGCGTTATGGGTATATCGCCCGTTATAACGGAAGACGTCACAAGTGAGCGTGCGGTAGCATAGCTGAGCAGCATTCCCTGCTCAATAAGCACTTTCAAAGCCTTTTGGGAAAACTCTGACACTTTTGCATCCTTATTCAGCAAAGTTCCGTCAAGATCGGTTACGTAAAGCGTTTTTTCCATAGCGTCAGATCTTGATAATTCCAAACGCATCAAGTACGGAAGAAACAAGAATAAGAACGATGCACATGGGAGCTATATATTCTATTACCACCGTGAACAATGCCTTGCTTTTAAACTTACCGGTCAGCTCGATCTCATCAACAAACGCTTTCGGCTTCACAGCATATCCGATAAAAATACACGTAAAAAGTGCCACAACAGGCATGAGAACGCTGTTACTGAAAAAGTCAAACATATCGAGTATGGACATTCCCATAAAGCTTATATTGCTCCACGCACCAAAGCCGAGCGATGACGGAATACCCATAATAACACAATACAGAAATACAGCCGTACAAGTGACCTTTCTGTTCCAGCCAAGCTTATCATTAACTATAGAAACAACCGTTTCCATAAGTGATATTGACGAGGTGAGTGCCGCAAAAAGCACAAGCAGGAAGAAAACAAAACCGATTACAGTACCGCCCTTCATGCTGTCAAAAACTTTAGGCAGCGTTACGAACATAAGACCGGGTCCCTTGCCGAGTGCACTTTCGTCACCTCCGGAAAAAGCAAACACCGCAGGAATTACCATAAGTCCCGCCAAAAAAGCGATCCCCGTATCAAAAAGCTCTATTTGTCTTACCGACTTTTCAAGATCAACATCCTTTTTCATATATGAGCCGTAGGTTATCATTATACCCATGGCAAGAGACATGGAATAGAAAAGCTGTCCCATTGCCGCAAGTACGGTAACTGCAGAAAATTTTGAAAAATCGGGCTTGATATAATAAAGGACTCCCTCCATGGCACCGGGTATGAACATAGAATAAATCGCAACAAACAAGGTGAGAACAACAAGCACCGGCATCATTATCTTACTGACCTTTTCAATGCCCTTTTCAACACCGAAAAGAACTATTACCGCCGTCACAGCCATAAAGAGAAGGAACCAACCGACAGGCTCTGCGGTCTTTGAAATAAAAGCTTCAAAATAACCGTCGCCTGCCGCAGCTTCGGCTTCGCCCGAAGCAAAGGCAAAAAGATATTTCGATACCCAACCGCCGATAACCGAGTAGTACGGAAGAATAATTGCGGGTACTACCGATGCAAGCCCTCCGACAAACGCCCATCTTTTGCTCAGGTCTTTAAATGCACCGATTGCACTTTTACCCGTTTTTCTGCCCAGAGCGATCTCGCCGCACATAAGGGCAAAGCCGAAGGTCACAGCAAGAGCTATATATACAAGTAAAAAAATACCTCCGCCGTATTTTGCCGCAAGGTACGGAAAACGCCATATATTACCAAGTCCCACAGCAGATCCTGCCGCCGCAAGAACAAAACCTATTTTTCCTGTAAAGCTGCTTCTTTTAGATTCCATTTTTTCTCCGTTTTAATAAAATATAATTAATTATACCTCATATCCTTTTTTAAATCAATATACTTGTCTGAAATATCAGAAATAAACTTTCCCGTCTTGACTTTTTTCTGTCAAAAAGGCATAATATTATAAGAAATCTAACTGAAAGGTTATTGTTATGAAAAGAAAAAGCGGTGTTCTGATGCACGTATCGTCTCTGTGGGGAAAATACTCTGAAGGCTCCTTCGGCAAAGCTGCTAAAGAATGGATAGACTTTCTTGCAGACTGCGGCTTTTCCGTATGGCAGACTCTCCCCTTCTGTCTTCCCGACGAAGTGAATTCCCCCTATAAATCTTACAGCGCATTCAGTACAAATCCCTATTTTATAGACCTTCCCTCTCTTTTTGAAGAAGGACTTATCACAAAGTCAGAGCTTGACTGTGCAAGGCAGGACTCCCCATATATTTGTGAGTTTAAAAGACTGAACACCGAAAGAATGAGACTTCTTTCAAAAGCAGCTTCAAGATTTGAAGACAATGATAAGCTTGAAGCTTTTATGAAAAAGCATCCTAAAACGGAAGAATTTTGCAAATTCATGGCGCTTCGCACCGCCAACGATGACAAGGAATGGACAGAGTGGACCGTAAACACACCTGATGCAGATACATACAACACATGGCGCTTCGTTCAGTACAAATTCTTTGAACAATGGCTGAAAATAAAAGAATACGCCAACAAAAAGGGGATTTCCGTTATCGGTGACATTCCCATCTACGTTGCTCTTGACAGCGCAGACGTTTGGGCATCGCCCGAACTGTTCCAGCTTGACAAAGACAACAAGCCCACAGGCGTTGCGGGTGTTCCGCCCGATTATTTCAGTGAGGACGGTCAGCTCTGGGGCAACCCTCTCTACGATTGGGACAGAATGGAAGAAGACGGCTTCTCCTGGTGGAAGGAACGCATCAGATTTATGACGGAGCTTTTCGACGGAGTAAGAATAGACCATTTCAGAGGTCTTGAAGCATATTTTTCAATTCCCGCCACGGACACAACTGCCAAAAACGGAAAATGGATCAAAGGCCCCGGCATGAAGCTCATAAATGCTTTGAAAGAAGCCTGCGGTGACAAGCTTCTTATTGCAGAAGACCTCGGCGACATTACTCCCGAAGTATATGAGCTTGTAAAAGAAAGCGGTTTCCCCGGTATGAAAGTATTTCAGTTTGCCTTTTTGGGCGATGCCGACTCTCCGCATCTTCCACACAACTTCCCTTCAAACTGCATTGCATACACGGGAACTCACGACAATGAAACTATGCTCGGTTACATCTGGGAGATCGACGGAGCGACACGCAGAAAGCTCTTTGATTACTGCGGCTACTACGGAGACAACTGGGACGAAAGCCGACTTCCCATTATTCTCACAATGCTCAGAAGTCATGCCGACACGGTGATCTTTCCCATTCAGGACCTCCTTTTCTACGGCAGGGATACGAGACTGAACATTCCCGGAAAAGGAGAAGGTAACTGGGGCTTCAGAATTACCAAAGAGCAGATCGACAAGATAGACCGAAACGAACTGCTTTACTATAATCAGCTTTACGGAAGAATATAAACGACTGCTTTAAGCATCAAAAAGAGAACCTCGGTTTGAGGTTCTCTTTTATATTTCATTTATTCTTCTGTTTTTTCTGTATTTGCTTTCTTGTTTTTCCCTGCTCTCTTCTTTTTGCTCTTAGTAACGATCACTATAACAACGACAGCAACTATTCCGAGGAACACAAGCAGAGGCGCGAGCCAGATAACAGCCAGTGTTATTCCCTCAAAAACTTCCTTTGTAAATTCAATGGAATCTTTAAATGTTTCTGCAATCTTTGTTCCGAACGTTTCGGGAACAGGCTCAGTGTATACTTTTACCTGTCTCAGATTTATTGTGACGGTAGTATAATCAATAAGATTATCGTATTTAAGAAGAACTGTTGTAAGACTTTCTATTTCGGTACGAACATTTGTAAGCTCTGTTTCAATTTTCAGAATATCCTCAAGACTTTCCGCTTTTTCAAGAAGGGCAAGCAGACGTTCCTGTTGAATTTTAAGGGATTTGAGTCTGTTTTCTGTATCGTAATACTGAGTTGTCACATCCTCACCGTTTTTGGACTGAGACGTGATATTTCCGAAATCGGAAATTCCCGTGTTGAACTCATCGGTCTTACCGGAGGGAATACGGAGAACAAATTCGCCCCAGCCTCCGTTTTCGGTATTACCGCTTACCTCACTTGTTTCATAGTATCCGCCGCAATTTGCAACAGCCGCTTCAAGCATAGCTACGGAAGCATCGAGATCCTTTGTCTCAACTGAAAAATGATAGCGCATAATGATCTTTCTTGCACTCTCTTCACCTCTGTCTGCAGGTGCTTCCGTTTCGGCATCTTCAGTGGGGCTTCCCTTATTATCGGAAAGTGAATATGAAATTGAGCTTTCGGGCACCATTTCATCAGTCGTATATTCTACGTCTCCGCCTGCATAATAATTATACGCACTGTCTTCAGCTTCCATCTTACTCGCACAGGAGGCAAACAAAAGTGTGGCTGTAAGCAGTACAACTGCTAAGCTTAAAAATTTTCTTTTCATACCGTTATTCCTTTCTCACATTGAAATCGTTTTCTGTTTCTTTAGACGATAAAAAATACCAAAAGTTCCAAGTTTTCAGAAAAAATTTTCAACCCAAATTATCAAGAACGTTATTCAGCGCATCGGTATCGATGCTTTTTTTATTTCCCTTTAATGCACACACAAGATTGTCTCTTATAAATATACGCTTTGCCGCCTCGCAGACCGCGTTCAACGTCACGTCACCGTAAAGTCCTAATCTTTCAGCGTTTATATCTATTTTGGAACCACCCAAAATATGATTGGTGTATGCAAGAGACCAGTTGAGATTTGCCGTTTCATCACGCATAAGCTCCCATTTGGTAAAAAGCTTTTTTGTGGCATTATCAAAACGGAAATTGCCCTTTTTCATATCTTCGAGTATTTCCGTAACAGCTTCAAAAGAGCGCTGAAGGTTTTTATGGCTTATCTCATACTGAAGCTTTATACAGCTTATATTTCTGTATTGCTCAAGGGTACTGTCATAGGAATATACAAGAGGCTCTCTCTCAGACATTCTCTGAAAGAACATAGCGTCTTCCCCTTCAAACAAAGCAGAATATATCACGTCTCGAACAGCAGACGGACACACAGAGTTATCAACGTCAAAGGACATTCTCACAAGACAGTAGTCAGATTGCTTCAGATATATTTCTCTCAAACGTTTCCCGAAATTCCGGGGCACAGGTGCCGTATTGTCACGGGGCACCCCGCCCTTTGAAGCATTCATGTCAGAAACAGCTCTCTTTATACATTGAACATCCTTCTCTGAAACGTTCCCCGTCACAAAAACGAAAGCATTTTCTTCATTAACAACTGTCTCTCGGTACTCATTGAGCTTTTTTAACGATATTCTGTCAACAGTTCTACAGTAACCCGAAATAGTATTTGAAAGCGTAGTGTCTTCCCACACCTTGCCCTCGGCAAAATACTGCAGAGAGGTAAACTCGCTCTCCTCTCTTATCTCCGCTTTGATCCTTTTCTTTTCTGTTGCATATTCCTGAGAAGTAAGCTCTATAGGATCAAAGAGTCTTTTTACAATATCTGCGGCAAAGGGTACTCCCGAAAGAGTACCCGTTATTTCAAAATACACAAATTCCTTATATGTTGAAGCATTGAAAGCAAGGGCGTTTTCGGTTAAAAATTCGTAAAAATCCCCTTCATATTTCTTTTTTATGCTTCTGAATACCGCGTGTTCATACAAATGGGTTATTCCGTTGAGCTCAGACGGCTCATACATGCTTCCTGCCAAAACGTAAACACCGATGCAAAAGCTATTTAGTCTGTTGTCCGGAAGAACATACACGGGAATGCTCATCAGTTTTCTTCTCTTTCAAGATGAACAAAGCGTATTCCCTTCTTATCGCCCTGCTGATACCACAGAACAACAAGCAGAGTTCCGTCGGGAAGAACGGTAACATGAGGTTCGCCGAACGTAAAATCCGTCCATTCAGCAAACTCACCGCTTGTATTATTATGTGTTGAAGTTTCTGCTTCCCATACGGGTTCATTTTCAAGGAGATTTACTCCGTTATCGTCGGGACGTTCAAGGGCAAGCCATACCCCCTTGGGTTCTTCGCGGCGCTGATTGTATGCAATATAAACAGTTCCGTCTGCACCTGCAGAAATACCTGTGCTCTGTCCTCTGAAAGGCTGAGCAAAGGGGCCTGCAAATGTTTCGCCGTTATCCTTTGAAATAAGGTACTGGTTGGAATCTTCACTTGCTGTCTGCCATGTAGACACATAAAGTCTGCCGTCGGACAGACGTGTTATCCAGCTTTCAGCGTATTCGCTGGGCTCCGGTACAACTGCAAATTTCTTGCCTTCGAAATTCTTACCGCCGTCTGTACTTCTCATCATTACCATACAGCAAGTGTCAACAGGTTCTCTCTTCTCAATAGTGGGATAGGGAGAATAGATCATTGTAAGTGTGCCGTCAGCATCACCCATCATACCTCCGGGCTGTTCGGCCGAAGCATAGAAAGGAAGTTTTATTCTTTCAGGCATAGGAAAGCTGTAGCCGTCTTTAGAAACAGCGGCAACAAGATAATTCTCTTTCATTCCGCACGCTTCGTCTGACCAGAAAGCTTCACCGGGCTCATCAATGGGGAAGCACTGACCTGCAATGGTAAGTGTGCCGTCAGCCGCATTTCTTACGGAAACAAAGGCAGACTCCTTGCCCACCATTTCGGGCCATATCTGCTTAGCCTCACCCCATGCAAGTCCGTCCTTTGAATAAGCCGCCATAGGCACAAAGTCATTGGAGCCGTTTGCTGAATTAAGCATAAACGAACAAATTATATTTCCATCGGGAAGAATGGCACAGCGGGGCCCGCTTGCCGCACAGTTTTCGGTGGTGCTGAATACATCACCCTCTGCAAGTTTACGAAACATAGTTTTTACCTTCCATATCTGAATTTTATTATTTACTGATTACAGTATATCAAAAATATTTTTTAATATCAACAGAGCAGGAGCTTATTTTTACACTTTCGCTCAAAAATATCTTTTGGCATTTGCATATATTTCTGTTATATGAAACGTGCAATTACACTCCATGCTTCGCAAAGTCTTTCAAAAGACCACGCCGCATTTGCAGGAGAGGTTGACGGCAAACAAACGGCGCTCCTGCCGACCGTATTCTGCTGATATTTCAGAAAATACTTCTCTGCCGTCTTACCGTTTACAAATATCATTTTAATATTTGCATTTTCAAGAATTATTCCGATGTCATTGGGAACAACATTTTTTATGGAGCTGTCAGAGCTACCCTCAATGTCACAGGAAGCAATAGCGTCCCACAAAGCAATATGATGAATTTTCAAAAAGCTTTTCTTATCATCAATTGTTTTAGGCGTTTGACTATTTAAAACCGAAGCCAATACCTTCCAAAATCTGTTCCGGCTGTGTCCGTAAAAAAACATTTGCTCCCTTGATTTCTGTGACGGGAAGCTTCCGAGAATGAGAATTTCAGAGTTTTCATCATAAAAAGGCGGTATCGGATGTTTTATGTTTTCAATCATTCCGTTCCCTTTCAGCACTCGGACAAAATCATCTTTTTAAGCTTTTGACTAAGCGCTTCGTCATTATAGTCTTTTAAATTTTCGATCAGCTGTATTTCCATATCCTTCATACGCTGTCTGAAATATTTCATTTTTTCGCTGTTCTGAGGGAGCGACGTTGCTACCAGTATCTTTTTAGCTTTTTCTCCCCCGAACTCACACGCAACCGTATTGAGCTTGTACAGCTCCTCCGTATCAACCGCGCCGTTTTTACAGGAAATGAACACAGGAGTCAAGCCGGACATGGCAAACACATCGATCTCATTTTTTGAGCTTTGTGCATCGCAATAGTCAAGGCAATTTTCATTCCAGTCAATGACTACACCGGTTTTTACATCGTTACAAATAGCTTTTCCGTCTTCGGTCAGTTCTTTTACGGTCTTATACACCTTCATTTCAAGAATCTGCCCCGCTTTCATAAGGCACTTTTTCACCTGATGATTTTTATATGTAATTTCTACAAATGTCGAATTATCAATTTCAAGCTTTGTAAATATTCCCCGTCTTTCGAGATATAAAAGAAGCTTACGGACTTTCATAAGATCAGCTTTTTTCTCGGAAGAAAGTGACTCAAAAACCTTTTTGCTCACATACACGGTAAGACCGCCGTCTCTTTTTTCTCCCGCTTTATCAAAAGTCGAAAGGAGCGAGGTCATAGAGTTCCACAGTTTTGAACGATTTTTGCACAAATAATACATTTTTTCGATATCCGCTTCAAAGTCAGCTGTCATGTTCCAGCGGCAAGTCTTGTTATCCGTAATATCACCGTAAATAACCTTTCCGCCGTTTATGCTGACAAACTCTTCTACCGTCAGATCGGGTTCTCTTTTTATACTGTCGATACCGTTTCTGAAATTGTGCCTGTTTATTCTGATATTCTTATCCCCGTTTCTCTCATAAGCTATGCCCAAAGCAATAAACAACAGCTCATTACCTCCGAAAATATCGAAAACACAGTCGTCATAACGATTAACTATATCGCAGATCACATCTACGGCGACTTCAATATCATTGGGAGGAACAAAACGTTCGATAAATTCAATAGTATCTCCCCTGTGTTCAAAAAAACTTTTATATTTCTCCGTTTCCCTGTTGAGTCTCTCTTTATCGCTGTCAACAAAAACAACTCTGTCGGGAATGCTGTAAAGACAGGAATATATATTTTCAAAGGTTGCTTTATCAAGGAATTCCACACAGGTCATACAAAGGTACATCTCCTTTTAAGTTTTTTGAAGTTACATCGTCTTTTTATATTCGGCAATATTCTGATTTGTATTGTAGGTGGGGTCGCCGGGATTTATTCCGTTCATCACCTGCATAACATGATAGGCTTCTTTATGCAGCTTGTCGGAAGCTTCACTCGACTTCAGATTCTTATCAACAAACAAAGGCTCACCTATATTCACGTCAACCAACGGATTTTTTCCAAACATTTTCTGAAATTTATTTCGCGGTCTGAATGACAATGTTATGGGAATTATAGGTCTGTCGTATTTCACCGCATACTGAAAAACCGCTTTCTTAAAAGGTCTTATATCGGGATAATAAAACCACATTGAGCCTTCGGGGAAAAAGTGCATCCATTTCTTGCTTTCAAGGACTTCTTCCATAGCTTTCTTAAACTTTATCATACAACGGAAGCTGTCCGTTGGAATAGGAATTCCTCCCGCCATTCTGATAAGCGGTCCGTTTGGCCCTTCAAGGTTTGTCTTCCATGCAGGGAAATAGGAAAGCCTCGGTCTTATGGCCTTCATAACGCACATAAAATCCCACATAAATACGTGATTTGATATGGTTATAGCCCCGTTCTTAAAGTCTTCCTTATGCTTTCTTAAAATCTCTTTCCCATGAATTTTAAGTCCGTGAGTAATTCTTAGAAGCCAGAAGGCAATGCCGTGAAGTCCAAGAAACAAAACCGCCCTCTGACAAGCAAACCAAAACCCTTTTTGCAGGTAAGGATAATTCTCGTCAAGAGTCACGTCACGAAGGTGCTTCACATCTATCATGTGTTCATCGCTTTTTTCAGGATATTTATAATCAAGCTCGTGTCTGTAATACATAATACTTCTCTTTCACATAATCTTTATGATAATATATTACCATATTCCTTATAATTCTGCAAGTGACAGCAAAACTCACGTTAAAATCATTTTTGCGGCATAACCTTATACAGATGCACAATATTTATGTCTTCGTCCATATCAAGTCCGTGTGAACCGCAGTTTCCGTCTATTTCATGACAGCCGTGATCCATAGCAAAACCAACGAGCGTATTATGGTTTTCCCAATTTTCTTCTATAAGGTCAAGAAACTTACCGAAATCTTTTATATTAGCTTCGAGTTCCAAAAGAGCCTCCTTGCTTTCCGGACCGAATTTATGCATTACAGTATCGTAATTTCCGTTATATACGGCAATAAAGTCATGCTTGTCTTCCAAGATAAGCTCCTTTGCTTTTTCATTGACCTCAAAAACAGTATCGTATATGTAATAATCCATATCTCTTTCAAGATATATCTTAGACATGCTGTCCCCTGCAGTTGAAACTATTGCCGCCCTTTTGCCGCAACGGATAAGTGCATCGAATATACTGTCCGTTTTTATTACAGGTTTTACGTATCCCTTTATTCCGTGTGTTTCAGGCTGAGCTCCCGTATACATAGTGCCGAAGCAAACAGGGGTAACCGATGGCATAACAGTTGCAAAAGGAATTTCCGCATCTACGCTCTCTATAATATCCGAAAACATATCGGAATATTTCCTGTATATCCATTCTCCTATGGCATCGGGATTATACATAAACACCCTGTCAAGTGCTTTCCCTCCCGCTTTTATATGTATAAGAGAAGATATCGCTTCACAAGGGTCCGCCGCACATGTCGGTCTTTCAATCCCCAGTGCATCAGCAAGAGATGCGCAAAGACTGTCAAGAGAAACAGGATTTTTCATAATTACTCCCAAAAAGTGTTTTTCTTTATTCTATCATATCAACACAAAATATACAACCTGCAGATGCTTTGACAGAAAAAATAATTATTTGACACAGAGGATATTTCAAATTATAATATACACAGTAAAACAACGGAGAACAAAATGAACAACATTATTGAAATAACAGATTTTAACGCTCCTGAGCTTGACGTTTACGCAAGGCTCTCCGAAAATCAGCTTTTAAACAGAGAATTTCCCGAAAAAGCCATGTTCATTGCGGAAAGTCCCAAAGTTATAGAACGTGCGCTTGATGCAGGATACGAGCCCGTGTCATGTCTTATGGAAAAAAAGCATATTAAAGGCGAAGGCAGACTCATTCTTGAAAGAATAGTAAACGTTCCGATATACACCGCTGAATTTGACGTACTCGCTCAGCTCACAGGGTTTAAGCTGACACGGGGTATGCTCTGCGCCATGAGAAGAAAGACGCTTCTCCCCGTACAGAAGATCTGCGAAAGCAAAAGCCGAATAGTAATACTCGACCGTGTTATGAACCCAACCAATGTGGGTGCTGTCTTCCGTTCAGCAGCCGCACTCGGCATGGATGCCGTTCTTCTTACACCCGGCTGCTCTGACCCGCTGTACCGCCGTTCTGCCAGAGTGAGCATGGGAACTGTATTTCAGATAGATTGGACATTTATGGAAAGCGAAAGCCTTGAGGAAATAAAAAAGCTCGGCTTCAGAACCGCCGCCATGGCACTAAAAGAAAACACTCTGTCCATCGACGACCCAAGACTTTTAAATGAAGAAAAACTTGCAGTAATCATGGGAACAGAAGGCGACGGACTCTCTGACGAAACAATATTCGACTGTGATTATACCGTAAAGATCCCCATGTATCACGGCGTTGACTCTCTCAACGTTGCCGCCGCCTCCGCCGTGGCATTTTATCAACTTGGGAATAAAGCAAAATAAAATCATAGTAAAATAGTGCTTCACTTTGAAGCACTTTTTTGATAGAAAGTCCTTATCGTGACTTAACCTATAAATTCTTTGTTTTAAAATGGTATTCTTGTTAATCAAGTACAACAGATTTTTTCTGCCCTTTTTTATTTCTCGGATATTCTCTGATCCGAATAACAAAATCCAGATTGATAGCTTCCGTCTTTCCAGCCTTTTCAATCAGGATCGCTCCGTCGGTCACCTCTTTGATAACACCTTCAAACTGATGGCTGCTGTCAAAAGCATAAATCAGGCATTCTTTACCAATAAATCTCTTTGCAAGCTCTTTCATTTCAATATTTCCTTCCGTTTTTCTTTTTTCGATAGCTTTCCTTGCGATTACTGCTTTTCGACTTCTCAGTAGAAGAAGCAAAAGCACGATCATTGCCATAATTGGAATATACATTGATGGGTTCAAGCTATCACCTCCATCAGTTTTTTGGCTTTATGTACCATTCTATAAATGCCGCCGTATTCTCTGCACTCACATAATTCTTATCATTTTTAAGAAGATACAGCATATGCTCATCATTCTCTGTTTTATCTTTTTTGGCTTCTACTCCTTTTGTGAGCATCCTGATCATAAACTTATTGATGCCGTTAAGCTTTGTTTTGTCCATACCGCCTTGTATCGTGAAAAGGGGTAAGGTGTGCGGCATAGCATTTGCTTTTCTCACTTCCTCAACCGCAGTGCCTGTATCGCATAGCCCAACGGCACATACAGCTACAACATCATACAGCCTGCAAGCCTTTTTATAGCCTTTTACGCTGTTTGCAAAAAGCCACCCCAGATAGATCACAGACGTACCCTTGTCTATCCTCTTTACAGCTTCTTTCAGTTCATATACAGGCAATCCCGTCTTTTCACCGAGAAGTCCTGCATACTCTTCAGTATGCCCTGTATTTGATGTATAAACAATTGCTTCCATTTTTCAATTACTCCTTGAACATTTTTCAGCATCAATAGCGAGTACAAGCATCAGAGCATATAGAGCATCCTTAGGGTCATGTACATCTATTACATATGTATCCGTCCAGTTCCAGAGCTCCTTTGATACACTTGCAACTCTTTGTCCGACGGAATTAAGGATCAAGTAATCCCACTCAAGCAAATCACCGTCAACATGCCAGCCATTGTAATCAACATTGAACTTCGGCTTGAAAAGAGTAAGCTCCTTGCTGATACAGCCTGCATAGCGGTCACCCACATACATTTCAAACTTGGGAAGCCAGGTCAAGACCCTCTCTTTTATATAGCCTACCTCTCCGCCGGTCGAATCGTAAATGCGAAGCAAATGTCCCCATGCAAGCTCGCCCTTGACAAAGAACATTGTTTTACCGCTCTCATCATAAATATCGTAGCTGTCAAACCACGAAAAAAAGCGTTGTTTAAATAGCAGCTTCATGTTTTTCTCCTTCGTAAAATATCTTTCGGATCATTTTTTTACGACTAATAAGTTTTATCACTACACGGGGGATTATAACTTATTTGTCAAAAAGGGTTGCATTCTATAAATATTCATTATACATTGCTACAAGAAAATCATACCATACTTTTTCTTGTTTTACAAGGATATATTCAAACGACACGTCATATCAACAGAGAATAGATGAACAGAACTATTATTGTAATAGGCTTTCACGTATACTCAGGTGCTGTATTATTCCATGTTGAAGCATCTCCATTTTCATTTACGGCTATGTCTGCCGTCAGCTTATAGTGTGCAGTTCTGTATGCTGAAGAAGAGTCTTCCGCATTAATAAGCTCACTCAAATACGCAAGCTCTGCTGCATTTTAAATCAGATACTAGTCAGACTCAGTTCCCGTTCACCCTGAAAAAGCTGTTACCGCTCCAACAAAAACAGGTTCGGGAATTTCATAATTCAAAATATTAAACATCTCTTTAACCCTATTTCTCCCAATGGTATGTTTACTAAGAGATGATAATTTGTTATACTAATCACAACTTATATATTACTCAGACACCGAAAGGAGTATAAAACAATGTTAAGCTTCGGTCAAAGGTTAAAACTGCTCCGCAGAGAAGCTAAGATCACACAAGCTGACCTTGCTGAACAGCTAATGGTTTCAGTTCAGTCCATATCCAAATGGGAATGTGATAACACAATGCCCGATATTTCTCAGATAGTTCCCCTTTCCGCAGTTCTCGGAGTAACAACAGACTGCCTTCTCGGCGTTGGAATTAACGAAAAGGAAGACAAAAACACACTTATTGATACAATAGGTAAAATCAATCACACTTACAATTACTTGACTTATGAGAACAACAGAGGGTACAAGCAATACGAACAGTATCATGAATACTTAAAAAAATATCCTTTGGACTATGAAGTAAAGCTTGAATGTGCCTTATCCATATACAGTTTCATTCGTGCTTCACAAAAGGGCTTTTTATATAAAATACCCGACAAAGAATATGATACTCTGTTCAATGAAGGAATAAGACATCTTGAAGCGATAGTTAATCAGGACAAAAATCTGACAAGGAAAATAAACGCCAATGAAACATTGGTTCAGTATTATGTTGAAAACAACGACCTTGAAAAAGCGGAAGCTGTAGCCGTTGATCTGCCCGATCAAGACAATATAAAAATCAAATCCATGATTTTAGTTTTTAACGCCAAAAAAGATTATGAAAAATGCCTTGAGCTTTCAAACACAATGCGCAGTAATGCGGTATGTTCATATCTTGATGCATTAAATAATCACGGAAGACGTATTTCCATATTCGGAGATGTAAGAAAGCTTGAAGCAATCGATGCTTGGCGTATTTACGAAGAAGCCGCCCGATACAATTACAAGCTTTTACGTGATGACCCTGCCAATGCTAAAAATATACTATGGCACGTGCTTCGCTCACTCTGGAGCCGTTCAAACGACTGTATTGCAATAAACGATATTGACGGCGCTATTTCCGCCGTTGAAGATATGAAGGACTTCGGCATCGAATACTACACCTTCCGCAAAGAAAACGGTGCCGATAAAATAGAGCTTGAACAGATCATCGCATGGCTTCACAACAGTATAAAACGCTGTTATATGCACAGTCTCGGCACTCCCGATAATATCATTGATAATGATCCGAGATTTAAGGCATGTCATTCAGCCATAAACCAATTAAATTAATACAAATAAATTCCGTTTATACAAAACACCTTGAGCTTTTAATAAATGAAAAAAGTTAAACACATAATAAAAAACTTAGGATTTATGATCCGTTATTCGTGGCAGCACGCAAGAAGCAGATATTTTATTGCTGTAGCTACGATTATTATTAATACATTTCAACCTTTATTTACGCTGTTGATGCCAAAACACATCATTGACGAGCTGACATACGGCAAGAATTGGCATAAAATCCTTTATTACATTGCTATTCTCGTGGGAATCAATTTACTTGTAAGCATTGTTCGCTTAATAGTAAGCTATGTGGGCGGTGCTTCAAAGCTCCGCTGTAATTGGGAATTTGAGAAAAACTACGGCATAACATGTGCCCAAATGAATTTCAGTCACCTTGAAAACAGCTCTACCCGAGACAAGATTAATCAAGCAATCAACAATACAAATCCCGTAAAATTTGTTGACGGAACCTTCACAAGTTTCATCACAACTCTTTTACAGCTTGCAGGATATACATACATTATCTTCACACTCAACCCCATAATAATCCTGATGATCCTCTTTGTCATTTTTCTTTCCTCTGTTATCAACAAAAGACGCCAAAAGCTTGGTTATGAATACGAACCCATTTTCTCTAAATATGCACGAAAATTCAAGTATATAATGAATTGTATGATAATGTTTGACTTTGGCAAGGAAGTGAGAATAAACAAAGCATCCGCTTGGCTTGGGGACAAATTTCGACATGAAATTGACGATTATCTGAATGTACTTGATAAAAATCTACGCAGTAATCTTAAGCTTAGTATTGTTGACTCTATAATTGCTTTTGCTCAAACCGTTATGATGTACGGATATTCTGTATATAAAATACTGATAAAAAGCATAACAGTAGGTAGCTTTAGTATGTATCTCGGTGCAATAACCGCATTTGCAGGGGGCTTTAGGGATATTATGGATAAAGTAGTCAACTTAAGTATGCTCTCCGAACATGTTGATAATTATAAAGAAATAACCTCCTATATTACAAACAACACTGAAACCGGGATGAACATAAATCTTGAAGCACAAAAACAACACGAAATAACCTTTGAAAACGTTTCTTTCAAATATCCAAACACCGAAAACTACGTACTGAAAAACATTTCCATAACAGTTAAAGCCGGCGAAAAGCTATCAGTAGTTGGATACAACGGTGCCGGGAAAACAACGTTTATAAAGCTGATATGCCGTTTTTATGAGCCCACAGAGGGCCGCATTCTTTATAACGGCATTGATATTTCAAAAATAAACAAAAAACAGTATATGAAGCTGTTATCCGTAGTTTTTCAGGATTACGAATTATTCAAATTCAATATTCACGATAATATTGTATTTGATGATAAAGAAAACAACGAAAAGATCATTGATGCACTAAACAAAAGCGGCTTGAGTGAAAAAATTTCAGAGCTTGAACTCGGCATTAATACACCGTTTACCAAAGAATTCGATGAGAGAGGAATTGAATTCTCCGGCGGAGAAGGTCAAAAGCTTGCTTGTGCAAGAGCTTATTATAAAGATGCACCGATCATAATCTTTGATGAGCCCACCGCAGCACTTGATCCTATTGCCGAAAGCTCCTTGTATGAACGCTTCAATAACATAATCAAAAACAAAACCGCAATTTATATTTCCCACAGGCTTGCATCGGTGCGTTTTTGTGATAAGGTCGCTGTTTTTTCCGGTGGAGAAATTGTTGAATACGGAACTCACGAAGAATTGTTTCGCAAGGGTGAAATATATACTGATATGTTCAGCAAGCAATCCCGGTTTTATGTGGAGAAGTAACAGATGAAAAAGAAAAAATATGACAAAAAAAGCTATGAAGTTTCAAGAGAAAAGCTGTTTTCAAACACATTCTTCGTGCTGAAATATCTTTTTAAAACAAACAAAATGCTTTATGTTGCCCGATTTCTTAATATGGCAATACAAACAGCTATGACTTTTATCCCAATCATTTTCACAAGGAATATACTTAATGCCATAACTGAGCATTCGGACATGAAAGAAGCATTCTTCTGGGTCATCGTAATGGCAATTACAAGCTTTTTGGCAAATATACTCAGTAATGTTTTCGGAACCTTTGACCAGAAACAAATTGCAAAAACAAGATATCTCGCCAATCTTGCCCTTGGAAAATCAGTTTCAAAAATACGATATGAGGATTTGGAGCATCCTGATACTAAAAGCTTTGTAGGACTTGCACAGGAAGATTCTATGATATATATTCTTGTGCTTGTATGCAATTTTATCTCATCAGTAATAAAACTCTTAGGTCTTTCCGCCATCGTTCTTTCCTTTGAACCACTGATCATCATTCTTATTGCAGCAGTAGTTACCGTTAAAATGATAATCGATAAAAAGAAGCACCGGCGACTTGAATTCTACCGTTCCGTATGGGCTCCCGTAAACAGAAAAACAAACTATATTCTTGATCTTATGCGTGAACCCAAATATGCAAAAGAAGTAAGGGTAAACGATCTGACAGACTGGCTTTGTAAAAAGCACAAAAAGCACTTTGATGAAGAGGAATATCCGTTATATAAAAGCCGTGAGATGTACGATGTAAAGTTGAACGCTTTCACCTTTGTAACCGGCATTGCTCAGGAATGTATTGTGTATATCATCCTTGCTTTCAGAGTAGTTTTCAGCGGAATGAGTATAGGTAACTTTTCAATGTACATGACCGGTATTAACAGCTTCAGCGACAGTGTTTCCGGTGCTTTCTGGAATTATTTCAGACTCATCATAATGAGCCGTTTTGCAAGAGAGTTTCGCTATTGTATTGAGCTTGAAAAGAATATCAAAAAGGAAAATGAAATATGTCGTGAAGGCTACGAAGAATGGAAGGAAGTGACTGTTGAATTTAGAAACGTATCATTCAAATATCCGGGAACGGATATTTTAGTTATAAATAATCTGTCTATAATAATAAATCCGGGAGAAACACTTTCTATCGTCGGTTTGAACGGAGCAGGAAAAACCACATTTGTTAAACTGCTTTGCCGTCTTTATGAGCCGACTGAAGGAACAATATTTATAAACAAAGTTCCTGTAAATAAGATTCCGCTTGATAAGTACTATGAGCTTTTGGGAGTAGTATTTCAAGATTTTAAACTGTTTTCATTTTCCGCAAGAGAAAATATAACACTAAATACAAAATGGGATACTGAAAAACTCAAAGACAGCATTGAAAGAAGCGGTCTTACGAATAAAATAAGAACCTTAGAAAACGGAATTGAAACCTCGGTAAGCAAGGATTTTGATGACTACGGAGTTGAATTTTCAGGAGGAGAAGGTCAAAAGCTCGCAATCGCAAGAACCCTATACAAAGATACACCGATTATAATCCTCGACGAACCAACATCTGCCCTTGACCCAATTGCCGAATACGAAATATATAACCGTTTTCATCAGCTGACTGAAGGTAAAAGCACAATTTATATTTCCCATCGTCTTTCATCCACCCGTTTTACAGATAGGATAGCGGTGTTTTCCGATGGCACTATAATTGAGTGCGGCAATCATACAGAGCTGATGCAGATAGATAACGGCATATATAAAAACATGTTTGAAATGCAAGCACAGTATTATGTGGAATAGAGTAAATATTACAAGTAACAACCTGCAACTCGGTAGAAATGATTTACAAACATACTGTTTTAAAAATTAAACTCCGTTCAAATTGGTTGGAGTTCAATAAACAAAAAACAGACCAAACGGTCTGATATATATTACGAGAATAAAACTCTTTCTTTTAGTGAAATATTTGCCTTGCGGCAAATGTGAAATAATTCACTTCGTGAATTGTGAAATTTTCTGCTGCGCAGAAAGTGAAATGAAATAAATCCACTCACGCCCGCAGGCAGTTCACATTGCGAAGCAATATTTCACGCACGAAGTGCATTTCACAAATCCCGCAAGGGATTTATTTCGTTGAAAAAACGACAGGCTTAACCTGTCGTTTTTTCTGGCTCCCCCTGCTGGACTTTAAGTGACACTCTGAAAAATCGAGCGACAGCAAGGATTTTTCAGCAAGTGGAACTTATGCGTAGCAAAGCG
>JAZSLF010000091.1:0-34277 GCA_045535205.1 Eubacteriales bacterium
ACTACAACTCCTTGGCCCACAGAACGACATGGCTACGATCCGACTTGGCAGCGCTCGCAAACGTCCCCACTTCGATAACCCTCCGAGTGCACGCATCTCTTGCGTGCTTCATTATAATAGCACATTTTGATTTGATTGTCAACAGCAAATTCAGAAAATAATTCAATCAATATTTTCAAGGTCCATAAATTTATTCACTTTGTTTGTAAAAGGCAGTTTGTTTATAAGCTTAATGAGAGGTTTATCGATTACATTCTTTTTGACAACATCTGCAAGTATGCCTATAATAAACAAAATTGCCGAGCCGATAATGACGAGAAGAGATGCAGGCAGGGAAAGTGAGCTTTGAAGCTTTCCGTAAAGAAAGTCTGTGAGATTGAAGGTACAGTTTTCGTGAAACAGGTATATTCCGAGAGAGTAAAGTGCAATAAAGCTTACCGCTTTATTCTCTTTTACCTTCATGTTCTTGAAAGTGCAGAATACAAACAGGCTCATTATAACCATGAAAGCCGAATGTCTTCCGGTATCAAAGATAGAATAAAAGATTCTGTTTCTGAAAAACGGAATAAATTCCACAAGTATTTTTGATGTGATCATCATGGCGGTCATGATGATACTCACGGGAGCGGAATGCTTTTCAACAAACGTTACGGGATATTTCTTTATATAAGATACAAAAGCATATATGTAAATAAAATAAGCAAGATCTGACACAATTCCGCTGCCACTGCTGAACGTGCCGTAAATAATGATCAAGCTCGAAGCTGCAAGAAAAACGGCATGGCTTTTTTCAGTCATATTATTAAGTAAAAGATTAATAAACGGAGAAGCAATACAAAGAAGAATATATGTCCACACAAACCAGTATCTTGTGACCCAGAAGGGTGCGGCAAGACCGTCGCAGAACAGTTCTGCGAAATTATGTATGACAGGGGTACCTTTTGTATAGAAGTCGTATATCAGGCGTACAAAAAGAAAAATAATTCCCCAAGTCACCATCTGAACGAACACGTTTATAATTCTTGACATTTTGAATTTTTGATCTGCAAGAAAGTAGCTTGAAATGGCGACAAAACAGTTTACGCCGAGAATGCCCCAGGGAGAAAGACAACCGATTGCCACGGCATCAGCACTTGAGGTGGGAACGGTATTTCTTGACAGGTGATAAAAAATTATGAGTATTACGGAAATTACACGAAGCAATTCGATATTTTCCTGCCTTTTGGAAGATGATAAAGTGAGATCCGATATTTTATTCATTATCAGCAGTTCCTTTATATAAGGTGTTTTAGCATCTGATGTTATTATACATTTAGTTAAGGCTTTAGTCAACACAGGGTTGTATTTTCTTGACAATATCGGGGTTTGTATGTATAATAAAATGAAACATCATTTGCCTTTGCTTCAACATATTTTCTGATTTGGAGCATTTTTATCATTGACCGCCGAAAGTCTTCTTTATATAATAGTAGAAGAACAGCATGAGGAGGTAGCGATGATGAAAAAATTTGCTTCATTCTGGAAGCTTCTGTACTATATTTTGTTCGGGCATCTGCTTTTGCTCACTTCCGCTGTGCGTGAAGGAGGAAATACGTCTTTTTCCAGAGCACTTGTACCTGACATGGCACTTGTCCCCGAAATGCTTGAGGCACTTCTCGCATCAATGACGGTTCTTGTAATATGGGCGTTTTTGTACTGTTACATAACCGAGAAAAATAAAAACTGATAAAATTAAAGGAGGTTCCCGTGAATAAAGATCTGTTTTTGAGAATAGAAGAATACTGTGATAAAACGGGAATTTCTACACTTCTTGAAAATTCCCTTGCCGTAACCGTCGGATTCTCAGGTGGGGCTGATTCAGTGTTTCTTCTTTTGTATCTGAAAGAAAAACTGACGCCTGAAAAGAAAATTGTTGCACTTCATCTCAATCATATGCTAAGGGGGGACGAAGCCGACCGTGATGAAGCCTTCTGCCGTGATTTCTGCAGAGACAACGGCATTGATTTCATCTCCAAAAAGGCAGATGTCTATAAAATTTCCGGAGCTGAAAAGCAAGGGATCGAGGAATGTGCGAGAAATCAGAGATATATGTTTTTTGACGAGTGCAGAAAAGAAATTGCAGAAAAGTATTCTGTTCTCATGGAACGTGTACTGATTGCAACGGCTCACAATGCCGACGATAATATGGAAACTGTTCTTTTCAATGCATCGCGGGGAAGCGGAGCCTTGGGACTCTGCGGAATACCCCCTGTCAGAGACGGGGTTATAATTAGACCTGTGCTCTGTGTTTCTTCTGAGGAAATACGCTCGTCATTGGATGAGATCGGGCAGGATTTTATGTTTGATTACACAAACGCCGAAAACGAGTATACAAGGAACAGGATACGTCACAGAGCAGTACCTGTTCTGAAAGAGATAAATCCCTTGGCTGAAAGGGCATTTTTCCGTCTGTCAGAGTCGCTTCGATGGGATGAGGAGTATCTCAGAGGAGAAGCTTCAAGGCTGTTGGGTACGGGAAGAAAAAACGGAGAGATAAAAGCGAAGCTTTTAAGAAAAGCACCGAGAGCACTTCTTGTCCGTGCGGTGTTTATTCTATATTCCGAAGCAGCTCCGTGCGGTTCATTGTCCGGAAGGAACGCACAGGATGTTGTAAACTTTATAGAAAGCGGAAAAAAAGGAGAGCTTCATCTGCCTGACAACGTGACGGTAAGAATAGACGAAAATGTTTCTTTTGCAGTTGAAAAGAACAAAACGAAAGAAAAAATACCGCAATACATAAAGGCATTGGAAGCAGGACTCAATGATTTTTCTCCTTTAGGCTTTGTTTTAAGTGTTTGTGATATAAATGGAACTGCTTTTGCCGAGGGCGAAACAACAGCGGCAAATGATGTAACTTTTAATATATATGGTAATATTTACAAATATTTAATAAAAACTGTTCTTAATAATGATAAAATTATAGGAAGCCTATACGTGAGAAACAGACGTGACGGTGACGTTTATTTTATCGGCGGTCATCACAAGAAGGTTAAAAAGCTTTTTTGTGATAATAAAATACCGTCGTCTGCGAGAGATAAGCTTCCTCTTGTGTGTGACGATGAGGGTATTCTCTGGATACCCGGTTTTCCCGCAAGAGACGGTACAGTATTTAAAGGTGAAGGCAAAGCTGTTAAAATAGAATATTACTGTAATAAGGAGAACTGAAATGGAAGAATTATATAAGATGGACGATATGGCAGGCGTTCTTATGACCCCTGAAGAGATTGACGAAGCGACTACAAGAATTGCCGAAGAGATAGACAGAGATTTTTCCAATTATGACGGTAAGGTGCTTATATTGGGTATACTCAAAGGTAGTGTAGTATTTATGGCTGACCTTATGAAGAAGATAAAGCTTCCCGTTGAAATTGATTTTATGAAGGTATCTTCATATTCCGGAACACAGAGCAGCAAGAGAATAAATATAATTCTCGACATTAATAGAGTTGACCTTTCCGAGTCAACCGTTATTATCGTTGAAGATATTATCGACAGCGGCAGAACTCTTTCCTATCTTACTGAGTATCTGAGAATTAACGGTGCGGCAGACGTTAAGACCTGTACACTTCTCGATAAGCCCTCAAGACGTGAGCCTGAGCTTAAAAACTTTGTTCCCGATTACGTGGGAAGAGAAATACCCGATGAATTTGTAGTAGGTTACGGTCTTGACTATAATGAACAGTACAGAACACTTCCTTACGTGGGAATACTCAGCCGTAAGGTTTATGAAAAATAAAAATTGAGCGTGAAAACAACCTCAAACTGTCATTAATAAATTAAATTAGTTTTTTACGGAGGTATTGATGAAGAAGTTTTTTAAAAGCTCTCTCATATATTTAGTGATCTTCGGTGTGGTTCTTGCTCTGTGTGCTGTAATATGGGGCGACAGAGCTGAAGAAATACCGACTTATAAAGACATTGTCACCTATTTCCAGGAAGAAAATGTCAGGGAGTTTGTAATTGATAAGAAGAATAACCTTGAAATGAAGGTAAGGACCTTCAACGAGGACGGAACTCCGGGTGACGATAAGATCGTCGCATACAGACTCCGCAGTCTCGATTGGTTCTACTATGATCTTGGCGAGCTCATTCTCGAACAGAACAAGGCCGGAATAATTGAAAATTACGATATGCCTGCTCCTGCCGATATTCCCGTGTGGGTCGGCTATCTGCCCTACGTTCTTATAATCGGCGTATTCATTTTCCTCTGGTGGTATATGATGAACCAGGCCACAGGCGGAAAGGGTTCAAAAATAAATTCCTTCGGAAGATCAAAGGCGAAGCTCAGCTCCGCCGACAAGAAGAAGGTGTATTTTACCGATGTTGCGGGTGCAGATGAAGAAAAAGCGGAGCTTGAAGAGATCGTAGAATTTCTTAAAGATCCTGCAAAGTTTACAAAGCTCGGTGCGAGAATACCTCACGGTGTGCTTCTTGTAGGCCCTCCCGGAACCGGTAAGACCCTTCTTGCAAAGGCTGTTGCAGGCGAAGCGGGGGTTCCCTTCTATTCAATATCCGGTTCAGACTTTGTTGAAATGTACGTCGGTGTCGGTGCATCAAGAGTACGTGACCTTTTTGAAACTGCGAAAAAAGCTCCTGCGGCAATCATCTTTATTGATGAAATTGACGCTGTTGGACGTCACAGAGGTGCAGGTCTCGGCGGCGGACACGATGAAAGAGAACAGACTCTCAACCAGCTGCTTGTTGAGATGGACGGCTTCGGTTCAAACGAGGGCATTATCGTAATTGCGGCAACAAACCGTCCCGATATACTTGACCCTGCACTGCTCAGACCGGGTCGTGTTGACAGACAGATAACAGTAAACTATCCCGACATCAAGGGACGTGAAGAGATACTCAAGGTACACGCAAGAAACAAGCATTTTGAAGATGATGTTTCCTTCGTTACCATAGCTAAGACTACGGTAGGCTTTACAGGTGCAGTCCTTGCAAATCTCCTTAACGAAGCGGCACTTCTTGCGGCCCGTAAGGATAAATCCCTTATCGGTATGTACGAAATTGAAGAAGCACGTACCAAGATAATTGCAGGTCCTCAGAAAAAGTCCATGAAGATAAAGGAATCCGAAAAGAAGAAGACCGCTTATCACGAAGCGGGTCATGCAATTCTTTCCCACGTACTTCCTGCGATGGACCCTGTTCATACAATATCAATTATCCCCAGCGGCAGAGCACTCGGCTATACTCTCAGCCTTCCCGAAGAAGACAAGTACAGCGTGTATAAGAATGAGCTGAAGCAGAAGATCTCGATGCTTCTCGGCGGACGTGCGGCTGAAGAGCTTATCTTCGATGATGTTTCCGGCGGAGCTTCAAACGACATTGAAAGAGCAACAGAGATCGCACACACCATGGTGACTCAGCTCGGTATGAGTGACGTTCTCGGTCCCATCAAGTTCGGTCAAGGACAGAGCGAGGTGTTCCTCGGCAGAGATTTCTCAAACGGAAGAAATTATTCCGAAGAAATAGCTTCAAAGATCGACAGCGAGGTTCACAGAATCGTTACCGAAGCATATGGGGAAGCAAAGAGAATTCTGAATGAAAACATGGATAAGCTCCACTTTATTTCAGAGTATCTTGTGAGAAATGAAGTGATGGACGGAGAACAGTTTGAAAAGGCGATGAATACGGAGACCACTTTTGAAGAGCTTGATGAAATGGTAGCCGAAAAGCGCCGCCGTTCAAACGAAGAAAATGAACGTCGCCGTTCCGTTATAGAAGAAAACGAACGCCGCCGTGAAGAAGAACGCAAAAAGGAAGAGGAAAAGAGAAAGCAGGAGGAGGCAAGGAAAAACCAGTCCTTCGGCTTCTATCCTCCCGAAAACTCCGATTTTAAGGATGACTCCGACAAACCCGAATAAAAAATGCCCTCAAGCCTTCAGGCTTGGGGGCATTTTTGAGCTTTATCAATACTGGAATGAATAATTGGGAAGAGCATCTCTTATGGAATAAGAGGATAACACTTCGGTATTGATCTCTATCTTGTCAAAATATGAGCGAATGTATTCCATAAAGGTGTTTTCGTAAACTGCATCGGTGAAATCTTCAAAGAAGTCGGAGTTTGCTTCATTTTCGTAAGGGGCACTGTCCATTTCAAGACGCATTATGATGTGGGTGCCGTACTGTGACTTGAACGTTGCCGTTTCGCCTATTTCCGTTTTGAATGCGTTCGTGATAAGCTCCGTGGGAAGTCCCGTGGTCGAAGCGGAAAGATAATATCCGTTATCGTATGCCTTTTCTTCGGAGTATTCTTCGTATACCGTATCAAAAGCCGTACCGTTTTCCAACGCACTCAGAGCATCTGCAACCTTTTTGTCTTTTTCAGTCTGCGTACTTTCATCAAGAGGCTCCATTATAAAATTTCCGTCGGCATCGTAGGCAGATTTTTCTGTATCGTATGCATCGTTTATATATATGTGACGGACTCTTGCATAATTTTCCTCAAGATATTCCTGCTTTACGGTATCGTCTACAATCAGCACATTGTTTTCAAATACGTGATCGTATACGTAAGTGGATTTGAATTCCTGCAGATAAATGTCACAAAGCATATTATAATTGACACCGTATGCGGAAAGTGCCTGATTGAAGACTGTTTTATTTCCGCCTGCATATTCCAGAAGATCCGCAACGATGTTTTCTGCCGCTTTTTTGTCTTCGGATGTTACTTTAAGACCGAATTCATCGAAAAGATACATGGCAACGAGATCCATCTGTACATATTCAAGAATAAGCTGAGAGAGAAATTCTTCGGCGGTAAGACCGTCTGTGATCGTGGAGGACCAGAATTCCTCCGTATCACTTACATCCTCATAGCTTGTAAGGAAATTTGCTTTGTAGCTTGATAGCCAATAGCTGTACATATTCTCCGTAACGACGCTGTCGCCGAGAGTCATTACCGCTACCTCTTCAGCTTTTTTGCAGGAAGCCGCCGTTAAAACGAAAAGAACGGCAAGTAAGATGCAAATAAACCTTTTGATATTTTTCATTGGTAACTCCTGTTTATTCCTCTGCCGAAGGATCTTCGGACGAAGCTTCTTTTCGGATTTCTTCGGTGAGAGATTTTAAAATTTTAATTGCGTATAGTGCAAAGTCAGCCGCTTTTTTGTCCGACGGTATTCTGAAGCAAAGTGCACAGCTTCCCGTAAGAATAAGCTTGACTGAGTTTTTGGGAAATTTTCCTATTGCTTCCGTCAGGAAAAACGGATCCGGCTTTTCGGGGTACAGATAAAGCTCACGTCCCTTTTGTTCTATCTTCTTAATACGGCAAAATACACCGAATGCACGGATAAGAGATATGTTGCAAAGGGTAAGTGTCGGAGAGGGAATATCACCGAACCTGTCACAGAATTCATCGATAATGTCATCAAAATCTTCTTCATCTGAGATCCTTGCTATCTTCTTGTACATTTCCATTCTCTGACCGGAGTCTGAAATGTATTTTTTTGAAATGAATGCGTCCTGTGTTATGGAAACGGTGCATTCAAGCGGCGGCTCTGCTGTTTTTCCCGTCTCTTCAAGAACCGCTTCGTTGAGAAGCTTGAGGTAAAGGTCATAGCCGACGCTTTCAAGGTGACCGTGCTGCTGTGCACCGAGCAGATTACCCGCACCTCTTATCTCCATATCCCTCATGGCTATTTTGAAGCCTGCACCGAATGCGGCATATTCCTTGATTGCACGAAGTCTCTTTTCGGCAACCTCGCTGAGTATTTTGGCTTTCGGATAGGTGAAATATGCATAAGCCTTTCTTGAAGAGCGTCCCACTCTGCCTCGTATCTGGTGAAGCTGAGAAAGACCGTAGCGGTCTGCGTTGTCGATTATAAGAGTGTTTGCGTTGGGAACGTCAATGCCCGTTTCGATTATGGTGGTTGAAATGAGAATGTCAATATCTCCTTTTACAAGGTCTCCCCATATATCCTCAATATCCTCACGGCTGAGCTGACCGTGGCCTACGGCAATACGGGCATCGGGCAGAGCTTTTGATATTCTGTCTGCAACGGTGTAGATGGAATCGATTCTGTTATGCAGATAAAATACCTGGCCGCCTCGTCGGAGCTCTCGTCTCATGGCTTCCGCAAGCACACCGTCGTCGTGCTCCATTACGTAGGTCTGAACGGGAGAGCGAAGTCCGGGAACGTCGTCAAGAATACTCATGTCGAGAATACCGCCCATCGCCATGTTGAGAGTTCTCGGAATGGGGGTAGCAGTAAGAGTCAGCACGTCAGCTCCCGTACAGAGCTTTTTAAGAGCTTCCTTCTGTGCGACGCCGAAACGCTGTTCCTCGTCTATTATTATAAGTCCTAATTTTTTAAACTCAATGTCCGAGGAGATAAGTCTGTGAGTGCCGACAATAATATCCGTTTCGCCTCGCTTCAGCTTCCTGACGGAAGCGGCTCTTTGTGCGGGAGTTCTGAAACGTGATAGCATATCGACGGATACGGGAAATCCTCTGAACCGTGAAAGAATGGTTTGATAATGCTGGTAAGCGAGAATTGTGGTGGGAACGAGAATTGCCACCTGATAACCGCTGAGCACCGCTTTAAAGGCTGCTCTCATTGCAACCTCCGTCTTGCCGTAGCCGACGTCTCCGCAAACTATTCTGTCCATGGGATAGGGCCTTTCCATATCCCTTGTCAGTTCGGCAATTGCACTCATCTGGCTGTCTGTTTCCTCGTATTCAAAGGCATCGGCAAACTGTCTTGAAAAGGTGTCGTCTTTTTCAAATGCGATACCGGGAGTGCGGCGGCGCTTGGCATAAAGCTCAATGAGCTCCTTTGCCATATCCTTTGCTGCTTTTTTTGCTTTTGTTTTGCTTTTGGTCCAGTCGGGACCGCCCATTTTTGAAAGCTTGATACCTGAGCCCTCATCGGAGCCGCCGACGTATTTTGAAACCATGTCAAGCTGGTCAACGGGAATAAACAGCTTATCCGTACCTGCGTATCTTATGTGAACGTAGTCCCTTGAAACACCGTCTACCGTCAGGTTTTCGATACCCTCATACATACCTATACCGTAATTGTCGTGTACTACGATGTCACCCTCGGTAAGATCGTGATAGCTCATTATTGCCTGAGCGTTTTTCGGTCTTTTTTTCTTTGCGAGCTTTTGGGATATTCTCTTTTTAGCGGTGGTTTGTGATGAAAAATCAAAGAGGGCAAAGCGTCCCTTTGAAAATTCAAAGCCTTCGGGGAAATATCCGTTGATAAGAGCAACAGGACAGTTCTTTTTGTTTTTCTTAGGAAAGATACCGCCTACGCCGTCTTTTTCGTAAACGGGAGATATACCGTCTTTTACGTCTGCATATACGGGCGAAAAGCCGGCTTCAAAAAGAGTTTTAAAAAGAGTTTTTTCCTCGGCCTCTCCGTCGCAGAAAACAACAGTCATGTAGCTGCCCTCGGCATAAGGCCTCAGCTCCTCAATGAGTGCTGAAGCATCTGATGAGAAGGGAAGCTTGCTCTGTGAGGGGAAATCAAATATTTGTCCTATCTTCATGTCGGTGTATGAGCGTGTGAATACGTCTGCGAAGAATGATGGACAGGTGTAAATCTTTTCGATCATCCTCTCCCACTCACCAAGCCATGCAAAGTCGCTTCCGACAGGGCACAGCTCCCCTGCTTCAAGAAGCGAAAGGACTGTTTCCTCAAGAAGCTTTTTGCATACGTCGAGTCTTTCTGAGCAGCTTACCGTATCCCGTATACAAATCACACCGTCAAAATAGGACAGCAGATTTGAATGTGCTCCGTTTTTAAAATAGTCTTCATATATAATAGGAATGTATTTGTCTGTAAAATCGGTGATGGAGGAGTTATCAAGATCGGAAAGCTCCTTCTTTAGTATTTCCTCTACGTGAGGTGATAGCTTTCCGCTTTTTTTCTGCTTGGAGAGATGCTTTGAAATGGCTGATTTCAACTTTTCTTTTTCAAAGTCACCTAAAATAACTTCCTTTACAGGAGTTATAAGGACAGCTTCGATTTCCTCAAAAACTCTTTGCGTAATTATGTCAAATGAGCCTATTCTGTCAACCTCGTCTCCGAAAAGCTCAATTCTGACAGGCGTATCTCCGGGAGGAAAAACGTCAATAATTCCGCCTCGGACAGCAAATTGGCCTGCCGATTCCACTTGATTTGTTCTTGTGTAGCCGGCACGAAGCAGCTTACTTTGAAGGTCTTCAAGATTTATCTCTTTTCCGACCTCAAGCTCTTCCGTGTGAGAAAAAAGAACTTCTCCGGGAATAGCCGCCTGAAGCGCCGCTTCTGCTGTCGTGCATATTATAAGACGGGAGTCCTCAAGAAGCAATGAAGATAACACGGATAGCCTCTCATGTTGAAGCTCATGGGAGGCTGTTATGTTATTCATGGTAAAATCTCTCGACGGATAAAACAGCGATGAAACGCCGTGTTCGGACAGAACTGAGGACAGCCTTGCTGCCTCCTTGTCTTCGGGACATATGAGAAGCATACGTCCGAAACGCTCATCAGATGCGAGAGTCAGTGCGAAAAGCAGAAAAGCTCCGTCGGAGAGTCCTCCTGCAAGACAAGGCCTGTATGCGTTCTTTCCGTAAGGCAGAAGCACCGCATCTGTGAAAGCCTCGTACTCACGGCAGCTTTTCAGCATATCCCGTAACAGTTGTGTGTTCATTGTTTTCCTTTTTTGTTGTAAGTGCCCATAGCCTTCTGAATATCTCCCTTTAATATGAGAGAGCATATTTCGGGGACGTCTTCAATTGCTTCGTTGAAGCTTTTCAGCTCATCTCCTTTTATACAGCCCATTACCCAAGCAACGAGATCGTAATCGGGACGGGGCTTTTTGCCGACCCCGACACGAATTCTCGGAAAGCTGTCGGAGGAAAGCTGGTATATAATGCTTTTAATTCCGTTGTGACCGCCGTCAGAGCCTTTTTCTCTTATACGGAGAGCACCCGGTTCAAAGTTTATGTCATCATATATAATAATGATCTTCTCAGGCGGAATTTTGTAGAAGCTTGCGGCTTCACGAACAGCTTCACCTGAATTATTCATAAAGGTTTGCGGCTTCATAAGCAAGACCTTCTTGCCCGAAAGTTGTGCCGTACAGGTGAGAGACTTGAACTTGAGCGAGGTGCATGAAACGCCAAGACTTTTGCAAAGCACGTCAAGTGCCATAAAGCCTGCATTATGACGGGTGTCCTCATAATCCCGTCCGGGATTGCCGAGTCCTGCGATAATGTACTCAGCAGGGCCGCCCCCTTGGGTGTTTTCACTTTTTTCGATCTTTTTGAAAAGGTCAAATATACCGGCCATGACAGGTCCTTTCAAATATATTATATTTACATCTATATATAATATCATATTTTTCGGTACTATGCAATAAACGGAGAGCATAATTTTTTGCGTATGGGTAAAAAGAAAATACATAATATACCTCTTGAACTTATTGAGAATTTATTATATAATAATAAGACAAAACAGTTTTAAGAGAGGAGGGGCTTGTCATGTCAAATAAAAAGCATACGGAAATTCCCCTTAATTCCCGAAAGATCAATGATGAGTTTCAAAACTCACTTGATACTTTGAGAGCACAGGATATCGAAGCTCTGACAGAGAAGAAATTCAAAAGCAGAAACAAGCTTGTCGCAAACATTATCCAGTTTGGGATAATGGGGGTATGCTCGGTGGTTTTCGTTGTCTGTCTCGTTCTCATAATCAATAATCTTGTTGACAAAGCTAAAGGCAACGCCATATACGATGCCGCTTCAGACCTTATAACTCCAATAACTCTTGATGCCACCGCAAAGGAGGATAAAGGCGATGCCGCCGTTATGACTCCTTATGAAAGAATAGAAGCGATGTACGGCGAGGGAGACATTGAGTATACAGACAGCTCGTATGACCTTGATCTTGCCTCGGTCAAGGCGAGTCTCAGCTCACTCAGACAGCTCAACAGCGAGGTTGCGGGTTGGATATACGTGGAGAATACAAGAATTAATTATCCCCTTATGCACAGCGAAAGCGGTAACGACGAGTATTATCTTACCCATGCATATACAGGCGAATACCTTGCTGTAGGTTCTATATATCTTGTAAATGAGTGCTCGACTGTGCTGAATGAAAATTATAATTCACTTATATACGGACACAACGTTGTAAACGGCTCTATGTTTCATGACGTGGGCAAATTCTTTGATGAAGAATTTTTCAACAGCACACTTATATATATCTATACCCTTGACGGAGCATACATATATAAGCCGTTTTCCGTATATCAGACCGTAAGCGATTACAATTACATACAGACCATATTCACAAACGAAAATGAATTTCTGAGCTTTGCCGCTGAAATCGCATCAAATACAACGATTGCATCGGATGAAAAAATAAGCTCCGGAGATACCATTATCACCCTGTCCACCTGTACAAACGGGGGAGTAGGCGGAACCGGCCGATATGCCCTTCATGCAAAGCTTGTTGCTGTGGTGGAATAAAGCTATGGAAAAAAACAAAACCAATATATTTGAAATACTAAGATGCCCCGTGTGCTCAGAGCCTTTTGAAATGAGAGAGAGAGCTTTTGTCTGCAAGGGCGAAAAGCCTCATTGCTTCGACGTGGCATCATCGGGATATGTAAACCTTCTTCCGCCCGGTAAAAGCAAAAATGCTCATACAGGCGATGATAAAGGAATGATTTCGGCAAGAGTCGAATTTCTCGGCAAAGGCTATTATGCACCTATATCAAAGTCTATCGGTGAAATGATAGTACGTATTTGTAATGAGCAGGGAATATCCCGCATAAATCTTGTGGACAGCGGATGCGGCGAAGGGTATCATACCGTCAATATAATTAAGACAATTGCAGAAAACGACATTTCCGTAACGGCGGCGGGATTTGATGCATCAAAGTACGGTGCGGCTGCGGCGTCAAAGAGAAGCCGCAGAGAGAAGCTTGCTTTCGATAGAATGTCAGAAGATACAGGTGCGGAAAATATATCCGAGGTGTTTTTCGGTGCGGGAAATATTTTTTCGCTTCCGATCAAAGACGAAAGCATTGATTTTACCGTGAGTATGTTCGCTCCCATTGCCGCCGAGGAAAATTACAGAGTCCTGAAAAATACGGGACGTCTGATAGTTGCGGCATCAGGTAAGGAGCATTTATATGAGCTTCGAAGGGCTCTTTACGATGAGCCGAGACAGTCATCGGGCGAAATAAGAATTCCCGAAGGCTTTGAGAAAGAAAGTGAGGAGCATCTTACCTATAAAGTAAGTCTTGACAGCAGAGAAGCAATATACAGCCTTTTTGAAATGACACCTTTTTATTACAGGACTTCCGAGAAGGATAAGAATAAGCTTTCTGTCCTTGATTTTCTTGAAATCACGGTCGATGTTGTGTTCTGCATTTGCAGAAAAACGTCATAATTTGTTACAAGGGTACATAAAACGGATAATTTTAAAGCATTTTTTGTGAAAAATATCAAAAAAAGTGTTTACAAATTTTTCTATACATATTATAATTAGTATGTATGGAAGTACCGTTGTGAAAACGGTAGAGAAAAGCTTCTTCGGAGGTGGAAGATGAAAAATAAGGATAAGATTTATATTGCAGCTTCCTGGTTTCTCTGTGCTGTTGCCCTTGCTTGTGCGGTATATGTTGCACTTGTTCTTTTCGTGCCTGACATGACCATAAGGATAAGATATTTTGCACTTCTTGTTATCGGTGTATTTGTGCTTCCGACTGCGGCGGTGCTTTTACGCAGTAAAACAGAGGTTAATGAGCACGTGAAAAAAAGACTTGTACACGGAGCTGTTCTGTTCATGTTTGCCCTATACGTGATCGTTTTTTTGGCTCTTCTGCTTTTTACAAGATTTTTATCCAACGATGTTGCGTTCAGCTTCGTATATAATAAGTATTGGCTTTCCGAGGCTCTTCCCAGCCTTGTTCCTTTCAGTTCTCTCACAAGACAAATAAGCAATTTTGCACTCGGTAAAACAAGTGGGATAATTCTTGCCGTAAACATCGGCGGAAATCTTCTTTTGTACACACCTCTTGCATTTTTTGTTCCTGCCTGCTCAAAGAATACGAGAAAGCTCGATTCTTTTTTTCCTTTTATAGTATTCGTCATTGTTTTCGTTGAGCTTCTGCAGGGTATGTTCGGACTCGGCTCCTTTGAGACTGACGATATGATACTTGGCATAGGCGGTGCTTTAATAGCCTTCGGCATACTGAACTGTGCACCTCTTTTGGAATTTTTCAAAAGAAATTATCTCTATTTTTAAATAAAGAAAACGGAATATAAAATGAGTAAAGTTACATGGAGGGGCGGAGCATTGCTCGGTCCCATTCCTCCTGTTATGGTGACTGTCGGAACAATGGAGGAGTCTAATATCATAACTATCGGATGGACGGGAATAGTAAATACGATACCTCCGAAAACGTATATATCGGTAAGACCCGAAAGATATTCCTACGGTATACTGAAAGAGAAAATGGAATTTGCCATAAATCTAACTACAGTACCGATGGTGAGGGATGCCGACTATCTCGGTATTCACACGGGAAGGAAGATAGATAAATTTCAGAAAAGCTCTCTGACAAAGTCACCTGCAAGCATCGTTGAGTGTCCTCTTATTGCTGAAAGTCCCCTTTCCCTTGAGTGTAAGGTGACCGATATAATTCCCATGGGAAGCCATGATATGTTTATTGCCGATATACTGTGCGTTGACGTTGAGGAGAGTCTTATCGATAAAAGCGGAAAGCTGCATCTTGAAAGGGCACACCTTGCCGCCTTTGCTCACGGTGCATATTACGAGCTCGGTAAAAAAATAGGAAGCTTCGGCTTTTCGGTTGCAAAAAAGAAAAAGCACCCTCCGTCAGCAAACGGTAAAAACGGTGCAAAAGCAAATTCGGCTAAAAAGCCTAAAAAGAAGAAATAGGTATATTGACAAGGGGAGGTGAAGGGCTTCGTGGAAAAGAAGGATATGCCGATCGGCGTAATAGATTCAGGACTTGGCGGAATATCTGTCCTTCGTGAGCTTGTGGCCGTAATGCCCTCTGAAAAATTCATATATCTCGGTGATTCTGCCAATGCTCCTTACGGTGTAAAGGGGCAGAGCGAAATACTCAGGCTTACTGAGGAGTCGGTAATCACCCTTATGAAACGTGGGATAAAAGCTCTTGTTATAGCCTGTAATACCGCAACGGGTGTGGCTGTAAAGTATCTTCGTGAAAAGTATTCGGATATTATAATAATAGGTCTTGAGCCTGCACTCAAACCCGCAGCGGAGAATGCGAAGGGAGAAGCGGTTGCCGTTATGGCAACTCCCGTAACTCTTGCGGAAGAAAAATTCAGAGTCCTTTATGAAAAATACAAAAACGAAACAGAGATCATAACTATTGCGGCACCACGTATAGTTGAGTTTGTGGAAAAGGGTATCTTTGAAGGAGAGGAGCTTTCGGAATATCTGAAGGGGCTTTTTGCTCCATATAAAGATAAGAAGATAAATTCCGTAGTGCTCGGATGTACTCATTTTCCTTTCGTTAAGAACGTAATAAAAAAGGTAAGCGGTGCCGAGCATATTTACGACGGCGGCAAAGGCGCTGCGATGGAAACGAAACGCCGTCTTGAAGCAGCAGGTCTCCTTGTGGCTGAAGGAGAGGGAAGTGTGAAGCTTGAAAATACTCTTGACAGCCCGCAAATGCTGGCACTTTCCGGGATGTTGCTTGAAAAATGACAAAGAAAACCGCAGAACGCTTCGATGCTCTGCGGTTTTGTTGCTTTTTAGAGGCGGATCGTCTTCTCGATCTTATATTTCAATAAGCTCCTTGGGTGCTTTTGTTAAGTTCTGTGCACCGCCCTCGGTGATATATACCATATCTTCGATGCGGCATCCGTATTTGCCCTCAATGTAAATTCCCGGCTCAACGGTGACTACTTCGCCCTTGTGTAGAACTGTTTCGGGAGGTACTGCGGGGGAGAGATTGGGTGCTTCGTGAATGAGAAGGCCGACACCGTGGCCGAGGCCGTGGCCGAAGCAGCCCTCATAGCCCGCACCGTAAATAATATCTCTTGCTATCTTATCCATTTCTTTGTTTGAAGCACCTTCGGTTATAACTGCAAGAACTGCATTCTGTGCTTCGAGGACCGTGTTGTAAAGACGCTTCATATCGCCGTCGGCTTTGCCGATGACAAGGGTACGGGTCATGTCGGAGTGGTAGCCGTCAATAAGTGCACCGAAGTCAAGGGTGAGAAATCCCTTTTCAAGCTTTACGTTTCGGGGAACTCCGTGGGGACTTGAGGAATTTCCTCCTGAAACGGCTATAGTTTCAAAGCTGAAGCCGTGAGCACCCTTCTTCTTCATGAGGTATTCAAGCTCTGCGGCAACATCGATCTCCGTCATATCATATGTGATACGGGGTATAAGCTCCTCAAGAGCCGCCTCTGCAATACGCTGAGCCTTGATTATTTTTTCAACCTCGTCTTCTGTCTTTGTAATTCTCAGCCTTGTGAGAATACTGTCCGAGGGAACGAGAGTGCATTCGGGAAGAAGCTCGGTGAGGGAGGTGTGCTCTCTTACGTTCATGAAGCCTTCCTCAAAGCCGAGAGTCTTTACGTCGTTCTCCTCTGTGTATTCGAGAAGGAGTGCCTTGACGTTTCTCTTACCCTCAGGCATTACCACGGTAAAGCCGCAGCCGCATTCACGCTTTGCCGCTTCAATATATCTGAAATCCGCAAAAACGTAGGAATTGTTTTTCGTTATAAGCACCTGTCCGTCAGGGTTGTTGAAGCCGCAGGCATAAAGGTGATTTTCGGGAGACGTGATGTAAAGTGCATCAATTCCCGCCTCGGCCATTGCTTTTTTTATAAGCTCAAGTCTTGACATAAATTGTTTTCTCCTTGTCTTTTGAACCTGTTATTTTTCGTGTTTTTTTATTCTGAAAAACTTTTTCATGTAAGGCTTTTCGATAAGCCTTTTTGTTTTAAAGAAAAGATTTTTCTTATCCTTTATGGGAGGAACTATTGCCGCCTTAATGCCGGCATTGTGTGCCGCCCATGCATCTGTGAGCAGCTGGTCGCCTAAAAACAAAGTGTTATCGGGCGTTGAGCCAAGAGTATCCATGGCGATGAAAAGATACTTCGCACTTGGCTTTTTGACGTCTGAATAGGCAGGCTTTCCGAGCTCACGGTTGAATACCTCTATCCTGTCTGCATGATTGTTTGAAACAAAGGCGAGGGCAATTCCGTTTTCTTCGAGAGCCTTTACCCAGAGCTTTACCTTTTCGGTGGGACTGTATATCTCGTAAGGAACAAGAGTGTTGTCAATGTCGCTGATTACCGCCTTTGCACCGATGGAGGCGAGAAATTCGGGGGTTACCTCAGAGAAGGATTCAAAGAAGTAATCGGGCATAAGTGTTTTTTCAAAAAGCACGTCTCTCTGTACTCCTTGCTGTAATTTTTTATTTATTTTATCACAAACGCTCTTTCCTTGCAAGTATTTAATAATGAAGAAATATAAAAATGCGAAATGTTGACTAAAATTAAGTTAGAGTATATAATATAAAAAATATTGCAGGCTTTGAGAGGAGTGGTATTTTGAAACAGAAGCTTATAAGATTTATGTACGGGCGTTACGGTGCTTCGGCAGGCATAGACGGACTCGGCTGGTGCCTTTTTATAATGAGCTTTGCGTTTTCTTTTTTGGGACGCTTTGCGTGGAATAAAATTGTATATTATATCTTTTCCGTATTATCGGTGTTGTGTACTGCGTATTTCATATTCAGATTTCTTTCCAAAAAGATATACTCAAGACAGAAAGAAAATATGAGATTTATGAGTATTTGGAGAGGTATAAAAGGATTTTTTAAGCTCCAGAGCGACAGATTTAAGGACAGAAAGACTCACGTCTATAAAAGGTGCCCCAAATGTAAGGCGGTGCTTCGTCTTCCCAAAAAGAAGGGCAAGCACAGAGTTGCGTGTCCCAAATGCTCAAATCGATTTGATGTGAGAAATTTATTTTAGGCAAATAAATAAAATACAGGCGTGGCTGTTTTTGGTAACAAAACAGCCATTTTTTGTATAAAATCCTTATCATAATCAAAAAAATCATAATACCCCCTTGAAATATTCGGCGTTATGGTATAAAATAGAGTGTAATTATAATAAATTTTATACGAAAGGTCTTTTGGCTTTTCGGGAAAAGGATGATTAATATGGTAGTAGCAGGTAACTTTAAAAACGGCGTTACGTTCGATATGGACGGAAACGTAATGCAGGTAATTGAATTCCAGCACGTAAAGCCCGGTAAGGGTGCGGCTTTCGTTCGTACAAAGCTTCGTAACGTTATCACAGGTTCCGTAATTGAAAAGACGTTCAGCCCTACAGATAAGTATGAAGATGCACGTGTTGACCGTAAGGAAATGCAGTATCTTTACAGCGATGGCGAGCTTTACTATTTCATGGATATGGAAACTTTTGAACAGCTTCCTCTCAATGCTGACAAGCTTTCCGAGAACTTCAAGTTCGTAAAGGAAGAAATGCTCTGCACAGTAAAGAGCTACAAGGGCAACGTATTTGCAGTTGAACCTCCCATGTTCGTTGAACTGGAAGTTGCTGACACAGAACCCGGTGTTAAGGGTGATACAGCACAGGGTGCAACAAAGAATGCAACTGTTGAAACAGGTGCAGTTATCAGAGTTCCCCTCTTCATCGCTCAGGGCGAAGTTATCCGTATCGACACAAGAACCGGCGAATATCTCGAAAGAGCATAACTTTTTTCAATTGAATTGATTACCCGCCTGTCAAGGCGGGTAAATAATATATTATAAATGATACGAAAGGCGGATAATAATATGAATATTACCGAAAAACTCGCATATCTCAAGGGTCTTGCCGAAGGACTTGATCTTGACGGCGACAAGGCCGAGGTTAAGCTTATGAACGCTATCATCGACCTTCTTGACGAGGTCGTTGAAACTGTTGACGAGATCGACGATGATCTTGCTGAGCTTGAAGATTACGTAGAAGAGCTCGACGAGGATCTGGGCGACGTAGAAGAAATTCTCTACGATCTCGATGACGATTGCGATTGCGACTGCTGTGACGACGATTACGATTTCGACTGTGACTGCGACTGTGACTGCTGTGACGAGGATATGCTCTGCGCTATTTGTCCCGAATGCAACGAAACCATTTGCTTCGATGACAGCGTTGACCCCTCCGACATCGTATGTCCCAAGTGCGGAAAAGCTCTTTGTGAAGACGAAGAAGAAGCTGAATAAGAAAGATTAAAGTAAATATTTTACAAATAATTAAATTATTGGGCACAGAAATTTATATATTATAGATTGACATGTGCCCTTTGTTTTGCTATAATTATAATGTAAGATAGCGGTTTTGCATAAAACTGCATCAAATTAAGAATACAGCGCAAGCTGAACAAACATTTTTTTAAGGAGATTCAACATGAAAAAACTTCTTTCACTTGGCCTTGCTCTCCTCATGATTTTCGCAGTTGTGGCAGGGGTAATTCCCGCAAATGCTGCAGGTGCGGCTAATACTGAAGATGTAGAAGCTAAGTACTTTGACGTTGAGCCCGTTATCGACGGCTACATTTCCGAAGCTGAATGGGGCGAAGCAACTGTTTTTGTTCAGGAAAATCCTTCTGACCCTAACCAGAAGCCCACAACTATCGGCGGCACAACCCCTTACCCCAACAGATTCTTCTACAACGAAGCATCCTATGCGGTAGATTCTCTCGATATGGAATACTACCTCTGGCTCCGTTGGGACGAAAACTATTTCTACATCGGTGCTAAGATTACAGACCCCGACGGTCACTCCCTCAAGAACGGCCGTACAAATACATGGAACGGTGACGCTCTCCAGGTAAGAATCGACCCCGATGGATCAAATGCTATTTGTTATGGCGGTGACTTCAATCCCGGTGCGTATCCCAATACTTATGCGGCAGATGGTACGACCGTTGTTGAATACGGTCACAGACCTTGGAGCTCCAAGAGTGTATGCGACCTTATCTTCGGTTACGTACAGGGTGCCGGCGGTTACAAGGAAGCTTGGAACAATACAACAAACCACAACAAGAGCATGATCCTCAATTCCGCTTACACACAGTCCAACGGTTTTGTTGATCTTGCAATTGCTCCCGCAGGCATGAGCTACTCTTCTGACTCCTCCAGCGGTGTTACAACATACGAAGTAGCTATTCCCTGGAAATACATTGACTACAACAGAACAAACGGTCATGAATATTACAAGAATGCTACTCTTAAAAAGACTAATCCCGACGGTTCCATCAAGCAGGGCCCCGACGGTGCTATCGGTTATGAATACGGTATGTCCGCTGTTGTTTACAACGCAGACGGTGCTGCAGGCGGAAACAAGCTCAATGCAGCTCTCGGCTGGGGTAGCGGTATCATCACAAGACAGCTTTGGGACGATTCCTATGCAACCTGTGCAGGCTCCAATGCTGTAATACTTTCCGGTGATAAGGTAAGTGAAGATGAGCTCTACAGTGCGGGTTATACGACCTACACAACAGGCGGCCCTATCACTCAGCTTCCTCCTCCCGATTATGATTTTGAAAAGGACCCCGCAGTTCACAAGAAGCTTACATACGATGATGCAGCAGATATGGAGATCTTCGGTGACGTTTCCAACGGTGAAAGAGTACAGCTTGAAGACGGTAACTGGGTAGTTAAATGGGATCTCGCAACAGAGCGTGACGAACCCAATGCTGAAACAGGCGAGCTTCCTACACATAACACAGCTAACTATCTTTCCACAGACGGTTACGAAGAAAACGGTGCAGACGCAAGATACGAAAGCGTAGGCAACTCCTTTACATTTGAATTTGATATTAAGGTTACAGGTCTTGAAGCATTTGAAACAGGCTACGGCTCCATGATCTACAACTGGTTCGGCGGCACAAGCTCCGTTGACTATCAGTGCGGTTACTTCTTTGATGAAAGTAAGTTCAAGATCGTAAATACAAACGACCCCTCCGAAGTAGTAGCAGAATGTTCTTACACACTTGAAAAAGACGTATGGTATCACTGGGTATTCCAGTATGATAATGCTACTTGTACAGCACGTTTCTACCTCAATCCCGAAATGGACGGCGATAAGGTAGCTTCCACAGCAACACCTATGTTCAACCTCATGTACAGATACTTCGACTACGGTTCTATCGAAAAGACCATCCTCATTCTCAGAAGAATGAACGCTCAGATCCAGCTTGATAACGTTGAGCTCTATAACTTCGTTGACTTTACAGGAACAAACGACCGTTCAGATGAGAAGCTTCCCGACAACTCCACACAGGCTCCTACTGACACAAAGCAAGACATTGAAATCGAAACAGGCATTGTACAGCGTGAAGACGGTACATTCGCACTCACAGTAACAAATAATGAAAAGTACAAGGCTAACAACCTCAAGGCTCTCTCCTTCACAGTAACATATGATGCTGAAAAGGTTGTATTCAAGGGCGTTGAAGATCTTGATGAATCCAAGTACACAATTACTGATGACGGTAACGGCAAGGCTGTTATCACAATTAAGGACCTTTCCGTATTCAAGGGCGCTGATGTTTCCGCTGATATGCTCAAGGTTATCGTTGCTCCCAAGGACGGCGTAACACTTACAGTTGACGATATCAAGGCACTTGTAAACGTTAAGGCTAATATCACAACAACCTCTGCTGCTACAGGTGACGCAGTTGTTTGGGTAAGTGCGGCACTTCTCGTAGTTCTCGCACTCAGCACAGGCATCGTTATCTACAGAAGAAAGAGAAACACAGTTGAGTTTTAATTGACAAAGGTCAAAAAGGCTTAGCAAAATAACAAATCAAACGGAGGCTTCGGCCTCCGTTTTTTTGCCGGATGTAGTTAGACAAATGCAGAAAAAGAAAAAATCTATGAGAAAGGCCTACGGAAAAATATGTGAATTGCTTGAGGGTGAAAAATAAAAATACGCATGATGTTTGTTATTATGTGATATTTTGTTAATAAAATAGACTATAATAATTGTGCTAAATGCACAAAACAACCAAAATAAATAGTATATAATGCCGATTTTGGTCCGGCGGTATTGACTTAATACTCCGATAGGTATATAGTTGAATCAGAAAAAACAATTTTTTATATTTTTAGGAGGTATATCATGAAACGTTTATTTGCATTATTTTTAACCCTTATACTCGTTCTTCCCGTTTTTGCATGGGTCTTGCCCGTCGGTGCTCACAATGCTGCCAACATTGAAGCAGTAGAAGCAAAATACTTCGACGTCAAGCCCGTAATCGACGGATATATTTCCGAAGCAGAATGGGGCGAAGCTACAGTATGGATGTTGCAGAGTTCTGATAATCCCGCCCTGAATCCTACAACGATAGGCGGCACAACACCTTACCCCAACAGATTTTTCTACAATGAACCGTCCTATGCGGCTGACTCCAATGACATGGAATATTACCTCTGGCTTCGCTGGGATGAAAACTACTTCTACATCGGCGCAAAGGTCTATGACCCCGACGGTCACTCCCTGCAGAACGGCCGTTCAAACACATGGAACGGCGACGCTCTCCAGGTAAGGATAGACCCCGGAGGAGCTAACAGTATTTGCTACGGCGATACTTTCCATCCTGAAGCTTATCCCAACACTTATGCGGCAGATGGGACAACCGTTATTGAATACGGACATAAACCCTGGTTATCCAAAAACGTATGCGACCTTATTTTCGGTTATGTTGAAGGTGCAGGGGGCTACAAGGAAGCCTGGAATAATACTCCTAATCACAACAAGAGTATGCTCCTCAATTCCGCTTACACACAGGCCAACGGTTTTGTTGATCTTGCAATTGCTCCCGCAGGCTTACTCCGTGATGAAAAGAATTATTCTTTGGACACAGGTGCGGGAATTACAACCTACGAAGTAGCTATTCCCTGGAAATACATTGACTACAACAGAACAAACGCTCATGAATATTACAAGAACGGCAGCGTTAAAAAGTTAAATCCTGACGGAACCATCAAGCAGGGCCCCGACGGTGCAATAGGCTACGAATACGGTATGTCCGCTGTTGTTTATAACGCTGACGGTGCTGCAAACGGGAATGAACTCAATGCAGCTCTCGGTTGGGGCAGCGGTATAGCAACCAGACAGCTTTGGGATGATTCCTTCGCAACGTGTGCAGGCTCCAACGCAGTAACGCTTTCCGGCGATAAGGTGAGTGAAGATGTACTCTATAGTACAGATTATAAAACCTACAGAGTTGGAGGACCTGAAGAAATTACACCATGGAAAGAGTTTGATAAAGAAATAAACTTTGATATTTATAAGCATCTTACTTATGATGATGAAGCAGACATGGAAATCTTCGGCGGTCTTTCAAACGGTGAAAGAGTTCAGCTTGAAGACGGCAACTGGGTCGTTAAGTGGGACAAGGCTACAGAATTCGATACTCCTGACGAGACGACAGGAGAAATGCCTACTCATAACACGGCAAACTATCTGTCTACAGACGGAGAGGATAGCGACAATCCCCGCTACGTCAACGAAGGTGTATCCTTCACCTTTGAGTTTGATGTTATGGTAACGGGACTTGAGACCTATGAAAACAGTTACGGTTCTGCGATCTATAACTGGTTCGGAGGCACAAGCTCTGTTGATTATCAGTGCGGTTACTTCTTCGATGAAAGTAAGTTCAAGATCGTAAATACAAACGATCCCTCTGAGGTAGTATTGGAAAAGGCTTATGATCTTGAGCTTAATGAATGGCATCATTGGGTATTCCAGTATGACGATGAGACCTGCTTCTTGCGTTTCTATATAGATCCGAAAATGGACGGAGATGTGGTTCATTATGAAGAGAGACCGTTGTTTGAGACAGCTTATAAATATTTTGACTACGGCTCCATTGAAAAAACCATCCTTATTTTCAGAAGAATGAACGCACAGATAATGATGGACAATATTAAGTTCTATAATTTCGTAAATTTCGAATGGGAAAATCCTGAGCCGCCTGTTATAGAAACAATAAAGACAACTACAGAAAACGTTGAGCTTGAAATAACCAAGCGTGACGACGGAACCTTTGAGATCGCAATTCTTAATGCCGACTCCTATAAAGCAACCAACCTTAAAGGCTTGACCTTCAAGGCTGTATACGATGCACAGAAGCTTGAGCTCAAGGGTATCGAAGGGGTTGACGAGAGCAAATACACTCTTACAGACGACGGTAGCGGAAACTTGACCATAGTTTTCAACGATCTGTCATACTTCAAGGATTTTGAGACCGGAGACAAGACGTTCAAGCTGATCGTTGCAACTAAAAACGGTGCGGAGCTTACTGCCGAGGACGTGTCAAAGCTTGTAACGATGACAGCCGATATAAAACACCTTTCTGCACAGACAGGCGACTCTGTCTTGTGGATAGGGGCGGTAGTAGTCGCAGCAACTCTTCTCGGTATGGGAATCGTTATCTACAGAAGAAAGAGAAACACAGTTGAGTTTTAACTGACAAAGGTCAAAAAGGCTTAGCAAAATAACAAATCAAACGGAGGCTTCGGCCTCCGTTTTTTTACTTCTTCAAAAGTATTCCGTTGCATCGTATCACGTTCTTTTGCAGAAATATTAAAGTTAGCTTAATACGGTATTTTTGCATATAATAATATAAGAATATATACATATATGTGTTGACAATGCATACGTATAGTGGTATAATTGTATACAATGATACATGGAGGACATAATTATGCTTGAAATATCCAACAAGACAAATCTATTGGAGCAGAAGAGCTATCAATATTCCCTTCAGGATGTTGAAGAGCCCAATCTGTACCGTGATATATATACTTACGACGGAGTTCCCAAAATTCCCTTTAACCACCGCAAAGTACCTACGGGTATGCCGGAGGAGATATGGATAACGGACACGTCTCTCAGAGACGGTCAGCAGTCCGTTGAGCCCTATACGGTAGAGCAGATAGTCAACATCTATAAGCTTCTTTCAAAGCTTGGAGGTCCTTACGGAATAATCAGACAGACTGAGTTTTTTATATACAGTAAAAAGGACAGGGAAGCTGTTGAAAAATGTCAGGAGCTTGGACTTCGTTTTCCCGAGATAACGACCTGGATACGTGCTAATAAGAATGACTTTAAAATGGTTCACGATATGGGAATTAAGGAGACCGGCATTCTCGTAAGCTGTAGTGACTATCATATTTTCAAGAAAATGAAAATGACGAGAAGTCAGGTCATGAACCATTATCTCGGTGTTATAGCCGATGCATTTGAAGCCGGAGTAGTTCCCAGATGTCACCTTGAAGATATAACGAGAGCCGATTTCTACGGTTTTGTTGTTCCTTTTGTAAATGAGCTTATGAATATGTCAAAGCAGGCAGGCATTCCCGTAAAGATACGTGCCTGCGATACGATGGGTTACGGCATACCCTATAGTGAGGTAGCACTTCCGAGAAGCGTTCCGGGTATCATATACGGCCTTCAGCATTATTCAGACGTAAAGAGCGAATATCTTGAATGGCACGGTCATAACGACTTCTACAAGGCGGTTGCAAACGCATCTGCGGCATGGTTGTACGGAGCTTGTGCTGTAAACTGTTCGCTTCTCGGAATAGGTGAAAGAACAGGTAACATTCCTCTTGAAGCTATGGTCTTTGAATATGCCGCATTCAGAGGCTCTCTTGACGGAATGGATACTACGGCAATTACGGAGATCGCAGAGTATTTCAAAAATGAAATAGGCTACGATATACCTCCCATGACTCCCTATGCGGGAAAGAATTTCAATATGACAAGGGCAGGTATACACGCAGACGGACTTCTTAAGGATGAGGAGATATATAACATATTCAATACGGAAAAGCTTCTGAACAGACCCGCTTCCGTTATGATAAGCAAGACCTCCGGACTTGCGGGAATTGCTTACTGGATAAACGGGAATTATGGGCTTTCGGGTGATAAAGCGGTTGATAAGCGTGATCCCCTGGTGGTAGCCTTGAAGGAATGGGTCGATAAGGAATACGAGGGCGGCAGAGTTTCGTCTCTTTCCGCAGTTGAAATAGAAGCCGAAATTGAAAAGCTTGCAGGCGGCAGATTTTCCGCTAAATAAGGAGTAAGATATGATAGGACATAAAAGTATTTCAATAGCCGATCAGGTTTTTGATAAGCTTGAAAGAGATATACTCAGCGGCGTTTATGAAAGAGGAGAGATACTGACGGAGCTGAAGCTTTCCGAAAAGCTCGGTGTCAGCAGAACTCCCATAAGAGAAGCACTCCGCAGACTTGAGCAGGAGCATATTATCGAAATGGGTCCCAGAGGTGCGGTAGTTATCGGCATTTCCTATGACGACATAGAGATCATTTATGAAATGAGACTTCGTCTTGAGGGAATGGCGGCGGCATTGGCTGCACAAAACGCCTATGACAAATCCATAGAGGAGCTTCAGCAGATCGTTGATCTTCAGGAATTTTACACTATAAAGGGAAATGCAGACAGTATTAAGAATGAGGACAGCGAGTTTCACAAGAAGCTTTACAGAATGACAGGATGTATGCCCCTTTCGGATACTCTTGAGGTGCTTCACAGAAAAGTGGTAAAGTACAGAAGAGCTTCCGTATCGCACACAAGCAGAGCTGAAAAGTCCCTTGCGGAGCATAAGGCGATCTACGAGGCAATAGCAGCCCGTGATGCGAAGTTAGCAGAGGAGCTGACAGTACAGCACGTAAAGAATGCAAGAGACAGCATTAAAAAGAGAGGAAAAGAATAATGGGACTTACCATAGCCGAGAAAATAATAAAAAATCACCTTGTTGAAGGTGAAATGATAAGAGGAACTGAAATTGCCCTCAGAATAGATCAGACGCTGACACAGGATGCCACCGGTACAATGGCTTATATCGAATTTGAAGCTATCGGTATTCCCCGTGTTAAAACGGAGCTTTCCGTAGCATATATTGACCATAATACACTTCAGTCCGGCTTTGAAAATGCAGACGACCATCTTTATATTCAGTCAGTTGCAAAGAAATACGGTATCCGTTTTTCAAGACCCGGTAACGGTATCTGCCATCAGGTACACCTTGAACGCTTCGGCATTCCCGGAAAAACTCTCATAGGCTCTGACAGCCACACTCCTACAGGCGGCGGTATCGGTATGCTTGCCATGGGTGCAGGCGGAATGGACGTTGCAGTAGCAATGGGCGGCGGTGCTTATTACATCACCATGCCTAAGATGTATAAGGTAAATCTGACGGGAAAGCTCTCTCCCTGGGTAAGTGCAAAGGACGTCAGCCTTGAGATACTCCGCATACTGTCTGTTAAAGGCGGTGTCGGTGCAATAATTGAATGGGGCGGCGAGGGTATCAAGACTCTCAGCGTTCCCGAAAGAGCGACAATTACAAATATGGGAACGGAGCTCGGTGCAACCACCTCCATATTCCCTTCCGATGAAATTACAAGAGAGTTTTTAAAGGCACAGGGCAGAGAAGAGGACTTTGTTCCTCTTGAAAGTGATGCCGATGCTGTTTATGACAGAATAATCGATATTGACCTTTCAGCCCTTCGTCCGATGCTTGCTTGTCCCCACTCTCCCGACAATATAAAGAGTGCGGCGGAGCTTTCCGGAATAAAGGTGGATCAGGTCTGTGTCGGCTCATGCACAAACTCCTCCCTTCGTGATATGCTTCGTGTTGCGGCTATCCTCAAGGGAAAGAAGATCGCAGACAGCGTGAGTATGTCCGTATCTCCCGGCTCAAAGCAGGTTCTTTCCATGCTTGCCGATGCGGGTGCTCTCTCCGACATTCTTGCGGCAGGTGCGAGAGTTCTTGAATGTGCCTGCGGTCCCTGTATCGGAATGGGCTTCTCACCCAATTCGGCAGGTGTGTCGCTCCGTACCTTCAACCGTAACTTTGAAGGCAGAAGCGGAACAAGAGATGCAGGTGTCTACCTTGTTTCTCCCGAGGTTGCGGCGGCTTCTGCTCTTACAGGCTATATAACAGATCCTTCAACGCTCGGCGATTATCCCGAAATAACGATGCCCGATGCGTTCAAGATAGATGACAGCGCCGTTATTATGCCTTCAAGCGAAGAAGCAGCAGAAAAGATACAGGTTCTCAGAGGCCCCAATATTAAGGAGTTCCCCGAAACTAAGCCTCTTGCAGACAGGCTTGAAGCAAATCTGACTCTCAAGGTCGGTGACAATATCACGACAGACCACATCATGCCTGCAGGTGCAAAGATCCTTCCTTACCGTTCAAACATTCCCCATCTTTCAAACTTCTGCTTTGCGGTATGCGATGAAAAGTTCCCCGAAAGAGCGAAGGCGGCAAAGAATACGATAATCGTCGGCGGTACAAATTACGGACAAGGCTCATCACGTGAGCACGCAGCCCTTGTTCCTCTGTATCTCGGAGTACGTGCAGTAGTTGCAAAGAGCTTCGCAAGAATTCACGCGGCAAATCTTATAAATGCAGGTATTCTCCCCCTTACTTTTGCAGATCCCGATGATTACGAAAAGCTGGAGCAGGACGACACTTTAGTTATTGAAAACACAAAGGCTTCACTTGAGACGGGAGCATTTGAGCTTTATGATGTTACAAAGAATATAAGAATTTCTCTTGCAGGAGAATTTTCAGACAGACAGAAAGCCATGCTTCTTGCAGGCGGCCTTCTTCCTTATACAAAAGATAACTGAAAGGGAACTGTATTATGGAAAAAATTAAGATGATAACTCCCCTTGTCGAAATGGACGGGGACGAAATGACCAGAATACTCTGGAAAATGATCAAGGATGACCTTCTTCTCCCTTATATAGATTTAAAGTGTGAATACTATGACCTTTCTCTGCAGAACAGAGAAGCAACCAAGGACAAGGTCACTTACGATGCTGCATATGCCAACAAGAAGTACGGTGTAGGCGTAAAGTGTGCGACAATAACTCCCAACAAGCAGAGAGTTGAGGAGTATAACCTTACTGAGATGTGGAAAAGCCCCAACGGAACTATCCGTAACATTCTCAACGGAACTGTATTCCGTGCTCCCATAATCACCGACTTTATCATGCCCTGTGTACGCAACTGGAAAAAGCCCATCACCATCGCCCGTCATGCTTACGGCGACGTATATAAGGCTACGGAATACAGAGTTCTCGGCAAGGGTACGGCAAAGCTCGTTTTTGAAGGCGAAAACGGCGAGAGCTTTTGTGAAACAGTTTGCGACTATGAGGGAGCAGGTGTTCTTCAGGGACAGTTCAACAAGGATTCCTCAATAAAGGATTTCGCCCATGCTTGCTTTAAATTTGCTCTTGATACGAAGCAGGACCTCTGGTTCTCCACAAAGGATACTATTTCAAAGCAATATGACCAGACCTTTAAGCTCATATTTGAAGAAATATACAATGAATATTATAAGGAAGCTTTTGAAAAAGCGGGTATTGAGTATTTCTATACGCTTATTGACGATGCGGTTGCACGTGTTATAAGAAGCGAGGGCGGCTTTATCTGGGCACTCAAAAACTATGACGGCGACGTAATGAGCGATATGGTCTCCACAGCCTTCGGCTCTCTTGCCATGATGACAAGTGTGCTCGTTTCTCCCGACGGTGCTTTTGAATACGAGGCGGCTCACGGAACAGTAACGAGACATTATTACAGATACTTAAAGGGCGAAGAGCCGACAGCCAACCCCATGGCACTTATATTCGCATGGACAGGTGCACTTCGCAAGCGTGGTGAGCTCGACGGAATTACAGAGCTTTCAGACTTTGCTGACAAGCTTGAAGCGGCTTGCATGAAGACTCTTTCCTCAGGTATTATGACAAAGGACCTTGTAAACCTTACACCCGAAGGCTTTGAAGCTAAAGCAGTAAAAACTGCTGATTTCTTCGCAGCTATTAAAGAGAATTTAGAAAAGAGTCTTTGATTTTTTGAGGGGGACTTTCTGTAGAAAGTCCCCCTCAAACTCCCCTCAAAGACTTTTTTGAAAAATAATATAAAAAAATCCCAAAAAGACTTGCAAAACTGAAAATAATATGGTACAATAGCAAAGTCGATATAGGGGTATAGTTCAGTTGGTAGAACACCAGTCTCCAAAACTGGGTGTCGTGGGTTCGAGTCCTTCTGCCCCTGCCAAGCAAAAAAAGGAAGTGCATTGCACTTCCTTTTTTTGCTTGGCAGGGGCTTTCTTTTAATTTAACTGCCAGGTATTCTTTACATCTTTGGCAGATGTGTGTTATAATTCTTATATATTCATGTAAGGAGCTTTTATGGAAAACACCGCAAACGGCAAATGGAAGAATAAGAACGTACTTGCAATAGGCGACAGCATAACCTCCGACGGCAGATGGCAGGAGGAATTTGCACGGATTATCGGTTGCAATATTGAAACTCACGCTTACGGCGGTATAGGAATTATAGATATGATAGAGGGACTCGGTACTGCAAACAGCCCTGATTTCAAATACGATCCTTTTACGGGCAGAAACGGTAATTTTACACCTCTTTGTGCCGGAGATGTAAAGGACAAAGAGCTTATTATATTTCTCGGAGCTTATAACGAAAGACACATGGAATACGGCTGTGCGGGAGATATGTTTCCGCTGAACAACACCCTCAGAGGAAAATTTGCATACGTTATAAAAAGACTCCGTGAGCTTCTTTCGGAGGCGGGAAACGATAATTGTCATATAATGCTTGTAGCACCCCATTGTGTCGGAAAATACGACTGGGTGGACCGTGACGGTTATGAGGATTTTCCGAGAGGAAGCGGCAGAAGTCTTGAGACTATGTCTTATCTTATAAAAGAGACCGCAGAAGAAAACGGTTTGTATTTCTGTGATGCGTGGCACGAAAGCGGTATCGGTAAGGATAATTGGTGCATATATGCAAATTCTCCGTCTGTGCTGAAAGAGGACTATGATCCGTCAGCAGAGTATACGGCACCGTATCCGCAGTATGCCGATCAGGCACACCTTAACGCACTCGGATACAAAAAGCTCGGAGAATGTATTGCGCGGTCTGTTTTGAAAATATGATAAGGCAGGAATAGATCCCGCCTTATTACAAGTCTTTGTCTGATAAAAAAATAAGGAGTCTTGCGACTCCTTAATAGTTATTCGATTATTCAGCGTCAGCTTCAGCAGCTTCAGCAGCTTCAAGAGCTTCAACCTCAGCATAAGCTTCAGCTTCTGCCATAGCTCTTTCGTAAGCATCCAAAACAGTTGCTTCAAGAGCATTTCTGAAGTCAGCGTTGATGGGATGTACGATGTCACGGTATGTACCGTCAGCGTTCTTTCTGCTGGGCATTACGATGAAGTATCTCTCTCTTGCATAGATAACCTTAATGTCGTGAACTGCGAGCTGGTCATCAAATGTAACGGAAGCAATTGCTTTCATAGGGCCTTCTTCGTTGAAGAGTTTTCTGATTTTAACGTCTGTAAGTTTCATTTTGATCCTCCGTAGGATATAATCTTTCCTTACTATATTATAGCGGGCGGATATTAACTTTTTTTGAACATTGTGCAAATTATTTTATATTTGAGCAGAGTATTGCGATTTTTTTTTGTTTATTGTATAATACAGATGAGAAAAACAAATTCAATTTTAAAAACAATTCAAATATTACATAGTGAAAGCGAGACGGTGGCATGGCACTTCCTAATACACATTTCGGTGCAGAATACATAAGCGAGCTTATGAACGGAAAGAAAAAGTTGTTCTTTGCGGGGATAGGCGGAGTCAGTATGTGTTCTCTTGCATATATCTCAAAACTCAGAGGACACATCGTAAGCGGTTATGACAGAACACCGTCAAAGGCAACAGCGGGGCTTGAAAAGGAGGGGATAACAGTATATTATGAAAACGATCCCGCACACGTTGACGGCATTGATGTTCTGATTTATACTGTTGCAATTTCAGAAGATAACCCCGAATATAAAAAGGCAGGCGAATGCGGTATTCCCCGTATATCGAGAGCAGATTATCTCGGCTATCTTATGAGTGGGTACAGGAACAGCATAGGTGTTTCCGGTATGCACGGAAAAAGTACGACCACTTCAATGCTCGAAAAGGTATTTGCTTCGGCGGGAACCGACCCTACGGTAAATTGCGGTGCAGTTATGGCGGATACCGGAAGCGCTCACAGAATAGGCTCTGAGGAATATTTTATTTTTGAAGCTTGCGAGTACATGGACTCCTTCCTTGATTTTTATCCTACTCTTGCGGTAATTCTCAATATTGAAATGGATCACGTTGACTATTTTCATTCAATGGAGCAGATCGAAGAGTCTTACGCAAAGTTCGCCGCAAAAACCGGCGAAGACGGTATTGCAGTCGTAAATTTCTGTGATGAGAATGTAATGAGAGCCGTTAAGGATTATAAGGGAAGGCTTGTCACCTTCGGCGTGATGTGTAAGGATGCCGATTATTATGCGGATAATATTACTTATATCCGTGGCTGCGGCGATTTTGATATATTCTGCGGCGGAGAATTATTGTGTCATGTAACCTTGAAGGTGTTCGGTGAGCACAGCGTGTGCGATGCTGTTGCAACGGCGGCTGTTGCACATCTTATGGGGATTTCTCCCGATGAAATAGCAAACGGACTTGAAGCATACGAGGGTGCGGGCAGAAGAATGGAGCTTTCGGGCAAGACAGAGAAGGGAGCTGACATTTACAGCGACTATGCCCATCATCCCACAGAGATCGCCACTACTCTTGATGCTGTTTCAAAAATGGGATATGATAAGGTATACTGTGTGTTTCAACCTCATACTTATTCGAGAACAAGTGAGCTTTTTGATGATTTTGCCGCCGTTCTTTCGGAAAACGATTGCAGCGAAATAGTTCTTTCTGCTATCTATTCCGCAAGGGAGACAGATACTCTCGGCGTATCCTCCGAGCTTCTTGCAAAAGAAATAAGAGCGAGAGGAAAAAAAGCCACCTGTTACGAGGGCTTCACGGAGCTCGCTCAGTATCTTGTTCAGAGTGCAGGGGAAAACGAGATGGTGCTCATAATGGGTGCAGGCGATATTCCTGCAGTTATTGAAATGATAAAATAACAGGTAAATAACTTGAGTCCTCGGATGTTTCGCAAGGAATATCCGAGGATTATTTTTTTACGTATGATACAATTTGGCATTGGTTATTACGGGTGCATTTTGCTTGTAAAATAATATTGAATTTACATTGTTTTCATTGACATAAAAGGCGAAATGTGTTAAAATTAACATAAGAATATGTGAAGTTAACATTTTTCTTTGCATAGTGTTAAATTACAGAGAGGAGTGAAGCTGTGACTGAAGAAAGACGTGAAAAAATACGTGTTTTGCTTTCCGAAAAGCCCTTTGTTTCATTGGCGGAGCTGTGTAAGATGTTTCCTAACGTGTCCGACATGACCATTCGCCGTGACATCGAGTATTTTGAAAAAACAGGTGCGGCAATTAAGGTCAGAGGCGGAGCACGAAGCGTAAAGTTCATAGGGGACACCACCGAAGAGTCTATTTCAAGCAGAATGAGCCTGCAGATAGAGGAAAAAACGAAAATTGCGAAAGCGGCATCCCGTTATCTTGAGTCGGGACGCTCCATATTTATTGACTCAGGCTCAACAGTCGGTAAAATATCACGTTTTCTTCCTGCAGAAAGACTGACATTTACGACCACAAGTCCGTCTATTGCCATTGATCTTTGCAAAACGGGAACGCACGTTGTAAACATCGTCGGCGGAAGAGTTGACAGAGATAACTTTTCGGTATCGGGAATGTATGCTATGAAGTTTATTTCCGAGCTCAATATAGACGTGGCATTTCTTTGTCCGTCGGGTGTGTCAACAAGCGGCAGCTTTACCTGCGGTAATTACAGCGAGTGCGAGCTGAAGTCTACTGTCGCAAAAAAAGCGAGACTTGTCGTTATGCTGATGGATAAGACGAAAATAGACAAAATGCTTCCGTTCACTTTCTGTACAATGGAGGACGTCGATGTTCTTGTAACGGACGGTGAGCTTCCTTTGGAGCTTGAAGAAGCCGTAAACAGAAGCGGAACGAAGGTTATCAGAGTATAAAAGAAATTATGAGCTGTGTGCTCTGATTTATAAATTAGAATATATTAATGAAAGGAATGAATAAATTTGGCAAATCTTGTAATCATGCCTCGTCAGGGGCAGAGCGTTGAAAGCTGTATCATTACGGCTTGGCACAAGAAAAAAGGAGACAAGGTAGCAGAGGGCGACA
>JAZSLF010000005.1:0-11135 GCA_045535205.1 Eubacteriales bacterium
CACAAACGTGGATGGCTCTGCTATGACGATCAGCATATCGTCCAAGTACGACGTAGAGCTTGAACAATACAGTATCAGCATAACGGTAATGTCGGTGGCTTAATTCAATAACGAACCCCAAACCACCACGGGCGGCCCGCAACACCAACCACTGCCCGTGTGTGCGATTCAATAAACAAGAATTGGAGGAAAACAACATGAAAAAATTATTGGCGATTTTACTGACAGTTATGATGTTGCTTACCCTTGACGCTTGCGGCAAAACCGAAGCTCCTTCCGCAAATGAAGGAGACACCCCCGGCACCTCGCAGAATGGTGGCGAGAACAACGGTGATCAGGGCGGTAGCGAAAATCAAGGCGAGGAAGAAAACAAAGGCAGCGGCTTGTGGGACATCGCAGACGCTGACATTACAATTCTGAACGAAGGCCACGATGCTGCAATCGTGCCTGCCGGACTGAAAAAAGGCATTGGTACCAAGGATTTGGCACAGATCTACCTGCGTGATCCCGGCTCTACGTTTGCAAGCATTTATAAATCTCTCTACGAAGCAAGCTACAAAGAAGCAGCCGAGGCAGACGTTGATGCACTTGTTGATCATATCGAACAGGAAATTGGTGCTGATGCAAGCGAAGGCGGTCTTTCAAGCTATACGGAATATATCTTTTCCACCGACACGATGGAAATTACCATATTGCATTATCCCGACAAGAATGAAGTAAAGGTAAGTGCATACCTTAAATAAGGTTTTGGTATTTGTGACCGGCACACAAAGCAATATTACGATTACATCCGCATAAAAGACACCAAACACCGCGGGCGGCCTGCAACACCGCCGAATGCCCGTGGGTGCTATTCAGAAAATAACGATACAAAAAATTGAGGTGACGAAATGGCAAAATTCTGTACCGAATGCGGTAAAGAGATAGCGGAGGGCACGGCGGTCTGTGCAGAATGCGGCACCAAAGCTCCCGCAACCGAAGACGTGACCGAGGTGACTTCTACTGCCGTACATACTTCCAAGGCACAAAACAGCTACCAAGAACAAGAGACCTATACACAGACTGTCCCCGATCCTGCAAGCAAGGTGGTCGGCACAGGTGCATACTTTGGACTTATGCTGCTGTTCGCTATACCCATCATCGGATTTATAGCCTGCATCATTATGGCGTTTGCACCGAAGAACAAAAATATCAAGCATTTTGCAAGAGCAACACTTATTTGGATGGTTATCGCACTTGTGCTTGCAGGTGTTCTCATAGCGGTGATAACGCTGATGACAAACGTTATTACGAATTACGTCAATCAGCTGACCGACGGACAGTTCAGCGGCTTCGGTGATCTGTTCGGTCAGCTCGGCGACCTTGAAGGTCTTATGGAGCAATACGGAAGCGGAGACCTTGAAGGGCTTATGGAGCAATACCAAAACAGCGGACTCGATAGTCTGCCTATAGAATAACAGAACGAAAGAAAACTGTTACGGCAGAGAAAGCCGAACAGCAACTGCAAAAAGGCGGATGGCTAATGCCGTCCGCCTCAGAGTGTAGACAAAGTCTACACTCTGACCCAGACTGAGAGAAACGAAGGTGGATTGGGCGATTTTTTCCTCGTCGGCGTTAAGGGGTCCTCAAACAGACTTGTCTGTTTGGGGTTCACGCCATAGTAATCTACGGTAGAGGGAAAAACTCGCCAAAAGCAGATGTGGCGGGCTTTTGCCCGCCTTTTCAATGTCAGATGGTTTTCATCAAGAAAAGCTTGTTTTATAAAAGTTTTCTCACTCACATCTGCGTTATACCGAGTTTGTCTTCAGTCTGAGGCGGATGGCTAATGCCGTCCGCCTGTATTTATATCCCTATGAACACAAGCAGAAAGAATTGCTTGTGTTTTTATTTTATCAGTCTGTATACGTAAAAAGCTCGCCGCATTCTATGTATTTAGCTTCAATACCGTCAGCCGCATATTCTTCGTTGATAAGCTCAGCGAGATACTTCATGCCGTAACGCTCACTTGCACAGTGACCGAGCATGAGAGCCGTCTTCTGAAGACCGAACTGTGCCGCATCACGAATTTTTTCACCGTCACACCATTCACACCATTCTCCGCCAATGGCAAGCTCATATTTATCAGCCTTTCCTATTTTACCCCAGCATTCATCACCTCTGTGACCGAGGAACAGACCTATCTTCGTAACCTGTCCCTCACGTGCACCTACAATTCTCACGTGGCGAACGTCAAGCTTTTCTTCAATTTCCTTTGCAATTTCAAGGGGACTCTTGGGTTCATCGAGAGTGAACGCAACGTCACCGTCAAAGGTGCCCTTCCAGCCGATATATTTAAGAAAACCGAGAGAGATCATATCGTCTCTGCCGAAGTGCATATGGTCGTGAAAACGGCAAAGAGGAATGTCACATTCCTTTACAAGAGCTTCCTTCATTTCGGTAAGAGGATATTCTTCGATAAAGTCAACGTGGGTATAGTAGGTGGGCTCATGGGTGATTATAAGGTCAGCACCCCACTCCTTTGCCGCCTTCAGAACATCAACTGTTGCGGTGAGACAGGATACTACCTTCTTTACCTCTCTGTCAGTATCACCGTATTTGAAATTATCGACCGTACCCTCTGTCTGAAACCATTCTCCGTCAAGCTTCTTCATAAATTCAAGAACTGTCATTTTATTGTCTCCTTTACAGGTATTTTACATTACAGATATATTATAAATCCCAACGGTAATTAAGTCAATATTCACAAAGTAAAAATCGAAATATTCCCCCGTCATTTTGTGACAAAAAGCCTTTTTATGTCATAAACTGCAATAAAAAGGAGGAATATATTATGAACGAATTGAAACTTTTTAAAGGTGCGGCTACCGCTGTCGTAACTCCGTTCAAGGACGGCAGGGTGGATCTTGAAGCTTTTGAAAAAATTCTTTCTATGCAGATAAACGCAGGGATCTCCGCCCTCGTAGTCTGCGGTACTACGGGTGAAAGTGCCACTCTGACGGATACGGAATGGGAGAACGTCATCTCCTTTGCCGTTGATTTTGCAAAAGGCAGAGTCCCCGTCGTTGCAGGGTGCGGCTCAAATTCAACGGCAATTGCCGAAAATAAGGCAAAAAAGGCAGAAAGATCAGGTGCCGATGCCCTTCTCTGCGTTACCCCGTATTACAATAAAGCCAACACCGAAGGACTTGTCTCTCACTTTAAAAAAGTGGCCGGGGCTTCCTCTCTTCCTCTCATTCTTTACAACGTTCCCTCACGTACCGGAGTTGATATTCCCCTTGAAGTATACGAGTCTCTTTCCGACGTTGAGAATATTCTCGGAATTAAGGAGGCATCGGGCTCAGCGGCAAAATGTGCAGAGATACTTTCCTGCTTCAAGGACAGATATTATCTGTATTCCGGCTCTGACGAGATCAATCTTCCCATACTGTCTCTCGGCGGTGACGGGGTAATTTCCGTTCTTTCAAATCTTGTGCCTTACGAAGTGGTTCGTCTGTGTAATTTGGCATTTGCAGAAAACTATGTTGAGGCGGCAAAGCTGTCTGCCCGTCTTTACCCTCTGACGAGGGCTCTTTTCTGCGAGGTAAACCCTGTTCCAATAAAAACGGCACTTGCCGAAATTGGCTTGTGCACAGCAGAATTACGGCTTCCACTCGGAAGAATTTCAGAAAAAAACAAAAAATATCTTCTCAAAGCAATGAAAAGATCCGGACTGATAAGCTAAATAAATACAGCACCGCAGCCGCCGCAGAAATGAACTGATAAATTCCTGCGGCGGAACTTTTTTTGAAAATCTGCGTCTTTATATTATGAAAAGGATTTCAAAGCTTCCTTGATTTTACTTTTATATATTATAATTTTTAACTTATTTCAGTTGACTTTTACTTTCTTTTGTGGTAATATTCATACGAAGAACTATAATTTATAATATGAGAGGCAGACAATGTTCGGCGTAAATGTAACAGATTACGACAGAAAGGTCTGGGAAGAAGAGCTCAAAGACTTTCTGCCCGATAAAATTATTGACTGTCACGTTCATATCTATAAAGAAGAAATGCAGAAATGGGAAGACGAGGACAGAAAGGGCTGTGTAATGTGGCCTCACATCGTTGCACCTGATCTGCAGATCGAAGATATGTGGCAGTCCTTCTCACAGATGTTCCCCGATAAGAAGGTAAGTGCAGTTATAATGGGTATGCCCACCTGCAAGCTTGACGAGGTCAACGAATATGCCCTCGAATGCTCCAAGAAGGATAACGTGCCTGCACTCTTCTGTACGAACTGGGACACTACAAAGGAAGAAATACGGGAAGCTATGGCTCGCGGCTTTGTGGGAATAAAGCCCTACCTCAACAACTCACCCTCCTACATACCTGCAAACGAAGTGAGGATATTTGACTATCTCACCCATGAGCATATGGAGGTGATGGATGAGCTGGGCGGTATCGTAATGCTCCATATTCCCCGTTCTCTCAGACTCCGTGACCCCATCAACCTTGCACAGATGCTTGAAATTGAAGAAAAGTATCCGAACGCAAAGGTAATAATCGCTCATATCGGCAGAGCTTATGCGGTTGAGGATTTCGGAGATGCCTTTGAGGTGCTGAAGAAAACAAAGAACATGATGTTTGACTTCACGGCAAACACACTCACCGAGGCTATGGTCGAATGTATTAAGATGGCGGGTACAAAGAGACTGATGTTCGGCTCCGATATGCCCATCACAAAAATGAGAATGTACAGAATAGTGGAAAACGGAAGCTACATAAACGTTGTTCCCAGAGGTGCTTACGGCGACGTTTCCGATGACCCTCACATGAGAGAGACAGACGAGACCGACATAACCACCTTCATGTACGAGGAGCTTCGCTCCTTCAAGCGTGCCGCAGAGATACTCGGTCTTTCAAAGGAAGACGTTGAGAATATCATGTACAGAAATGCGGCTGAGCTTTTCGGCATAGACATCTGATAAAAGTCAGAAACAAAATCTAATTATTTCAGGGTACAAAATGAAAAAGATCAAGATCGGCTTTTTGCCGCTTTACATCAAGCTTTACGACGACTGCGGCTTCGTGGTACGTCCCCGCACAGAGCCCTTCTATGAAGAGCTTGCGTGTGAATTTGAGAAAAAAGGCTTTGACGTTGTGAGAACTCCCTTCTGCAGCGTTGAAGACGAATTTAAGGCAGCAATTTCAAAATACGAAGAAGAAGGTGTTGACTGCATCGTAACGTGGCACGCAGCCTATTCTCCTTCCCTTGAATGCATCAAGCCTCTTTCCGAAACGGCACTTCCCATTGTAATTGTTGATACAACGGAAGTTTACGATTTCAGTCCTCTGCAGGACGGTGACGAGCTCAACTACTGTCACGGTATTCACGGTGTCATGGATATGACCAATATGCTAAGGCGTGCGGGCAAGCCTTACGCAATTGCGGCAGGCCACTATCCCACAAGCGACGTTATCTGCAAGGCGGCAGGCTACGTTAAAGCGGCTGTAGGTGCGGCAAGCCTTAAAGGCACAAAGGTCGGCACCATCGGTGGAAGCTTTGACGGCATGGGCGACTTCCTCATTTCCGACGAGGAGCTCAAAAACGTATTCGGTGTTGAAGCCGTATATTCAGACGGTGCTGAGCTTACGGCACTCAGAAATGCGGTAACAGACGAAGAAATAGAAAAAGAAATGGCGTGGGATGCCGAGAACTACGTTGCCATCGACGACATAGACGAGGACACCCACAGAAAAACAGTTCGCAACTGTCTTGCGGTAAGACGCTGGATAGAAAAGCACGGACTTGATGCGTTCACGGTAAACTTCCGCGAGATACGTCCCGAAAACGGCCTTGAGATCATGCCCTTCATGGAAGCGTGCAAGGCAATGGCAAGAGGTATCGGCTACGCAGGCGAAGGCGACGTTATGACGGCGGCTGTTACGGGAGCACTCATGAGAGGCTTCGGCACGGCAGCCTTCGTTGAGATCTTCTGTCCCGACTGGAAGGGCAATTCACTTATGCTCAGCCACATGGGTGAATACAACATGGCACTTGCAAACGGCAAGAGCGAAATGAAGAAGATCAAGTTCATCTTCGGCGAAGCTGACGACCCCATCGTAGGCTACGGCTGTTACATGGGCGGCGATGCCGTTTTCGCAAACGTATTCAAAAATGAAAAGGGCACTTACACAATGCTTATCTCACCTGTTGAAATGCTCGACGTGAGAGAAGATAATTTCGTAGGAACGGTACGAGGCTGGATGAGACCCAAGATGCCCCTTCCCGAATTTCTTGAACAGATAAGCATGGCAGGTGTCACACATCACAGCTGTCTCGTTTACGGAGCTACTCTTTCCGAAATGGAATTTTTCGCAAAGATTCTCGGCCTTGAGGTCGTTACAATAAAATAATTTAAAACAAGCTTTTTCCAAAGAAAAGCTTTAAATAGAAAAAAATTTTTAATATATTAAAAGAGAGGTACATCATGAACTTCAAACGCATTATTGCACTCCTTCTGGTTGCTTGCTTCTGCATGTCAGCGCTTGTGCTTACCTCTTGCGACAAGGGTCCCACAAATTTTGAAGACCCCAACGCAGGTAATGCAAATTCCGACAGCGGCTCTTTTGCAAGTGCAGACTACAACGGCGACGTATTTACATTCGCTAAGTTCACATCCAGTACTGACACAAACGAATATTACTGCGGTCAGTGGATCGATGCTGAAGCTATCACGGGTGTTGCTACAAACGACGCTGTATTCAAGAGAAATCAGGCTACAGAAGACAAGTACAAGGTTTCGATCGAAGAAAAGCTCGCAGGTGAAGGTGCTGAAGAGCTTCAGGAATACTACATGGCCGGTGACTACTCCTTCGACGTAGTATACGGCTGGGGTCTCCGTTTCGGTCCCGTTGTTACATCCAACCTTTTCTATGATTTCAGAGAGCTCGAAGCTGACGGCTACATCAATATGGAAGCAGACTACTGGAGCCCCTCTGCAAACGAAGACCTTACAATTGCAGGCAGAACCTTCGTTGCTATCAATGATATTACAATGAGTAAGCTCTCCTGGACAAACTGTATGTTCTACAACCCTGAGATCATCGACGTATACGGTCTTGAAGATCCTCAGGCACTCGTTGAGTCTAACACATGGACAATCGACAAGTTCCTTGAAATGGTAGCAGCTGTACACGACGATACAGACGGCGACGGTTCCGCATTCACAAAGGAAGACCGTTACGGCTACATTACATTCGGTGACGAAAACGGCCTTATCGCAGGCTGCGGTATCACAAGCACAGTTAAGGATGCTGACGGTTACTACACACTCGCTATCGGCGAAACAAAGGTAGTTGACCTTATCACAAAGCTCAAGGAAACTCTCACAGACTCCGACCACGTATTCACACACTCTGACATCAACTCCGGTGCAGACAGAACAGGCTATGACGAATGGGAATACACACGTTCCTACTTCTCAAAGGGCCACTCTCTCTTCATCGGCGGTACACCTGAGCTCACACGTGAATTCAAGGACATGGAAGGCGGCTACGGTGTTGTTCCGCTTCCCAAGTACGATGAAAGCCAGGCTGAATACCGTTCCAACATCGACCCCTGTGCAGGTATCTTTGCGATCCCCAACACAGTTCGTAACGACGGCGTTTCCTCCGCTTCCTTTGAACGTACAGGCACAATCCTCGAATACATGGCTTACCTCTCCGGTAAGGATGAAGAAGGTTCTGTTGTAAACGCTTACTACGAAACAACAATCAAGGGTCAGCGTCAGACAATCGAAAAGAACAAGGATATGCTTGAAATCGTTAAGACAAGCGGCCACTATGACTGGACAAATATCATGCAGGTTGGCGGCAGCGGCAAGACCATCAGCGATACACTCACAAAGATGTATCAGAGCCGTGGTATCGCTTCCACATACAAGCAGTCTGAATCCAGACTCAAGAAGGCTATCGACGATACTTACACAGCTATCTCCCTTCTTGACTAATTAAAACGTATTGTTTTATCCCCCTCTCACGAGGGGGATTTTATTTCGCCAAGGGGTCCTCAAGCATTCTTTATGGAATGCTTGGGGGTGTTTTAAAAACAGGCGGGCATTTTGCCCGCCTTAATTATTTATGTAAAAGATTGCGTTGTTTTCCCTCAATTACCATTGAACTTAACTTCTTTGTGTGGTATCATTAAAACACGAACATTTGTTCGTTTTTTTGATACTGTTATAAAGGAGTCACGTTTTGGAAAGAACCATACTTCACTCTGACCTCAACAACTTTTTTGCCTCTGTAGAATGCAGACTTGACCCGTCTCTGCAAGGACGTCCCGTTGCCGTTGCGGGAAATCCTGAGCTTCGCCACGGAATAGTTCTCGCAAAGAACTACGAAGCGAAGTATTTCGGAGTTCAGACAGGAGAGCCGCTGTGGCAGGCAAGGCAGAAATGTCCGGGCATCATATTCGTGCCGCCTCACTACGATGAATACGAAAAATTCTCAAAGGCGGCAAGAGAGATATATTTAAGCTATACGGATCTTGTTGAGTCCTACGGAATGGATGAATGCTGGCTTGACGTCACGGGAAGCCGCCGCCTTTTCGGCGACGGAGTAACTATTGCAAACGAGATAAGAGAAAGAATTAAAAAAGAGCTTGGTGTCACCGTCTCCGTCGGGGTCTCCTTCAACAAAATATTTGCAAAGCTCGGAAGCGACATGAAAAAGCCCGATGCAACGACTGTAATTGACAGAGAGCATTTTAAAGAGATAGTCTGGCCTCTGCCCGTAAGAGAGCTTCTTTACGTGGGCCGTTCCTGCGGAGAAAAGCTTGAGGCCTTCGGCATAAATACTATCGGCAGACTTGCCATGACTCCTGCGGAAACGCTCCGCTATTTTTTAGGCAAAAACGGAGAAATGCTCTGGAGCTTTGCCAACGGTCTCGACATTTCCCCCGTCTCCAACATAAACGATATAAGCCCTTTGAAATCAGTTTCCTGCGGAAACACCGCACACAGAGATCTTGTCTGCGATGACGATATAAGATGTGCCCTTTTACCTCTTTGCACGAAAGTCTCTGCAAGGCTTCGGGAATACGGATTTTACTGCCGCACAGTAAGGCTCCACGTGAGAGACAACGAGCTTTTTTCATACGAAAGACAAATGAAGCTTCCCCTTCCTTCACGCACAGGGGCTGAAATATTCAAGGCGGCACACTCCCTTTTTCTTAAAAATCACCGTTCGGGAAAGCCTGTTCGCTCTCTCAGCGTTCAAGCCTCCGATCTTATTTATACAGAGGAGATACAGTTATCCCTTGACCCCGAAATAATGAAGCTCCAACGCAGAGAGTTTCTTGAAGCCGCCTGCGACAAGCTTGAAAAGCGGTACGGCAAGGGAACTGTTTTCAGAGGTGTATATCTTGCAGAGCCCGAAATATCGGGATTGCACGTTCATTCGGGTCAGCCGAACGTTATGCCCGGAAGAATGAATATGTGAAAAAGCTGTGTATGATACTTTATAACACTTCAAAAATTATCCACTTTCCCAAATTTAAATTTGGTCAAACACGATTTACCAAATCGTACTTGACTAAATTTAAGATGTATGATATTCTATAGATGCAATTAAAGGGAGGTGACGCTATGTTTATCGGAAGAGAACGCGAGCTGACCGCTTTAGAAAAGCTATATGCATCAAACAAATTTGAATTTGCAGTTATCTACGGCCGCCGCCGTGTCGGTAAAACTGCACTTATCAACCATTTTATCGGTAATAAAAAAGCTATCTACTTTATGGGGGTAGAAAGTAACTCAAAGCAAAATCTTGAAAATTTCAGCAAAAGTATTATTGAATACAGCAGCGGAATAGAAACGCAAACATCCTTTCTTTCATTTCAAGCGGCTCTGGAGTATGTGTTCAAGCTTGCCGAAAAGGAACGGCTGATCCTTGCCATTGACGAATATCCCTACATCGCCCGTTCTTCCAAAAGCCTTGCTTCCACTCTGCAGCTGCTGATAGATAAGTATAAGGACTCCTCACAGCTTATGCTTATTCTTTGCGGCTCGTCAATGTCTTATATGGAAGATCACGTTCTTGCGTATAAAGCTCCTTTGTACGGCAGGAGAACTGCACAGATAAAACTGCTTCCATTCAGCTTTGAAGAAAGCTGTCAGTATTTCAAAAGACTTTCGGGTGAAGATAAGGCTTTGATCTACGGTATTGTCGGCGGCACTCCTCAATATCTATTACAAATGAATGATGACGCAAGTGTTGAAGACAACATTAAAAATACGTTTTTAAATCCCATATCCTTTTTATACGAAGAACCGATAAACCTTCTGAAGCAGGAAGTTCGTGAGCCTGCTATTTATACAGCAATAATTACGGCAATTGCCTCGGGAGCTTCGAAAATGTCTGATATATCCTGCAAGGTAGGTGAGAGCACCAACATATGTTCCACCTATATCAAAAATTTGATAAATCTCGGAATTATACAAAAAGAGACACCATACGGCGAAAAGGAATCACGCAGATCGGTTTATTCCATCGAGGATAATATGTTCCGCTTCTGGCACCGTTTTGTGCCGGGAAATAATCACGTAATTGCCAGAGGTGCAACAGATCTGGTATACAAGCGTATAGAACCCGAACTTTCCGATTACATGGGAAAGATTTTTGAAGATATATGCAAACAATATCTTTGGAAACAGCTTCTGACAGGCAGATGTCCCGTAGAATTCACGTCTCTCGGTCGTTGGTGGGGCAACGATCCAATAGAAAAATGCCAGACTGAGATCGACATCATGGGTGAACAGGATAAAAGCACAGCCTTTTTTGCAGAATGCAAATGGACAAATGAAAAGGCAGATCTGGGCGTTCTCGAAACACTTGCAAAGCGCAGCAGACTGTTTTCGTATGAAAACGTACACCTGTATTTATTTTCCAAGTCGGGCTTTACCAAAGGCTGTATAGATGAAGCGAACAAAATGGGCAACGTGACACTTGTCAGTTATAAGGATATTATTGAATGAAAACGAAAAATTGCCGTTTTAGCAAAGAGAGATCAGTTTATTCTCGCCCTCTCCCCCCCAAAGCGGGACTCTACCGACGGGAGAGTGGCACCTTTCCCTTCTAATTCAGCCTTTC
>JAZSLF010000111.1:0-11844 GCA_045535205.1 Eubacteriales bacterium
AGAGACTTGCTGAAATACTTCAGCTTGTTATGGATAAGTACACGTTTGAAGATGTAGAAAACGCTTGGATCAAGGTTTGTTACTACTACGACTATCTCGGTCCTGCCAACTGATAGGACGTTGTTAAGACTCAAACAAATAAAGAACGGTGACGAGAAATGAAAAGTTTATTTAAAAAGAGCCTTGCACTCATGACCGCCGCACTTTTGTGTGCGGTCATGGTGCTCACCTCCTGTGCAGGCGGTGAAAAGGAATATAAGGTTACTGTAAAGGATGCAAACGGTGCTCCTTTCACATCCGGTATCGTTGTTCAGTTTATGAAGGACGGCGTAAAGGCGGGAATGCAGGCTTGTAACGAAAACGGCGAAGCTGCAGTTACCCTTCCTTCAGCAGAGTATACTGTAGAGCTCACATTTACTGACAGCGAAGCAGCTTATTATTACACACAGGGTCAGACAGTAAGTGCTTCTGCACCTGAGCTTGAGATCATTATGGCAAATACGATTACAACTGAACCTCAGTCTATAAATGTACAGGGCAAGGACTATGATGCATATGACATTTCCGACGGATGCACATATGTAGAGCTTGATACAGCAGACAGAAACTATTTCTTATATACACCTAAGACGGCAGGGAACTATAAGTTCTCAATTGTTGAAGGAACAGCGGATATAGGCTATCACGGTGCTCCTCACTTTGTACAGGAGCAGAATCTGGCTGAAGTGGTAGACGGTGCGTTCAATATTTCCATTAAATCAAGCATGATAGGCTCAGGAGGCGGCGGAACATCTGTATATGTACTTGGCGTTGATGCTGTTGATGGTTCTGAATACTGTGTTATCAGCATTGAACGAATCGGTGATCCCGTTAAAACCATCGAGGATGAGCCTTGGACAGTTTATCAGAAAACAGCAGAGCTGAAGGAATATACACTTCCCGAAGGAGCAGCTATCGGCGAATTTGACCTTACTGCAGCAACAGATAAATACAGTCTCGTTTATAATGAAACAGACGGCTTCTATCACCTCAATTCTGCAGACGGTCCCCTTGTGCTTGTACGACTTGCAGAGGACTGCGATTATATCGCCTGCTTCAAGACTATGCTTGACCGTTCAGGCGTTGTGAAGTATTTTTACGATGAAAGCGATAACTTCGTAAAGAAGGAAAGCTATTCCGAATGTCTTCTTGAGTACATTGAATACGTTGACGAAAACGAAGGTGTATATCCTTTGACAGAGGACCTTAAATACATCATTCAGCAGCGCGGCGACCATGCAGGCTGGTGGAACAAAGACTCCAACACCTATATATTCAAGGATGAAACCGGCAACAATGACATGAGCATTAATGTTGACCTTGCATGGCTTCTCATGTGTTGCTATATCGAAGGATAAACGTTTATGAAAAATAAACTGTTAGTTATTTTAGCGGTGCTTCTCTGTAATGTGTTTCTTTTCAGCCTTTACGGATGTGCAGGTAAAACACCTGAAATTACAGAGAATACCGTTGAAGTAAAAACCGAAGGAGGTCTTCCTCTATCGGATATCGGCATATTTATTTATAAGGACGAAAGTCATTCAGAGCTTGTGTGGGCAGGTGAAACGGAAAAAGACGGAAAAGCCTCGTTTTCTGCACCTATCCCCGAAAAATGTGTGGCAGTATTAAAGAATGTGCCCGACGGCTACGCCGTCTCAGAGGACTATTCCGTTACAGCGGGACTTACCGAAATTTCACTTGAAACAGTTATTGAAGAGGGTGACATTTCTTCGCTTCAGCTTAAAAGAGGAAGCGTAATGAAGGATTTCACCGTCAAGAGCGTTTCGGGCACGGAATACAGACTCAGCGAGCTTCTTGAAGAAAAGAAAGCAGTTGTTCTTAATTTCTGGTTTTTGAACTGTCAGCCCTGCAAAATGGAATTTCCCCATATGGAAGCCGCATACAGTAAGTATAAAGACAGCATTGAGCTTATTGCCATGAATCCCGTTGACGGAACAAATGATGAAATACTGAGCTTTGCTGAGGAAAGACAGCTCACATTTCCCATGGCGAAATGTGCTGAGGACTGGGCGGCGGCCTTCGATCTGACAGCATATCCCACAACAGTCGTTATAGACCGTTATGGCGTAATATGCCTTATTCATAAAGGGACTATTCCCGAAGCGGAAACCTTTGAAAAAGTATTTGCCTATTTTACAGCAGACGATTACACACAGCAAATTATAAAGGATATAAGTGATATAAAATAAGAATATATCGGAAAGGGTATTACTATGAAAAACATTTTAAAAGTTCTCGTATGTGTACTTGTATTTGGCATGATATTCGGTCTTTGTGCGTGTGCAAAGACGGAAACTCCCGAAGAACCTCAGAACAATGATACAGAAAACGTACAGAACGAAACAGAAAGCAAAGAAGATGAAACAGAAAGCAAGCCTGAATTTAAGGTAACTGTAACAGATGCAAACGGCACACCCGTTGAGGGCGTAGTAGTTCAGATCTGTAAGGATGCTTGTGTTCCTGCAAGAACAGATGCAAACGGCGTGGCTGTTTTCAATATTGAGATCGAAGACGGTCATAAGCTTTCCGTAATGCAGGCTCCCGAAGGCTATACCTTCAGCACGGAAGAAATATACCTTGAAGCAGGTGCTACAGAATATACACTCCGGATAAGCGAGGCTGAATAATATGAAAAACGTATTTAAAAAGCTTTGCACCCTTCTTCTTGCTCTTGTAATGGTTGCAGGTATGTTTACGCTTGTGTCCTGCAATAATACAGAAGACCCTGAAGAACCTGCTGTTGGCGAAACAGCAGACAGCACCGATGAAATGACAGATACCTCTGCACAGGACACAACAGATGATACCTCTGCGGAAGAAACCTTTGAGCAGGAGATGTTCGGACAGGGAACAGCGGAAGATCCCTATCTTGCAACACCCTCCGATATGACTGTAAAAACACAGCCTATTCCTGCAGGAACTTCTGCTTTTTACGCTATCTACCGCACAGGCGGTAAGATATTCGTCATAAACGATGCTAACGCAACAGTAATTTGTGACGGTACTACTTACACAGCGGAAGAGGGCATCGTAACCTTTAAGGTTCCCGACGCACTTGCCAGCGAGACTGTTCTCTTTGAGATAATCAACAACGGAGAAGCTGATGCTGAATTTGAGATCAAATTCTCCGATGTTCCCGGAAGTCTTGAGTCTCCCATAACAGTAGATACTCTCGACGGTGATAAAACCGTAAGCATTCCCGAAGGAACAACACAGGGATACTATTATGTATATAATGTTGAAAAAGCAGGAACTATACGTTTCTATATGACAGCAAGCGTTGAAGCAGGAATGACCATTGACAGAATAAGAAATGAAAATGAAGTAGTTCAGGTAGCCATGGACGGTGAAACCGTAGACGAACAGGGTAACGCTTACGTTGAAGTTGAAGTAAACGAAGGCGATGAACTCAGAATTAATCTTTCTGCAATTCCCAACAAGCGTGGTAAGTATCCCGCAGTTGACATTATCTGGAATGCAAAATATAACTGATTTTGAAAATATTGTTGCATAAGGCTTTAATATATGTTAAAATCAATATGTAACAGATAGAAATCAACAAGATCGGTACGGAGGAAAGAATATGAAGAAATTTATGACTAAAGCACTTTCAGTAATGCTTGTGCTCGTAATGCTCATGCTTCCTGTTTCTGTTTTTGCAGAAGAAGGTGTTACTTATGAAATTAAGGGCACGCTTGAGCTTGGAACAAAAACATATGAAGGAAGCTCTCTTGAATATACAGTTTATACTTTGGAGCCTTCCGAAATAGGCACTTACACGGTTTCCGCATCAAACAGCGTGCTTGGTATTGTGAGCTATACGATGTGGGTGACTACAGAGCCTTCCGCAGAGACAGTTAAGGATACGACTGTTGTTTGGGAATGTACTGCTGTAGGTCAATCAATTATGATTGCTGCTCTTTCTAAGGCAGGCGGAGTAAACATTTCCGTAGCTAAAGGAGATGTTGAAATTGACAAGCATATTACCGTATACTACAAAAACAGAGTTCAGCCTCAGGAATTTATCTTTGAAGGCAATGCAAGTTCTCTTGAATACGTAGATATTGAAGACGGAAATAAGGATATAGCCGTTTTAGGTGCTGACGGATTTTATCATCTTAACGATGCAAACGGCCCCAGACTTTTCATGTGCCTTAATGACACAATGATGAGCTTCTACAGCATGAGAGAACCCGGTCAGCTTTCCGCAATAGTTTATAAAGCTGACGGCAAAACTCCCGACTATAAAGTAGACTATAACGGAGCATTTGACGAATACTGGGCTTGTGTAGATGAGGATACTGAACTTTATCCCGTTACTGAGGACCTTATACTTATAGCAAAGAACGTTTCCGATGCACGCGGCTGGTTCAAGTCAGGCGGATGGCTTGAAGGTATCGACATCGATGATGGCTGGATGTTCGCTTGTCAGTATATTAAGGGCGAAAGCTTTGAAAATAATAACGGCAGCGGTAAAACGTCCGATGATGTTGAAGGTATCATAAGCGAAGGCGGCGACGGCGGCATCAAGCCCGGCGAAGGTGAGACAAGCGGTGTTGGTTCTGACGGTAATTTCACAGGCGGTGTTGAAGGTACAATAAACAATAACACAAGACTTCCCGGCGGCAGCAGTAACAGCAACAACAATAGCGGTAATAACAGCAACAGCAACAATAACAGTGCAAACAATACAGGAACAGCTCACCAGACAGGTGACGTAAGCGTTGCAATAATTTGCGTGCTTGCTGCTGCGGCAGTAATTGCAGTCGTTGCATTTGTACTTATAAGAAAGAAAAAGAATACAGTTGAGTTTTAACTGACCTGCCCACTCCGAAACGGAGTGGGTTTTCTTGTTGAGGGGTCTTCAAGCATTCCATAAGAATGTTTGGGGTTCTCGTTATTTTTCTCTTGTAATCATAATTATTTCATGCTAAAATATAAAAAAATAAAAGAATGAGAGAATAAAATGTATTACGTTTATATCCTCAGATGTAAGGGAGGAGAGCTGTATACAGGCATAGCCGCCGATCCTGAAAGACGGTTCAGGGAGCATCTGTCAGGAGGGAGCAAGGGGGCAAAGTATACTAAAAGCCACCAGCCCGTAAAAGCGGAAATGTTGATTGAGGCCAAAACCAAGAGTGAGGCTTCATCACTTGAATATAGAATTAAAAAGCTTACTAAAGCAAAAAAGGAACAGCTTATCAAGCATAAAGCACTTTCGACTTACATTATCGAAAGCTTTGAGGACTATTCTGTTTGTTCCGAAGATAAAATATGCGAAATAAATAAGGTGTTTATAAAAGAGGTAACCACCGCTTGCAAGGAGAACCGTATGGAAAAGAAGATACCCTTAATACTTGATACAGACATAGGAAGCGATCTTGACGACTCATGGGCACTGGCACTTCTTCTGAAGTGTCCTGAGCTCGATTTAAAGCTGATAACCACCGAAGAGGGTGACAATGTATATAAAGCCAAGCTTTGTGCAAAAATGCTGTCTTATGCAGGCGTAACGGATGTTCCCATAGGTCTCGGTATAGCCACCGATGCCGATGTGAGCAATATTTCCGATTGGGTCGATGATTTTGAGCTTTCTTCTTACCCCAATGTAATTGAAGACGGAGTGCAGGCGATAATAGATACAGTAATGTCAAGCGTCGAAAAAATAACGATCCTTGCAATAGGCCCCTTTAAAAATCTTGCGGCGGCAGTCGAAAGAGAACCCCGTATAATTGAAAGATCAAGAATACTCGGTGTTTGCGGCAATATTTATAACGGTGCTGCGGCAGAATATAACTGGTACTATCCTCTCGGAAGCGAAGCAAACATTAGTGCAGATATAGATGCCTACAGACGCTCTGTGGAAAAGGCAGGCTGGGAAATTGAAATGGTTCCCCTTGACCTTACGGGCAATCTGTACCTTGAGCCTGAATTATATGCAAAGGTAGAAGCAAGAAAAGATACCGACCCCATAATAAGAGCACTTATGGAAAGCTGTGAGGCATGGTATAAAAAGACAGAGTTTAATTTTTACGGAAGAAGCTCATGCCTTTTTGATACAGCGGGAGTATATGCCGCAATAACCCATGAAAACATGGAGTATCAGACTCTCCCCCTTAAAGTGTCCGACGATGCGAGAACGTTTATAAATACCAAGGAGGGCAAGGATATGAACGTTGCTGTCCGATGGTACGATAAGAGTAAATTTTATGATTTTTTGGTTGAAAGACTTTGCTCTGATTGAAGCGAAAAAGCTGATCTTTATGTATTAATATATTAAAACAGAGGGGGCATTACGCCCCCTTTATAAAAAGCGGAAAGGAGACGGGTATGAAAAGCGAAAAGGGAATGAGACTTATCAAATCAGGTAAAAAAGGACTTCTCAGTGCGGTATTCAGCCGTATAGGACTTGTTGTATTCCTTTTGCTTTTGCAGTTCGGACTTCTCTTTTTTGTATTCTACGAGTTCGGCAAGTTTTACCCCCACTATTTCGGAAGCTCCCTTGTGATAACCGTAATAATGCTTCTTTTCCTGTTCGACAGCGATATGGGGACCTCGGCCAAGCTTACGTGGACCGTAATAATTGCTCTCCTTCCCGTATTCGGAGCTCTTTTGTATCTGTATACCCGAAGCGAGATAGGACACAGAGTTCTCAGACGCAGATTTGAGGATAGGGTGAAAAAGACAAGAACCATGATTTCTGAAAACAGGGAAGTGTGCGAGGAACTAAAGAAGCACAGCCCCTCAGCCGCTTCTCTTTGTAAATATATCTCAATAACCAATACACACCCCCTGTACAACAATTCAGAAGTTACCTATTTTCCGTCAGGCGAAGAAAAATTCAAAGAGCTGTTAAAACAGCTGAAAAAGGCAAAAAAATATATCTTTTTAGAATTTTTCATAGTTGAAGAAGGAAATATGTGGGGACAAGTCCTTGAAATACTTGCCGAAAAGGTCAAAGAAGGAGTCGAGGTGCGTCTCATGTATGACGGCACCTGTGAGTTTTTCCTCCTTCCGAGAGACTATCCCGCAAGACTTGAAGCACTTGGCATAAAGTGCAAGGTTTTTTCAAAGATTACTCCCTTTGTATCTACCCATTATAATTACAGAGACCATAGAAAAATAGTTGTAATAGACGGAAAGGTTGCTTTTACCGGCGGAATAAATCTTGCCGATGAATATATCAACGAAAAGAAACGCTTCGGTCATTGGAAGGATGCCGCAGTAATGGTCAAAGGAGAGGCGGCGGTAAGCTTCGCACTCATGTTTCTTCAGCTTTGGGGAGTGGAGGAAAAACACGATGCGATTACGGATTATATCAGCTTTTCCGAAAAAGCTCCCGACTGTGATGCTTCGGGATATGTTGTCCCATACGGAGACAGTCCCCTTGATGACCATAAGTTAGGGGAGAGGGTGTATATGGATCTTCTCAACCGTTCCACAGAATACGTTCACATAATGAGTCCCTATCTGATACTTGACGGAGAAATGGAAAACGCCGTAAAATTTGCGGCAGAAAGAGGCGTTGAGGTTACAATTATTCTCCCCGGAGTGCCCGATAAAAAGATACCCTATGCACTTGCCAAGACCCACTACCGTTCACTCCTTCGCTCAGGGGTAAAAATATACGAATATACACCGGGCTTCGTTCACTCAAAGGTATTCTCCTGCGACGGAAGAGAAGCGGTAGTAGGCACTATCAATATGGATTACAGAAGCTTTTACCACCACTTTGAATGTGCTCTCTATATGTACGGCACAAGCTGTATAAAAGACATTGACACAGACTTTTCAAACACCCTTAAAAAGTGCAAAAGAGTCACCGAAGAAACGGTTAAAGCTACCCCCATTCTTCTGAAACTGACAGGCTTCCTCCTCAAATTTTTCGCCCCTTTGATGTGAGGTATTGGGGAAAAACTTTTTGAAAAAAGTTTTTCCCCATACCCCTTTTCAAAAACTTTTGAACGGGTTAAGTAAATCCATAATAGCCTTCTCCAGCGGAGAAAACTGGGGTCCTCAAACAGATTTATCTGTTTGGGGTTCTCAGAAGGGGGACTGCATTGAAGGGGTCCTCAACAGCCTTCTCCAGCGGAGAAGGTGGCGCTGAAAGCGACGGATGAGGAGAGCAAAGTCTGTACAATGCTTCATCAGTTAAATTCCTTCGGCGATTTGGGGTTCTCGCAGGCGGTGGATGAGGAGATCAAAGTCTGTACAATACAACATCAGTTAAGTTTGGCAACTTGAGGTTCACTGCCGAAGGCAAAACGTTTGCCAAAGGCAAACATATCGCACCGAACCTATCGGGTTCGGTATATCGCTTTCACCAACAGGTGAAAATATCGCATTTACCAATGGTAAATATATCGCTTGAGCTTCATTGAAAAATGAAGCTCAACTTTCGTCATCTTTTACAAAAAGCTCCCCCATTTTCCGTCAACATTCACAATTTACAGAAAGTGCCGACAATGGTATAATATTAATATATTATTCACGTTTATATTACAGGAGAAGATAATGAAAAGAATTATATCCTTGTTTTTAACCCTTTTGATGATTATTTCATCAGTTCCGCTTGCCGCCCTCCCCGTTTCAGCCGCCTCAAGCGGCACCTGCGGTGATAACTTAACGTGGACTCTTGACGATAATGGCACCCTCACCATCAGCGGAACCGGTACGATGACAGATTATTATATTTATGATTCCGATTATGATTACGAGGCCCCTTGGTACAGTAGCAGAAGCTCCGTTAAATCGGTAGTAATAGAAGAAGGTGTAACAAGTATAGGAGAGTATGCGTTCTATTATTGCAGCTCCCTTACAAGTATAGAGATCCCCGACAGCGTAACAAGTATAGGAAGATCTGCGTTCTATGATTGCAGCTCCCTTGTCAGCGTAACAATACCCGACAGCGTTACAAGTATAGGAGGTGCTGCGTTCATTTATTGCAGCTCCCTTGAAAGCGTAACAATACCCGACAGCGTAACAAGTATAGGAGACGCTGCATTCTGGGGTTGCAGCTCTCTTGAAAGCATAACAATACCCGACAGCGTAACAAGTATAGGAAGCTCTGCGTTCGGAGGTTGCAGCTCCCTTGAAAGCGTAACGATCGGGGGTAGCGTAACAAGTATAGGAAGCGGGGTGTTCAGCAGTTGCAGCTCCCTTGTCAGCGTAACGATCGGGGGCAGCGTAACAAGTATAGGAAGCTATGCGTTTGAGGATTGCAGCTCCCTTACAAGTATAGAGATCCCCGACAGCGTTACAAGTATAGGAAGCTATGCGTTCTCTTATTGCAGCTCCCTTGAAAACGTAACGATCGGGGGCAGCGTTACAAGTATAGGAAGCTATGCGTTTTCCGGTTGCAGTTCCCTTGAAAACGTAACGATACCCGACAGCGTAACAAGTATAGGAGACTCTGCGTTCAATAATACTGCTTATTATAACGATAGTAACAACTGGGATAACGGAGTGTTATATATTTCAAATCATCTTATAGGAGCAAAAACTTCAATATCAGGTGAATATACTATCCGCGAAGGTACAAAATGTATTGCAGGCTCTGCGTTCTCTTATTGCAGCTCCCTTGTCAGCATAACAATACCCGACAGCGTAACAAGCATAGGAGGCTCTGCGTTCAGGGATTGCAGCTCTCTTGCAAGCATAACGATCGGGGGCAGCGTAACAAGTATAGGAAACGATGCGTTCTATTATTGCAGATCCCTTGAAAGCGTAACAATACCCGACAGTGTAACAAGTATAGGAGGCTATGCGTTCTCCGGTTGCAGCTCCCTTGTCAGCGTAACAATACCCGACAGTGTAACAAGTATAGGAAGCTATGCGTTCTCCGGTTGCAGCTCCCTTGCAAGCGTAACGATACCCGACAGCGTAACAAGTATAGGAAACTCTGCGTTCAGGGGTTGCAGCTGTCTTACTAAAGTCTTGTATTTAGGTAGTGCTGAACAATGGAGTGATATTTCAATCGGTTCAAATAATGCCAATCTTACGGATAATGTAACGTGTTTGTCTGCTCCTTGCGGTGACAATGTTTATTATTTAATAGATATAGAAAACAGCACTCTTACTATTAGTGGTGTCGGTGATATGGAAGACTATTCTTCATCAAATGCTCCATGGTATAATTTACGGAGTGATATAAGAGCTGTTATAATTGAAAATGGCGTAACAAGTATAGGAAGCTATGCGTTCAGAAGTTGCAGCTCCCTTGTCAGCGTAACAATACCCGACAGCGTTACAAGTATAGGAGGTGCTGCGTTCATTTATTGCAGCTCCCTTGTCAGCGTAACGATCGGGGGCGGCGTAACAAGTATAGGGAACGCTGCGTTCTATGATTGCAGCTCCCTTGGTGCAGTACATATAACAGATATAGCTGCATGGTGCGGCATTGAGTTTGATGGCTCTCATTCTAATCCATTGTACTACGCAAAAAATCTTTATTTAAACGGTGAGCTTGCAGAGGACCTTGTGATCCCCGACAGCGTAACAAGTATAGGAAGCTATGCGTTCTATTATTGCAGCTCCCTTGTCAGCGTAACAATACCCGACAGCGTAACAAGTATAGGAAGGTATGCGTTTTACGATTGCGGCAGTTTATATCATGTTTTCTACAGCGGAACCGAATATAAGTGGACGAAAATGGATATTGCAGAAGGCAATTCACGGTTAACCTCCGCTACTATTCATTACGAAAGCGAAACAGGATTTGAAAGAATAAATTATGTTGAAGCGACTTGTGGATCAAATGGCGGATATGATATATACTGCTCCGAGTGTAATAAAATAATCAAAAGCATAGTTTTGTATGCAACAGGTCACGATTTAGATAATGAAACAGGACTTGAAAGAATAAATTACATTGAACCTACCTGCGAAGCTGATGGCGGCTATGACATATACTGTCCTGTCTGCGATAAGGTTCTTAAAAGCGTAGTTTTCACTGCTAAAGGGCATACCGTAGACGATAACGTGTGTACGGTATGTGAAAAGCGATTAGACCTTATAGAATCACAGCACCCGTACCCCGCTAACTTAAACGAAACGAAGACGGTCACAAAGAGAAACGCAGAATGGCTGGCGATCACATTCTCCGAAGAAACAGAAACGGAAGCGGATTATGACTTTATTTACATCTATGACGGAAATGATGATCTTATCGGTCAGTACAGCGGAAAAGAGCTTTCAGGACAGAGAATTATCGTAAACGGCGACACCTTCAAAATATGTCTGACCTCCGATAAAAACTATAACTTCTACGGCTACAAGGTAGCTGACGTTGAATATTATTATGAGGCTTGCACCCATCCAAACGCTGAAAAGGTTGGAGCCGTTGAACCTACCTGTACGGAAGCAGGAAGCACGGGAGTCTTTGACTGCCCCGACTGTTATTATCATCAGGAAGCAGAGGAAATTGCTGCTTCAGGTCATAATTATATCCCTACAGTAACAGCCCCCACCTGTACGACAGAAGGCTTCACTACATATACCTGTACTGCTTGCGGTGACAGCTATACGGCTGACGAAACGGCAGTTATCGCCCACAGCTACGAAGACGGCGTATGTACCGTTTGCGGTTACGTCAGACCCTATACTTCGGGCGATACAAACAACGACGGCAGAGTAACAATTACGGACGTACTTCTTATCAGAAAGTATATTGCGGGTATAATTATCGACAATGGATTAAATGCTGATGCGGCAGATGTAAACGGTGACGGCAGAGTTACTATTACCGATGTTCTTCTTGTCAGAAAATACATCGCAGGTATCATC
>JAZSLF010000112.1:0-4367 GCA_045535205.1 Eubacteriales bacterium
CTGCTTCTCTGTCTTGAGAACCTTATCGCATACTGTACAATATGTTACGAGATCGTAAGAACCGTCTTCTGTACATGTTGCTTCAACTCTGTTCTCTTCTCTTGTTGCTTCGGTGTGTCCCTTAGCTGCGATCTCAACATAGGTTGTATAATCGCATACTGAACAATACTCGTATGCTTCCCAACCGATCTCTTCACATGTAGCTGCCTTTGCATCTACCTGTGTCAGAGTATGACCGGGTGCTGTGAGTGTCTGCTTCTCTGTCTTGAGAACCTTATCGCATACTGTACAATATGTTACGAGATCGTAAGAACCGTCTTCTGTACATGTTGCTTCAACTGTTGTTGCAACGTAAGCGTGACCTGTAGCTGCAACTTCATCGGAAATATAGCTGTTGCCGCACGCTTTACATGTATAGGATGTATAACCGCCTGCTACACAAGTGGGAAGTGTAGTTACAGCATCATAATCGTGAGGTATGGGGTCAGTTGCATCAGCTGTATAGCTGTCACCGCAAGCGGAGCACGTATAAGTTGTATAACCGCCCTTTGTACACGTGGGAGCTGTTACTACTGCTTCGTAGCTGTGGCCGAGAGCATCTTTCTGATCCCAATTCTGTGTATCACCGCATCTTGTACATTCATATACGGAATAACCGCCGTCTGTACACGTGGGCTTAACCACCTTGATCTGCTGATGGTCATGACCGAGAGGAGCAAGAACTTCACCGGCTACGTTATATCCGCAATCCCATTTACAGTATCTGGTGCCGGAATAACCTTCTCCCGTACAGGTTGCAGGAGTATAGTACCAAAGCTTGTCTGCAAGTACGTGATCAACAGTAGGTGTTTTTGTACCTGCTGTAATTACGGTTCCGCAATCAGAACAAACCGTGTCACCTGTGTAACCTTCGGTCTTACAGGTTGCCTCTGCAGCGTTTTCAATAATGGTACTACCGTGAGGAAGCTTTGCAATGCTTGTACCTGCGCTGATAAGCTCGCCGCAAGCTGCACATACAGTATCGCCTGTGTAACCTTCTGCACCGCAGGTTGCCGCACTTGCGTTGATAACAGTTGTTTCAGCGTGAGCACATTCGGGAGCTTCTACGTAAACCTTCTTGTAAAGGTATACGCTTGAACCGCCTATTCCGAGAGAAGCCGCACCGCTACCTGCACCTACAGTATAAGATGCAAGGTCTTCGCCTACGTTCTGAGGATGATTGTATACTATAAACTTGCTGTTTGCAAAATCATACTGCCATCTGTAACAAATGCCGTAAGCATAAGCACCGCCGCTTGTCGCCTGAAGCATTGTTGTTATGCCTGAGTATACGTCAGTCGTCGTTCTGAGGTTTGCACCTGTTGCAGCGTTGCTGATGAGATAGTAATCACCGATCTTATGGAACTGCCATACATCTTTTCCTTCAACCGTAGAGTCTGCGGAAATAACGTATTCTGCATCACCTTCGATCTGACTTGCATCAGTTACGAGCTGCCATTCATAGTTGCCCGCGTTTACTTCTGTCTTTTCATAGAATACAGTATTGTTTACGTTAAGACCGTTATTCCATGTGAAATAGAACACACCGTCCAGCCAGCCATAGTAGAACTGCTGTTCATAACCGGGAGTACTGGAAACAGCCGTATTCTTTGTATCCCACTGACCTACAGTATGAGTGTAGGAGCCGCTTGAGATTGCAAACTGTGCGAAGGGGAATCTGTTGGAGGGCTGGAAGCCGTTATTGCTGGAGAACCAAGCAACAGATCTTCTGAAGCTCTTGAGTGCTGTAAATGCATGAGCATTCTTTGCAGCGAAAAAGCTGGAAACGAAGAGCTGGTTAGAAGTGCTGTTAATGTCAATTCTTACATTGTTCCAAGTGGTAGGAACCGAAGCGACATTCATATCACCGGGAAGCTGCTTTGCCGTCCAGTTAGTACCAAAGTTCCCGATAAATGTATTTTGCTCACTGGAACCGAGAGAGGGGTTCTCATTTACGTAAAGTGCAAACGTGTCACTGTCCTTAGCATTTTCGTGACCGACGAAACCAACGTATCTGAAGGTCGAACCGGAAATGCCGCCCAGATTGAAATATACCTTAGGGTCATTTGCTGCAGTTGCTGTATTGGAAGCAACTACTACCCAGTTGGGAGAGAGTGTTGCCTTACCGCCGCCGCCGTTGCCGGCCGTTGTAACGTACGCATCCAGCGCCGCCTGAGTGTTGTATATCTGACGTGTATAACCCGTATAGTCATCCTCCATGGGATTGAGGGTTACCGTCATCACACCAAGGTCGGCACTATTCTGTACGTCATATACAGCGTTGTAGAGCCATGCGCCCGTCTGAGGATTCTGGAACATAACAGTTGAAGGAAGGCCGGAATTTGCTTCCATACCTGCCACTGCTGTCCATTCGTACTTTTCGGAGCCTGCGAAATCGGAAATAGTATAATCTGCTGAAGTTTTAACACTTCCGTAGGTAACTACTTCTCTTTCGGCAATTGTTTCAGGAATACCGACAATATTTACCGTTTGTCCGGCGCCTGAACCGCCGTCACCGATAAGATACGTCTTACCGGGGGTAATTGTCTTAACCGCCTTATATTGATAAGTCGGTTCTGCCGCCGCTGCCGAAACGAGTGCAGAGAATGGGATCATCTGCACGATCATTACAGCAATGATCAGCATAGAGATTAAAATTTTTGAAAATCTCTTCATGAAATTTCCTCCTTCTTAAAATGCGGAATAACGCTTTTGCCGATAATTCCGCTTATTTTATACAATTATATTATATAACCAAATCACCAATAAATCAAGTACAAAAATCAGCTGTTTTTTTGTGCATTGTTCACAATTATACAGATAGCATTGTAAGAAAAAACCCAAACTGATAAAATCAGTATTGTGCCTCCTTTGTACGAAAAAAATCAAGGTGTCCCCGAAGGAACACCTTGATCCAACTTTAAATTATTTACCTACAAGTATACGCTTGAGCATAAGTGTATCTCTTGCGTTAATAGTACCTTCGCCTGTAAGCTCTGTATTTTCAAATACGATCTGACTAATGTCTACCTTACCGATAATATATCTCTTCAGGAGAAGTGTGTCTCTTGCGTTAACAACGCCGTCACCGTTTACGTCACCACGGACGATGGTAACTTCTTCCTTACCGCATTCAGAGCAAACTCCGTCAACATATTCGTTATGTTCACATTCGTAACCGCAAATACCGCAAACACCGTCAACATAGCTGTGTCCTGTTGCTTCTGTTTCGTCTGCTACGTATGTGTCGCCGCATGCGGAGCAAGTATATGTTGTATAACCTGCTTCTGTGCATGTGGGAGCTGTTACTGTTGCTTCGTAGTTATGTGCACCTTCAATTTCTGTCCAGCACATCCAGCAGAGACCGCCTGCACAGGGATCATCAACTGCGTGGATTCCTGTTGCGGGATACTGCTTGCCGCATCCGTATACGCATTCGCCGTCAACGGAGCAAGGAGCATATGAGCCGTTTTCACATTCGTAGAGATATTCAAAGTGTTCACCGCAGTAGATACAATCGCCGGGCTGACATAAAGGAATCAGAGGATTCCACTCATCGTCATAACCGTAGGAGTGACCTTCGCCCCACATAAATCCGCCGCAGTTTATACAGGTAGCATCCTGACAAGCGGGAGCGTCACCACGGTCGCACATTTCTGTACCGTAAGAATCTTCGCCGCAGAGCTCGCACTTTACTACTGCACATGCAGCAGCACCTTCGGGACGAACGTGTTCGCCTGTATATGTCATCCATGCGGGGTTGGTTTGATAATAACCGCCCATGCCGTTAGACATAAAGTAACCGCCGCAGTCAGCACAGATCCAATATTCATCGTGACCTGTTTCCTGACAGTTTGCAGGAATAACAGCTTCGAAATGTGTAGTCAGATTGTGAGGAGCATCACGGTACTCGCCGCATACATTACAATCTTCGTCACAAGCGTCATCGTAGCTGTGACTTGCAGGAATTACTTCTGTCTTCGTGTCACCGCAAACAGAACATACCTTTATGATGGAACCGTCTTCCGTACAAGTTGCTTCAATTACTGTTTCTTCGTAGTCGTGACCGAGAGCTTCTGTTTCATTGTCAATATAGTTGTCTCCGCAGACCTTACATACGTAAGATGTGAAACCACCTTCCGTACAGCTGGGTTCTACTACTTCTGCCGCATAGTCGTGACCGAGAGCTTCTGTTTCGTTGTCGATATAGTTGTCTCCGCAGACCTTACATACGTAAGATGTGAAACCGCCTTCCGTACAGTCGGGTTCTACTACTTCTGCCGCATAGTCGTGACCGAGAGCTTCTGTTTCGTTGTCAACATAGTTGT
>JAZSLF010000079.1:0-3656 GCA_045535205.1 Eubacteriales bacterium
CTGCAAAAATCTATAGTAAAGGTGGTATCCCCATGAAAACAACCGTAGTCGGCAGACAGATGAGCGTGTATGACGAGACCCGTGAACTTATCGAAAAGAAGCTTGCGAAATTTGATAAGTTTTTTAAAGGAGAACCCGAAGCCTTCGTCACATTAAGACGCGTTCGTGAAAAAGACCGTATGGAGGTAACCATCTCATGCAACGGTACCCTTTTCCGAGCAGAGAAAACCAGTCCTACTTTCCGAATTGCTCTTGACGAATGTGTGGAATCCATCGAAAGACAGCTCCGCAAAAACAAAACGAGACTTCAGAAAAAGCTTCGTGAAAAAATCGAATTCACCGAGGAGACTGAAGCGGCACTTCCCTTCGAGCCTGAGGACGAAGGTGATTTTGAGATCAGAACCAAATCCTTCCCTCTCAAGCCCATGACTCCCGAAGAGGCTATTCTTCAAATGAACCTTTTAGGTCATAGCTTCTTCGTATTCAGAGATGACCTTTCCGGTCAGACAAACGTTGTATATAAGAGAGAAGACGGCGCTTACGGTCTTATTGTTCCTGATACGGACAAATAAATCAAGCTTGATTTAACGGCACAGAAATGTGCCGTTTTTTGTCCCATACATTCTGTCGTGGATATTGCTTGACAAACCCTTCTTTTTTTGATACAATGCTTCTTAGATACTGATAAAATAAGAAAGGATTTCAAAATGAAAAGATATATCAGTTTATTTTTAGCTTTAGTTATGGCTCTTTCAATGTTTGCTTTTGCAGGCTGTGAAAAGAAGGAAGAAACATCCGGAACATCTGATGTCGGAACCGATCCCATCAAGGTGGTTATGGAGGTAAAGGATCACGGTTCTATGACTCTTGAGCTTTATCCCGATATTGCTCCCATTACCGTTGATAACTTTGTAAAATACGTTGAAGAAGGCTTCTACGACGGTCTTACCTTCCACCGCATCTACAAGGGCTTTATGATCCAGGGCGGTGACAACGGCGATGACAGTCTCACTCCCATCAAGGGTGAGTTTTCTGCCAACGGTGTTGAAAATGACCTTTCCCACAAGAGAGGTATCATTTCCATGGCAAGAACCAATGATATGAACTCAGCTACGAGCCAGTTCTTTATTTGTGATGCAGACTCCACCTTCCTTGACGGACAGTATGCCGCTTTCGGTTCTGTTATCGAAGGCTTTGAAACTCTCGACTCTATTGCAAGTGTTGAAGTTAAGGCTAACTTCATGGGCGAAATGTCCGATCCCATTGAAGATGTTATTATCGAAAGAGTTTATATTGCTGAATAGTTTTTAACGAAAAACAAACAAACCCATCATTTGAGGAGACTCTCTCCTTTCAAATGATGGGCTTTTTTTCACGCTTATAGTTTAGTCAACGATAGTTATAGACTTGATTACTACGGGTGTAAATGGTGTCGTTCTCTCGCCCGACATACCTACTGTTACGGGAACGTCTGCTATTGCATCAAGGGTATCAAATCCGTCTGTCATTTTACCGAATGCCGCATACTGTCCGTCAAGGAAGGTAGCATCCGCATGGCAGATGAAGAACTGACTGGAGGCGGAGTCCTTTACCTGAGTTCTCGCCATTGATATTACTCCTCTTTCGTGGGAAATATCGTTCTTTACGCCGTTTGCCGCAAATTCTCCTTTTATCTGTTTAAGGCTTCTGTCACCCATGCCTGTACCTGTAGGGTCTCCGCCCTGTATCATAAAGCCTCTGTATATACGGTGGAAGGTAAGTCCGTCATAAAAGCCCTTCTTTACGTATTCAAGAAAATTCTCAACTGTTATGGGGGCAACTTCGGGATAGAGCTCAAGGGTCATTGAACCAAATCCTTCTACTTCAATTTTTATCATGATATTATCTCCTTGTTTGTTTTTTATTGTAATTGGTCCTCAAGTATTTGGGGATTTTCTTTATTGATTGTAACAGAAAAATACTGCCTTGTCAACGATTACCGATTTATAATATTCCCTAAAATACATATAATATATAAAAAGGTTGGGGAGGCAATATGAAGCGTGAAACACTCAGAGGGATAGTTTTATGGTCACAGGCGGTGGCTTTCGGCATCTTGTTTTTATGGCTGTTCGGAAAGTATTTGTTCGTCAGTATTCTTCCCTTTGCAATAGCTTACCCTTTATCATTGATCATTCGTCCGGCGGCATCCTTCCTTGCAAGAAAGGGAAAGCTTCAGAGAAACTTCTGCTGTGTTGTTATAATCATAGTTCTTCTGACACTTGCGGGCCTTCTTGTAACATGGCTTATTTCCACTCTGATCGCAGAGGCACAGGGGCTTATATCGTCCCTTATTTCCGCACTTGAAAAAGAGGACAACCTTATACGCAGAGCCATTGATTATTTTGAAAACATGAAAACAAACGTCCCCTTTATAACGGACAACATAGGCGAAAATGCTGTCAGCTCCTTATACAACACGTTAATGAATACTCTCGGCGGAACTCTTCAGGAGCTTACAAGCTCACTTGCCAATGCCGCCTCCTGCTTTATAAAGAAGCTGCCGAAATTCTTTCTTGCTCTGATAACCACGGTTATTGCACTTTTTTATTTTTCCATGGATAAGGGCGGTCTTAGAGCCGCTGTAAAGCGTGTATTCGGAAGCAGAATTACAAACAGACTGCTGTTTATCAAATCAAAGTCCATAGGTGCATTCTCCGGCTATATAAGGTCCTACATGATAATTATGCTTATCACCTTTGCCGAGCTGTTTTTAGGCTTTGTTATACTGCGTATCGACTATGCGGTTCTACTTGCACTTTTTATTGCCGCCATTGATCTTCTGCCAATTCTTGGTTCGGGTGCAATAATCGTTCCCTGGGGCTTTCTTCAGATTGCTGCAGGTGACGTTCGCACAGGTGCAGGCTTATTTGTTTTAGGCGGCATTATGTATATTGTAAGGCAGATAACCGAGCCCCATATACTTGGAAGCGTCATGGGCATTCACCCTGTAATTTCGCTGTTTACCGTATACGTAGGCTTTATTCTGTTTGGCTTTTGCGGGATTATTTTCCTGCCTATTCTGACCTATCTTATTAAGGCTGTATTTTTTTCTGATAATTCCGAAAGCTCAGAATTTTCTTAAAGCTTCTGACAAGAGAACCCCAAGCATTCCTTGCGGAATACTTGAGGACCCCTTTACGAGAACCCCAAGTCAGCAAAGCTAACTTGAGGACCCCTTTACGAGAACCCCAAGCATTCCTTGCGGAATACTTGGGGACCCCTTGTACAAAAAAACGGAGTCCCATTCGGAACTCCGCTTAATTTAATTTATCAATTAGTCTTCGTCAACCAACTTGATGAGAGCCATTTCAGCTGCATCACCTCGACGGGGACCTAACTTATAAATCTGTGTGTAACCGCCGTTTCTGTTTGCATACTTGGGAGCGATTTCACTGAAGAGCTTTGCAACAACTGCTTCCTTGGTAATATACGCAAGAGCTGCTCGGCGTGTTGCAAATGTATTCTTCATGCGCAGAGTGATCATCTTCTCAGTTACACTGCGAAGTTCCTTTGCTCTGGTTACTGTTGTTGTAAGAGAACCATTCTCAAGAAGGTATGTTACCTGTCCACGCAGCATAGCGTTTCTGTGAGCTGTGGTTCTGCCGAGTTTTCTT
>JAZSLF010000011.1:0-4919 GCA_045535205.1 Eubacteriales bacterium
GCTGAAGGCGAGCTTCCCGCAGAACCTAAGAGACTTGTTATCGGTATGTACGACGACGATTTCAAGGGCGGCAAGTGCTTCTATAAGCTGAAGGGCTATATCGAAGCTCTTATGGCAACCTCCGGCATTTGCGGCGTTGAATACGAAGCTTATTCCGAGGACGTTACCTACCATCCCGGCAGATGCGCTAAGATCACAAAGGACGGCGAAATACTCGGCGTGTTCGGTGAGATTCACCCCGCAGTTTGCGAAACTTACGGCTTCTCCTTCCCCGTATACGTTGCAGACCTGAGCTTCGACGTTATGACTGCTCTCAGAAGTGTTGAAAAGCAGTTCGTTCCCCTTCCCAAGTATCCTGCCCTTGAACGTGACTTCGCCTTCGTTTGCGACGAAGAGCTTGAGGCAGGTAAGATTGCGGCAGTTATGAAGAAGGCAGGCGGCAAGGCTGTTGAAAGCGTTCGTCTCTTTGATATTTACAGAGGTCCTCAGATCGGTGAAAACAAGAAGAGTGTTGCGTTCTCCGTAATGCTCCGTGCCGCAGACCGTACAATGACAGACGAAGAAGCTGATACAGCCGCAAAGAAGATTATGAAGGCTCTCGGAGAAGAATTCGGCATAGTTTTGCGCAGCTGAGCTTTGTAACAGGAGATAATTTTATGGAATATAAAATGAATATAGCCGGTCTTGACCGTGCACTTCCTCTTTGTCCTCTTAATGAAGAACTGTACATCGGTGCTTTTGTAATATTCGGCGATCCCGAACTTACAACAGCCTGTGCAGAAAAGCTCCTTGAAAAAGCTCCCGAATACGACTATATGATTACAGCAGAGTCGAAGGGAATTCCCCTTGTACATGAGATGGCAAGACTTGCGGGAAATCAGAAGTATTTCCTTGCAAGAAAGAAGCCCAAGCTGTATATGAACGGAGTCTTTGAGGTGGACGTGCGTTCCATCACGACAGAGGGAGACCAGAAGCTGTTCCTTGACGGTGCTGATGCGGCACTTATGAAAGGAAAGCGTATACTTATAATTGACGACGTTATTTCAACAGGCGCTTCTCTGGTTGCAATTGAGAAGCTTGTAGAGGCTGCGGGCGGTATCGTCTGCGGTAAGATGACTATTCTCGCTGAGGGGGATGCTCAGAGCAGAGATGATATTATTTATCTTGAACCCCTGCCCCTTTTTGATAAAAACGGTAACCCGATAAACTGATCAAAAGAGAATTCCAAGTATAACCCCGAAGTGTTTCTTGAGGAATGCTTCGGGGAAGAATAATAACTGAAAACTTATAAGTACATATAAATTTATTTTTCGGAGGAAAGCCTGAAGGCTTTATATAAAAATGAAAATTGTAATTGTAGGCTGCGGAAAGGTGGGCGAGGCTATATCCGAGACCCTCTGTAACGAAGGCCACGATATTTCAGTTATAGATACTTCAAAGAGCATAATAGACAGAGTTTCGTACGAATATGACCTCAGAGGCGTATGCGGAAACGGAACTGTTCCTTCCGTGCTCAAAGAAGCGGGGGCTGCAAATGCCGATCTTATTATTGCAACTGCAGGACCGGATGAAACGAACCTGCTCTCATGTATTATAGCAACTGATATGGGGGCAAAAAGATGTATCGCACGTGTGAGAGACCCTAAGCAGAATTCTCAGGCTGTGTATCTCAGCCAGAGACTCGGTATATCCATGATAATCAATCCCGAGCTGCTGACGTCCCGTGCCATAGCAAGTCTTCTTCTTATGCCTTCTGCCCTTGAGGTAGATACGTTTGCAAGAGGCAGAATTGATATGGTGCAGATAAAGATAAGCGAGACTTCAAAGATATGCGGAAGAGCACTTCTTGATCTGTCAGATATTCTTAAATCCAGAATACTTGTGTGTGCTGTTCAGAGACCGGGGGTAGAGGAAGCCGTAATTCCCACAGGTAGCTTTGTACTGCAGGCGGGGGACAGGGTTTATATTACTGCTCCCCATAAGGAAATGACATCCTTTTTCAAAGAGATGGGAATTTTGTCCTCCAAAATAAGAAAAACAATTATTATCGGCGGCGGCAGAGTTGCGTACTATCTTGCTCTTTCTCTGCAGAATACGGGTATAGATGTAAAGATAATTGAAAAGAACCGAGAAAGATGTTTTGAGCTTGCCGAGCTTCTTCCTAAAGTATCCATTATAAACGCAGACGGAACGGACCAGAAGATACTTATGGACGAAGGTCTTACGGAATGTAACAGCCTTGTTGCACTTACGGGTCTTGATGAAGATAACACAATAATTTCAATGTATGCAAAGCTTCAGGGCGTTTCAAAGGTAATAACCAAGATAAACAAGCCTGAGCTTAAAGTAATGGGCGAGAGCGTGGGCCTTGAAAGCGTAATTTCACCTAAGCAGCTGACGACTGAGGTAATGCTTTCCTACGTTCGTTCTCTCCAGCACACAAGAAACAGTACGGTGCGTACTGTATACCGTATCGCCAACGATAAGGTAGAGGCACTTGAATTCCTTGCGGAATCAGGCTGTCGTGCTCTCGGTATTCCGCTTATGAAAATGAAGCTGAAAAAGAATCTTCTTATAGGCGGTATCATCAGACAGGGTAAGGTAATATTCCCCGGCGGTAACGATATGCTTCAACAGGGCGACGTTGTAATAATAGTAACAACAAATAAACATATATCGTCGCTTGACGGTATTCTTGAATAATTATATTTTTCGGAGTTAATTTTGAGGATATTTAAAATACTTCATTTTACGGGGCGGATAATGCTTACAATGGCTGGTCTGATACTTCTTCCCGTAATATTTGCATTAATATACGGAGAGAAAACGCTGACTGCGTTTTTCATTCCTGCCGGTGTGTTTTTGGTGCTTGGGCTGCTGTTCATGATAAAAAAGTCAAAGGCGACATCTTACAGGGCGAGTGAAGGCTTTGTTATAACAGCTTTGTCGTGGATACTTATTTCTCTTGTAGGGGCACTCCCTTTTGTGATAAGCGGGGAAATACCAAATTATATAGATGCCTTTTTTGAAACTGTATCCGGATTTACAACCACAGGTGCAAGTATTGTTCCAAATGTTGAGACAATGTCAATGTCAATTCTTTTTTGGCGTTCCTTCACCCATTGGGTAGGCGGTATGGGCGTGCTTGCTTTCGGAATTGCACTTTTTCCTGCATTGAGAGGAAAAAAGCACGATTCCGGTGGAACGGAGGCACATATTCTTCGTGCAGAGTCACCGGGCCCAATGTATGGAAAGCTTGTTTCCAAGCTTCGTTTTAACGTAAGAATTCTTTACGGTATTTATCTTGTGATGACAGTTGCAGAGATAGCCTTACTTATTGCGGGCGGAATGCCTGTGTACGACAGTATCGTTAATTCACTTGCTACTGCAGGTACGGGCGGCTTTGGTGTTAAGGTGGCGAGTATTGCACACTATGACAGCCTGTATGCAGAAATGGTAATATCCGTATTTATGATACTTTTCGGCATAAATTTCAACGTATATTATTTTATGCTTATCGGCAAATTCAAATCTGTTTTTAAGCACGAAGAGACCAGATGGTATCTTGGAATTATTGCATTTTCGGTTGTTGCCATTGCGTTTAATATAATGAATATGTATGAGTCTCTCGGACAGGCATTCAGATATTCATTTTTCCAGGTTTCTTCAATAATTACTACAACGGGATTTGCAACTGCAAACTTTGACCTATGGCCGACTTTTTCCAAGGTAATACTTGTGCTTCTTATGTTTATAGGTGCCTCGGCAGGCTCAACGGGCGGCGGTCTTAAAGTTTCAAGGGTTATTCTTCTTTTGAAAACCACGCTCAGAGAAATACGTCATTCCATAAATCCCCGAGGTGTCAGAGCTATTCACTGTGACGGTGAACGTGTGGATCAAGAGGTAATAGTTAACACAAGCTCATATTTTGCAGTATATATGCTGCTGTTTGCCGTTTCAGTTCTTTTGGTATCTCTTGACGGATATGATATGACTACAGAGGTGACAGCGGTTGCTGCTTGTTATAATAATATAGGGCCGGGTCTTTCACTTGTGGGACCGAACGGCAATTATGCAATGCTGTCCGGCTTTTCAAAAATAGTTCTTTCAATAGATATGCTTCTCGGCAGACTGGAAATTTTCCCCCTGCTTATAGCATTTACTCCTCATGCGTGGAAGAATAAATAAAGAATTAAAAAGAAAACGACAATCTTTCTGATGAAAAATTGTCGTTTTTTTGATGGATCAAGCTTTGTTTTATTCAAGGTTTCTGATATAAGCATCAATCAAATCAGCCACGCTCATACATTGTTTGGGTGTGAGCCCTTCCAGCTTTTTTGTGATGTCGTTGTATATGTGATCTTTGCCGGCTTCAATTTCACCTCTGAGAATAAAGTCCGAAGATACATTTAATGTATCGACTAATTTAATAAACAAACTAAGACTTGGAAATTTTGCCCCACGCTCAATGTCAGAAATGTAAGTGGTACCAATGCCGACCTGCTCTGCTAACTGTTCCTGTGTAAGCTTGTTGCGTTTTCGTGCTTCCCTAAAATGAGAACCGATAGCTACCTTATCCATGTAATATCTCCTTCGCAAATAGAAGTTAATTCTATTATTAGTATAGGTTTTAAATTCAGTTTGCGGAATAATCAGATAGCCGAATGTTCTACTATATGTAGATGTACATCTTTCTTTTTGTTTTTTATTATGAAAAAAATATCTTGTTTAAAAAAACTATTGCAATTTGTTTTTTTGTGTGCTATAATATGAAAGCAAAATAAAGGCCCATTGGTCAAGCGGCTAAGACATCGCCCTCTCACGGCGAAAACGGGGGTTCGATTCCCCCATGGGTCACCAAAAAAAAAAGCACTTCATACGAAGTGCTTTTTTTTTTGCCGACCCATGATCTGATGGGG
>JAZSLF010000122.1:0-18442 GCA_045535205.1 Eubacteriales bacterium
AAAAGCTCAAAAAAACAAAATATGGGTAAAATTTAAGTTTTATGCTATAAACAAACTTCGCCGCTCGACGTACCTTTGTACGCCTTCGGGTATCCCAAAACAACGCAAAAGCGTTGTTTTGGCTCAGTTTGTTGATTCTGCACATTTTTTCCTATCCCCACAAAGGGGATGTAAAAAAACTAACGAGTTTTTTTACAGCCCCTTTGCTTATGCTTTGACATTGTTGTCGCATTTGTGCATAATATGTAAAACATTGGATGCTATACTGTTTTTAATACGAATTTATCTGCATTAAATGGTAAAAACAGTAAAAATATACAATTATTAAAGCTAAATTTTGTGCAGTATTTTATTGAAATAACACTTGCAATAATTGGCAGATTATGGTAATATATCTACAGAACAAAAACCAATTATTAGCAATTTGGAAATAACAAGGAGATAAAAATGAATAAGCAAACGAAAATACTTATAGCTGATGAAAACGGTGAAATGAGGCATTCTGCAAAGGAAGCCCTGATGAAATACGGTTACAGATACGTGGATGAAGCGTCAAACGGCGAGGATGCATTTTCCATGATACAAAGAAACAAGTATGATGTGGTTCTTGCTGATATATGGCTGTCGAGACTTGACGGTATAAGTCTTATAAGACAATGTGCTTCTTTGAATTTTGCACCTGAGAGTGCTCCTGCATTCATAATTGCATCTCTCGTTGTAAATCAGAATATTTTTATCGAAGCGAGTAAAGCGGGAGCAGCCATGTGCTTGCCTAAGCCCATTGATTACGATTGTCTGGGTGATCATGTAAATGCAATAGCCGAAAGCAGACAGTCGGGAAATCTCACACAAAGCACGACCTCAGGACCCGATATGGAGACACAGGTCACAAAAATAATCCATCAGATTGGTGTTCCTGCACACATCAAAGGGTATCAGTATTTAAGAAGTGCAATTCTTATGACAATTCAGGATAATGAAATAATAAATTCCGTAACTAAGGTGCTTTATCCGTCGGTAGCGAAGAAGTATTCCACAACTACCTCACGTGTTGAAAGAGCAATTAGACACGCAATTGAGGTCGCATGGGACAGAGGTGACGTCGATACGCTTAATTCATACTTTGGATATACCGTGCAAAACAGCAGAGGCAAGCCCACAAACAGCGAGTTTATAGCGATGATAGCAGACAGTCTCAGACTCAAATACAAGATACGCTGAATTAATTGCCCATAAATTCCTTTCCATATTTATAGGGAGCAGGCAAATGCTTGCTCTCTATATTTATGCCTTGTCACATTTTATTTTTTCGGACATATAATTATAACGGTACATAATGCGTACCGATAAGGAGGCATAAATGAAAATTGATAAAAAAACCATAGATACAATTTGCAGAATGTCTGACGATAAGCTTTGGGGTGCGGTAAGACTTTTTGCATCCTCATCGGGAATTAAGCTTCCGAGAACACAGCTCTCTCCCTCCGAAATGCAAAAGCTCAGACGGACTCTGTCAAGTCTCAGCGACAGCGACATATCAAGGGCGGCAGAAATACTGAAAACATATAAGGGGTCAAGGTGATGAATGAAACGGGAGACGGCATGACAGATATGCTTTCTAAAGCCATAGCAGACCCACGGTTTGCGGAGATATTTACAGCACTCAAAAGTAAAGCTGACAGCGGTGAGCTTGACGTTTCCGCCCTCTCGGGAATGCTTGGCGGCACAGAAAAGGAAGAAGGACAGCCTGCGGCTGTAAAAGAGTCTGAGCCTGTTTATAAGGATAAAAACAATTTGCACACAGGTGCAAAGATCACCGATGCTTTTGATATGCTGTCGCCTCTGCTCACCTCTTCCGGAAAAGCGGGGGCAAAAGAGACCCAAAAGCATGAGGCACTTCTCAGAGCTTTAAAGCCTTATCTTACAGACAGCAAAAAGAATGCGGTTGACAGTATTCTGAAGGCGGCAAAGCTTGGGGAGCTTGTTGAAGTTTTTTCAAGCTTGAAAAAGGACGATCATATATAGATAAACAGCATGAAAAGGGGGAAACGATGTATTCCAGAGGATATTCGGAAAGACCGAAAAGCTATATTGCAGATAGTGAAAATGAAAGCGTTTCGCTTCCGCCCAGATATTCGGGGGTAAGATTTGTAAAAGAAAAGAGAAGCGACGGAAGAGAAGGCGTTTTTGAAAGAGCTTATAATTCCGTACCGCAAAACTCACCTTTGGAAAACGAAGAGCGTTTGGATGATGTAATTTGTGAAGAGGATGCGTCTGCAGACACGGAGCATAACGGTCATGGTGATACAGAATGTATTGAATGTGAGATGTATGATGAATGCGATAGCGAGGAGTCTGTCAAAGGTGAGGAGGTCTTTAATGCAAAATATCCCCGTGAAAAAAATCTCATATCAAACCTTTTGTCTTCAATCGGAGAAGACGATTTTCTTATAATAGCTCTGATACTTCTTCTTGCGGGACAGCATGAGGATAAGAATAAGGATATGATACTGCTCCTTGCAATTCTTCTTTGCTTCAGATAATGCCCCTGTCCTTCTCCATTGAAGACTATAATTTGAGAACCAAATACAAAAAACCGACGGCTTTGCTTTCGCTTTGTCCGTCGGTTTTTATGAGTTATGACTGCCTGCGGCAATTTGGGGTCCTCGCAGGTGGTGGATGAGGAGAACAAAGTCTATGCAATACCTCATCAATTAAGTTTTTTCGGGTTATTGATCATAGGATCATTTTTCAGCGATTGTAAGCTCCTCTGCGGTCTGTTCGATCAAAATATTGAACTGACCCTCGGTGCATGAGTTTACAAGAGAGGAAAAATTAGTTTTAATATAGTCTTCATCAAGGGGAAGTCTCTGTATTACCACGTAGCCCTCTGAGGTGGCAACAGGCATACTTATTTCGCCTTCGGCGAGGGCAAAGGCGGCTTCTTCATAAGCCTTGTCCTGATTACCCATAAATACGTATGTGCCTATTTTGTTGGCAAACATGGTCATATCCTCTCCGTATTCCTTTACGAGAGAGTCAAAATCAGTTCCGTTTACCGCCATTGTATATACGTTTGTTGCTGTGTCTAAGGCCGCTTCTATTTCGGGTGTTGTATCGTATATGATATTTTTGTAGGTAGCATCGTATTTAATAAGCACGTGCTTTACTCTTACAATGTTATCCTTGAAGTCGGGTGCTTCGCTTGTTCCCACAAGTGCTTCGACGTCAATGACGTTCTGATATATAAGCTCGTCATAGAGCTTGTTCTCAAGAACACCGTGTTCCATGAGCATCATAAATACCTCGTAGGTTATGCCTTGCTCACTCAGAGATTCGTAGAGTGCATCGGCAGAGCCTTCGCAGTTTGTGACGATAAATTCTTCTTCGGCAAGCTCTACCGCTGAGACAACGTCGGCACTTTCACGGTCAATGCCGTATTTTTCGCAGAGTGTGTGAACTGCGAAAAATTTTTTAAGGGATGAAAGAGCATCCTCTCGGGAGCTTTCTTCAAGAAGATGCATTTCGTCTTCCGTTTTTGTTTCTTCGGAGCTTGCACCGTACTGAGTCATAAAGCCGTTGTAAAAATAATTATAAAGGTCGTTTGCTACGTCATAATCACCGACCGTCATTACAACGGTGCCGTCTCCTCTTTTTCTTGAAGCGGCATTTTTGGAGCACGCCGTAAGCGATAAGACGGCAAACAGGGCAAGTATAATGCATATAAGCTTCGTAAATTTTTTCATAATATATCGAATCCTTTCGGTAACGGTTCAAATTACAACAGTATTATATCATATAATAATTAACATATTGTTAAGAGGTGCAAAAAGATAGCCGTAAAGCTAAAAAACGGTTGAAATAAAAAGCTGTTTATGATATAATTACCATGTATATGTATGCATATTTTCAATGCTTTGCCATACTAAAGAAAAAGAGGGGACTAAATGGAAAATCTTACGGTAAGTCTTGAGAAAATTATTAAGGAAATGAAGCTGAAGGTTGTTTATACTCCCGAAGAAGCTTCAAAAATATTGATCGCACGTTCTGAAATCAACAGACCTGCACTTCCGCTTTGCGGATTTTACGGTTGCTTTGAACCTGACCGTATTCAGATAATCGGAAATACCGAATGTGAATATCTTGCGGAGTTTCCCGACGGGATTGTGTCTGAAAAGCTTGAGACTCTGTTTTCCAAGTGTCCTGCCGCAGTTATTTATACTCATAGTGCAAGGGTTCATCCCGTTGCTGTCGGTCTTGCGGAAAAATATAAGGTGCCCCTTCTTTCAGCAGACTGGTCCACATCTGAATTTGTGGCGGCTATAATAGCTTTTCTGAACGTCAGTCTTGCTCCCCGTATAACGAGACACGGTGTCCTCGTTGAGGTATACGGTGAGGGTGTTCTTATTTTAGGCGACAGCGGTATCGGTAAGAGCGAAACGGCTGTTGAGCTTATCAAGAGAGGACACCGTCTCGTTGCAGACGATGCGGTTGAAATAAAGAGAGTGTCAGCAAAGACACTTGTCGGTTCTGCACCTGAGACCATACGTCACTATATGGAGCTCCGAGGTATCGGTATTATCGACGTAAGAAGACTTTTCGGTATGGGTTCTGTCAAGAACACCGAAAAGATCGATATGATAATAGAGCTTGAACAGTGGGAACACGGCAAAATGTATGACCGTTGGGGCATGGACGAGAAGTATACGGACATTATGGGTCTTCAGATACCCACTACGCTTATTCCCGTTCGTCCCGGCAGAAACCTTGCTGTCATAATTGAGATCGCAGCCATGAATTCACGTCAGAAAAAGATGGGCTACAATACGGCTGTTGAGTTTAACAAAAAGCTTATGGAGTCGATGGGTATAACTCCTCCGGAGGAATAATATGCTTTTGAGAAAAACAGAGCCGGGAGAGCTTGGGAAAGCTTTGGAGATACTGTCCGAAGGAAGACGTGCAATTGCCGCACTCGGCATCGATCAATGGCAGGACGGCTATCCTTCAAGGGAGATAATAGAAAACGATATTGAAAAAGGTATTTCCTACGTTCTTGAGCACGAAGGGCACATTGAAGGTACAGTAGTTCTCATGAAGGACAGAGAGCCTACATATGATGTGATCTATGAGGGGAAGTGGCTTCTTGATACGGACAGCTACTTTACCATTCATCGCATAGCTCTGAGCGATGCTTTGAGAGGGAAGGGTGCGGCTGCCTTTATTGTGGAGTCTGCGAAGGCTATGGCTTCAGAGTCCGGCTGTCTTTCTGTCAGAGTGGATACTCACAAGGGAAACGTAGCCATGAGAAGAATGCTTGAGAAAAACGGATTTGTGTACTGCGGTGTTATTCTGCTTGATGATTCCGGTCTTGAGAGCAGCAGACGGGTGGCATACGAGCTTTTATTATAATTTGAAATTTTTTAGATTTTGAGGATATAAAGATGTTACAGAAAAAGATTGATAAGATACTTGAAGAAATAAAGACTCTCGGAAGTACACCGTGTGCTGACGTTACGCTTCCCCAGGATACTTTTTATCTTAATGATGAAAAGATATTGGCACTTCCCAGAAAAAGCGGAGAAAGCCGTTTCCCCTACGATGCAGACGGCTTTGTAGTCTGGGCATATCAGACAGGCTATATTACTGCCTGTGACAGTATATTTACAATTCTCCGTTCTTCAAACTACGGAGAAGACCCTGTTGTAAGCTTCTTTGCAGGCATCGAAAAGGAAAACGGTGAATATTTCCCCGTATCCATTACAGGCGGTGCACGCCAGCTTGACGAGCCCGCTGACATAAAGCGTTACGTTGTGTTCTCGCTCAGATGCGTTTATTACATAGTTGATACAGATGAGTTCACCTTCGGATGCCGTATGAACGTCAGCCGTGATAAGCATATCCATTTTTCCGTTACAGCAAAGAATAAGGCTGAGGGAGAAAGAAAGATCTATATTGCATCGTTTATCGAAGCACTTCTCCGTTTCGATGAAAGCGAAGGCTTCTGGGACAGAATGAGCAAGTACGGTGTGTATGAAAACGGCTCATATCTTCTCTGGAGTCTTAACGGCCGTGAGGACTGTCTCGTTGTAAATCCCGCAGTTATCGAGGGTGACGTTACTGAAAAGTATGCAACCTCGGCAAGAGGGGTATTTCTCGGATATAAGGGAAGAACTCTTGCAACTGCAAACAGTCTTCTCACAGGTAAATTTGAAAAAGAAATATATTATGCAAATACAACCGAGCTTCCCGTTGCTTCTGAGATCAATCATTTCAGGCTTGCAGGCGGTGAGTGTGCAAGAATTGATTTTGACCTCATAGTCCGTCACGGTATGGAGGAAGCAAGAGAGGTTCTCGGTGAGAACTTCGATGTTGAAGCCATTGAAAAAGAGATCGAGGATTGGGAGAATGAAGATAAAAATATCTTCGATAACCTTGTTGTCAAGTTTGAAAACTGGGACAGCGATAAAGTAAATCCTGCGGTATTCAATAAATTTATCAGAAACATTCAGAAGCAGGTAAGCTTCTGTGCTCTCGGTAAGAACTATGCAGGCCCTCATATCGGTATCAGAGACGTGTTTCAGCAGCTTGAGGGCTCACTTATGTGGGATCCCGCAAAGAGCCGTGAAAAGATACTGGTTGCCATGAACTACATCATGTCGAACGGACGTGCTCCCAGACAGTTCTCCATTCCTAATGACCCGAATACCGTTCCCGATTTTGACCTTCGTATGTACATTGACCAGGGTGTATGGGTGATCTCCACGGTCTATACCTATATCGCTCACACAGATGACTGGTCTATCCTTGACGAAGAATGCGGATATTATGAGCTTATTGAAAATAAGTGGGCGGGAATGTGCTCGCTCCGTGAAAGCGTTCTCTCACATCTTGTGAGAATTTGCGATTTCCTCGCTTCCAACATCGACCCCAAGACAAGCTGTATGAGAGCACTTTACGGTGACTGGAACGATGCTCTTGACGGTCTCGGAAGAACAAAGGATGAGGGCAAGGAATACGGTGACGGCGTATCCGTAATGACCTCGCTCCAGTATTATCAGAACCTCGGTGAAATGGATGATATGCTCCGCCGTCACGGCGGCTTTGACGATAAGCTTGAGGGATATTCTGCACTTCGTGAAAACCTTAAAAACGGGCTTTTCAAGTATGCAGTTGATACCGATGGCGAGGGTCGTCGCCGTGTAATTCACGGTTGGGGCGATAAAATGTCATATAAGGTCGGTTCACTTTCCGATTTTGACGGCGCTGCACGTTTCAGCCTTACGGCAAACTCCTTCTGGGCAATATCCGGAATGCTTGAAAACGATGCTTCAATGAAGGAATGTATCGTAAGCTGTGCCGATGCCGTTTCTTCAAAATACGGACTTAAAACCTTCGATATGCCCTTCAAGCTTGCCGACAGACCCTATATCGGAAGACTTGCAACGATAACAAAGGGAACATACGAAAATTCCTGTGCTTACGTACACGCAAGCATGTTCGGAATTATGGCTCTGTTCATTGTGGGTGAAAGCGAAAGAGCATGGCGTGAGATGGAAAAATCCATGATAATCACTCACGGTAACTGTACCATGACTTCATTCGTAATGCCCAATTCATATTGCCATAATGAAGAGCTTTATATCGACGGTGTTTCCATGGGTGACTGGTATACAGGAAGCGGCACGATGCTCATTAAGGAGCTTATAAGATTCGGTATAGGTATAGAGCCCTCCATAGACGGTCTCTATATTCAGACCCCCTCCTATATGCCCACCTCCAAGTGCACTCTTGACATGAAGATAAAGGGTAAGGCAGTAAGCTTTGAATACAGAAACGAGCAAAGCGGCGAAAGAAGCTACCGCATAAACGGTGAGGCGGTCAAGGGCGAGTATTCCGAGCTTATGAAAACATACAGACTCTACATTCCCTCCGAAAGTATAAGCGAAGGAATGAAGATAGAAGTAACAGACTAATTAATTAAGATTACGGCGGATACAAAATTCGCCGTAATTTAAACGGTAATAGGATAATGGAAAAAAGAAAAAGAATAATACCGATATGGACTATCGTTGTGTTCATTCTCGGTATAGTATCCGGAGCTTTATATCTTGCTTTTTGTCTGAGCGAGATCTTTGCAGAGTTTTATAACAATACGTTTTCGGCGGCATTCAGATGGTTTTTCGCCAAATTCAGCGGCATAGTCAACTTTTCGTTGATCGAAATGCTTTTGTTTTTGTCACCTGTCATTATTATAAGCATTGTTGTAAGTACGGTTAAAAGTGCAAAACACGGTATATCGGGTCCCCTAAGAACTATTGTGTCGCTTCTTGCTTTGTGCTGTTATATGTGGGTCAGCTTCGTCAATCTGTATGCCGCAGGCTACAGAGGTGTGCCCCTTGCGGAAAAAATGGAGCTTGATACAAGCGACATCGGGGCAGGGGAGCTTTCCGATACCATGCTGTACGTCGCACTTGAGATAAATAAGCTTTGTGAGGAAAACGACTTTCCGAGAGATGAAAACGGCTTGTCTCTCATAACAAAAAGCTATGACCGTATTTCTCTCGATATAGTATCAGCATATGATACTGTGAAAGAAGAATACGGGATCGTACAGAATATGAGAACAAGAGTAAAGCCTGTCATATTGAGTGAACCGATGACCTATACGCACATTTCAGGAGTGTACTCCTTCTATACGGGAGAAGCAAATATAAATACCAATTTTCCCGATTATATCGTTGTGAGTACAATGGCTCATGAAATGGCACATCAGAGAGGAATAGCACCTGAGGACGAGGCAAGCTTTGCAGGCTATCTTGCCCTCATAAACAGCGATGACCCCTATCTTCAATACTGCGGTTATCTTGATGTTTATTCCTATCTGTCAAGTGCTTTGTACGAAAGCGGCTCGGCGTTCTGGAGCTTTTGCAAGGATCAGCTTTGTGATGAAGCTTCAAGGGAGCTGAAGGCATATTCCGAGTTTTTTGAAAAATACCGTGATAATGCGGCACATGACGTTACGGAAAGCGTAAATGATACGTTTCTGCAATCGCAGGGAACTGAGGGAACTGTTGCCTATGACCTTGTGACCGAGCTTGTTGTTGCATATACAGTAAGAAGTAAATAAAAACAGAACGGCAGAGAGGCTTTATGAGCATCCTGCCGTTTTTTTAGAAAGGGGTCCTCAATTATTCCGTAAGGAATAATTGGGGTTCTCGTATCAAGGGGTCCTCAAGTATTCCGTAAGGAATAATTGGGGTTCTCGTATCAAGGGGTCCTCAAGTATTCCGCAAGGAATGCTTGGGGTTCTCGTATCAAGGGGTCCTCAAGTATTCCGCAAGGAATGCTTGGGGTTCTCTTGTAAGTGGTAAGAAGGCTGAGGGTTTGTTTTTTTGTGTCATTTCTTCGTATTGATTATATAATTATATTATAGGGATAAAGAAAAAAGTACTTTTTAAGAAAAAAGATTGTGATATTTTGTGCATAATGTTTATTTTGAGAGTGCTTCTTTTGTGTAAAGTGCAAAAACAATGTAAATTTGATGAAAATGTGAGCGAAAAAGTCTTCCATTTTTGAGCAAAATATGTTATACTAACTTGAATAATTTTATTTTGCAATATGATGGATTTCTGCGTGTGATTTTCAGAAAAATTATTTAAATTTAAATTTTCCCTTATTGTTTACATATACTATTGATTGTTAATTGCCGTCATGACGGCACGGAGGAACTGATGGAGAAAATAGTGGTAAGAGGCGGTACGCCTCTTAACGGAAGCGTAACGGTCAGCGGAATGAAGAATGCTGCGCTTCCCATACTTTATGCTTGTGTTCTTGTCTGTGGCAAGTGTACTATAGAAAACGTTCCCGACGTAAGAGATGTAAGAATGTCTATTGACATTCTTAAAAGCATGGGTGCAAAGGTAGAACGTCTCGCAAAGGAGACGTATGAGATAGACTGTACCGATTTTGATCCGGGCACTTCAAATCCCGAGCTTGTAAAAAAGCTTCGTGCATCTTACTATTTGCTGGGAGCAGAGCTTGGCAGATTCGGTAAAGCGAGAGTTGCCTTCCCCGGAGGATGTAACTTCGGTACACGCCCTATCGACCAGCATATAAAGGGCTTTGAAACACTCGGAGCAGTAGTACATTCCGACTGTGAGTTTGTTGACCTTGAGACAGAAAACGGAACTGTCGGAGATGACGTTTATTTTGATACCATCACGGTAGGCGGTACTATCAATATTATGCTTGCCGCTGTAATGGCAAAAGGAAATACCGTAATAGAGAATGCGGCAAGAGAGCCTCATATCGTTGACCTTGCAAACTTCCTTAATACCTGCGGTGCAAGAATATCAGGCGCAGGTACGGACGTTATCAAGATAAAGGGTGTGAAGAGTCTCAGAGGCAGCACTTATGCGATAATTCCCGATATGATAGAAGCAGGGACCTATATGGCTGCAGCGGCCGCAACAGGCGGTTGTGTAAGAATTGAGAACGTTATCCCCAAGCATCTTGAAGCTATCACGGGTAAGCTTGAAGACGTAAACGTTATCGTTGAAGAACAGGACGATGCAGTTATCGTTACAGGAAAGGGACTTATAACAAGCACAAGAATAAAAACGAGACCTTATCCGGGTTTCCCCACGGATATGCACCCTCAGATGTCAGCACTTCTCACTAAGGCTCACGGAACGAGCATCATAACTGAAGGTGTTTACGAAAACCGTTTCAGATATGCCGAGGAGCTTCGTAAAATGGGAGCTGATATTGAGGTCAAGGGACATACTGCCGTAATATCCGGAGTGGATGAGCTTCACGGAGCAAAGGTTCAGGCTGTTGACCTTCGTGCAGGTGTTGCGATGGTAATTGCAGGACTTATGGCAGAGGGTGAAACCGAGATATATGATATTCATCTCATTGAAAGAGGTTATGACGACATCGTAGGCAAGCTTCGTGATATGGGTGCGGATATTGAAAAAGTAATTGAGTAAACTAAAAGAAAAAGGAGTTAAATAAAATGGAAGTAACAAAGCAGACACTTATCGGAGATATTCTTGATTATGATATTGACAGTGCAAAGTTCTTTTTTGAAATAGGCATGCATTGTCTCGGTTGTCCTCACTCAAGAGGAGAATCCATTGAACAGGCATGCGAGGTTCACGGAACAGACGCAGATGCTCTCGTTGAGAAGCTGAGAGCTCATCTTGCATCCGTAGGTAAATAATAAGTTTACTTTAAGACTTTGATAGGGGCGACCCTATGGGTCCTCGTCTGAGGTCGCATAGAGCCGCCTTTTTTATATAAAATACAATTTTGAGGTGTAATTTTGGAGCTTGGTGCAAGACTTGAATGTGTCCTCTCGTATGTAAGGACAGGCTCAAGGATCTATGATATAGGCAGTGATCACGGTTATTTGCCTTGTGAACTTATCAGTCGGGGAGTTTGTGAAAAGGCTGTAGTAACAGACGTTAATAAAGGGCCTCTTAAAAGAGGGAAGCTTACGTTTGCCGAAAGAGGACTTTCGGATAGGGCAGAGTTTTATCTGACAGACGGTCTTTCGGGACTTGATTTCGGAGAGCTTCCGTCTGACGTTGCGGTCTGCGGCATGGGCGGTGAGCTTATAGCCGCCATTTTGGATGCAAGACGTGACGTTTGGGAAAAGGACATTCACTTTATCCTTCAACCTATGACTAAGTCGGAAATACTTCGCCGTTATCTTTTTGAAAACGGCTTTGATATTCTTTCTGAAAAAGCTGTCTGCGAAGGGGATAAGACATATGTTATTATTTGTGCTGTGTACAACGGAGCTGTCAATGCCTACAACGAGACCGATATTCATTTCGGTAAGCGTGAGAGCGTAATTTATTGTCCCGAAACTGCCGTTCTTTACGGAAGGATAATTTCATCCTTTGAAAAGAAAAGAGACGGTATGGCTTCGGCAGGACAGAACGTAACGGAGCTTGATAAGATTATTTGTGAACTTAAAAACGAAGCGGTGCTTCGGGGAGAAATATAATGAATATTACTGAATTTTACGAAAAGCTTGAAGAACTGTATCCGAGAAGTCTTTCTTGTGCATGGGACAATGACGGACTTATGTGCACACCCGGTGCAGTCTATGAGATAGAAAAGGTGCTTGTATGTCTTGACGCAACTGAGGAGGCTATATGCTATGCTGCCGAAAACGGCTTTGATACAATTCTTTGCCATCATCCCATGATATTTTCGGGAATGAAGAACGTCACTCCCTACAACAGCGTCGGCAGAAAAGTAATAACAGCTATTATGAATAATATTTCCGTGATTTCTTTACATACAAGACTTGATGCGGGAGACGGCGGCGTGAACGATGCTCTTGCGGAGGCTCTTGGCCTTGAGAACATTCAAAAATTCGGCGATGCTGAATGCAGCGAGCTTGGAAGGATCGGTGAGCTAAAAGGAGAGATGACCCTTATTGAGCTTGCCGCATTCGTAAAGGAAGCACTTAAAGCTCCTGCAGTTGAGCTTGCCTGTGATGACGGCGAAGACAAGGTGTCGAAGCTTGCCGTTGTAGGAGGTGCAGGAAAGGACTTTATTTGGGCGGCAAAGAAAGCCGGAGCAGATGCCATAGTCATCGGAGAAGGCTCTTATAACGCTGTTCTTGATGCATCAGAGGATGAAATGAACGTTATATGTGCAGGACATTTCTTTACGGAAAACGTGGTTTGTGAAAGGCTTTTTGCACTTGTTAAAGAGATATGCGGTGCAGAGTGTGAGATATATAACAGCAATAAGATAATTACTCTTTAACGAAAAAATAAAAACGGAAAGGAGATAATAATGGAAAAGCAGCTTAACCTGTCCGATATTGAATACGGTGCAAGGAGAAAAAAGACTAAAAGAGATAAGTTCTTAAAGAGAATGAATGACCTTATTCCCTGGGACGAGCTTGTGGAGACCGTAAAGGAAAACTATTATAAGGGAAGACGGGGCAGAAAGCCTCAGAATATCGAGAGAATGATAAGAATGTATCTGCTTCGACATTGGTTCGGCCTTTCCGATACGGGAATTGAGGATGCCGCCTTTGACAGCTATGCGATGAAGGAATTTCTCGGCATTAATTTTTCTTCGGGACAGCAGGTTCCCGATGCGGCAACTCTTTACAATTTCAGAAAGATGCTTGATAAGAACGGACTTTCCGATATTATTCTCCAAAAAGTTAAAGAAGCTGTGGGCGAAAAGGGCAAATCAATTCGCAGAGGTTCTTCAAGTGAGCCTATGTTTACAGCCGCTAAGAAGAAAAAGAAGAAATAATACATAGAATGGGGCGAACCTTTTAGGTCGCCCCATTAATTATGTTATATCTCCCATTCTGCAAGCCACTCGGAAAATTCCTTGTAGATCTCTTGCATTTCCTTTTCATAAGTGAGGTAGTCTCTCATTTTGTACTGATTTCTACCGTCATTGAAAGCTCCTGAGTATTCGCTGATAACATCAAATTCATCGTTTCTGAGAGCCGCAAGAGCTTTTTCGGAAAGAGCCTTTGCTTTTTCAATATTCTGAACAAGCGGCTCAAATTCCGTTTCGTTTACTTCTTTGATGGTGTTTATCATATTGTCGAAATAACCGTCTTTGGCACCGTAATTATATTGTGCTCCGTCTTCTTCTATAAACATAAGAGCATCGGCAGGATAGAGGTAGTCCTTTCCGCTTGAAAATTCAACGGTATATGATGGCCAGAAGCAAAGGAAGTTTACGTATTCGTACATACTGTATACTTCGCTTATAACGTCGGTTTCCGCAAGCTGCTGCCAAAGAAGCATTTTGTCTCCGAGCTCACTTGTGTCAATGACGGTGTATGTCGCATCTTTGATGCGGTAGCTGTATTCATAGCCGTATTCATCGGTGTAATCTCCGAATTCCATTGTGCCCTCGACCTTAATGGCTCTGTCTGTAAATTCAAAGGCAGAACCGTTTTTGGCATATACGGCGATGGTGTTGGAAAGCTGTGTGGTATTGGGTATGCAGAACGGACAGCTTTGGTAGGGAAGATTCATAAGGTACATGAAGCTTCCGTTGATGGGAGAGAGCGTGGACATATATCCTATTATTTCCACTTTTCCACCGTCTATTTTTTCCATTTCTTCAATACTGTTGGCTTTTGAAAAGCTAAGCGTTGTAATACCCTTAGGAATTTCCTTTACCGCTTCGCCCACTTTGTTTTCTTCGGGAGCAGGCTCTTGCTTGCAGGCAGAAAAAACCGAAATAATTAATAATGCTGCAAGAATAAGTGCTGAAAACCTTTTCATTCAGAGATACCGTCCTTTTTTGACATGTTGAGTGTGCAGACTACCGTCGGCAAAACGCTTATAACAAAAATTACCGCCATAATTATAAGCTCAAGGGGATATATCTTGGCACTGTCAAGAACTATGCCCATCGACGCCACGTATTCACCCATCAGCATAAGACAAAGACGGGAGGTGAGAAATGCGAGAACTGTGGATATAAGCCCTATTATACCGTTTTGAATAATGTAGACCAGATTGATCTTATTCATACCTATACCGATAAGACGCATAAGTGCAATTTCCTTTTTGGAGTCGTACATATTGAGAAGAGTGATAACGGAAATTATAAATATGTTCATTATCAGAATAATGATACAGAGCACATAAACGATGGTCGTGCTCATGTCTACGTTTTCAAGAACCTCACGGAGAACTTCGGAGGGGTTTATGACAAGCAGCTTTGAATTTTCGCCGTATTCGCTTTTGAGCTGGCTGTATGCATTAAAGCTCTTGCTTTTTACGAGAATTGCACAAATCTCACCGTGTTCGCTTTCGCTGTGAGCTTCATCTGTGTGCTCATCTGTGTGTTCATCTGTGTGCTCATCTGCGTGTTCATCTGTGTGCTCGTCAGCTTCGTGTTCGTCTGCTTCTTCGTGGGCATCCTCTTCACCGCCGTGGTCATGGGTCGCCCATACTGTTTCAACAGGTGTGAAAATTACGTTGTCATATGCAGTTTTTGTTTGCCTCAGAATACCTGTTACTGTGAGGGGAGTGCTTTCGTGAGCGTGGCCGCCTTCAGAAAGACCGTGGGAGGTTATAAGCTCTGAGCCGAGTGTAAGCCCGTATTTTTCCGCAACGGCAGAGCCTATGATACATTCAAATTTTTCATCGAACATTTCTCCGCTTGAAAGCTCCTTGCCTTCAAGAAAATCGGGAGTTGTTCCTACGATTTTTGCACCGTTATAGGAGTCACCCATTGTGAAGGGAACGACCTTATTAACTCGTGTGTCCTTCTCAAGCTTTTCAACGTATTCATAAGAGAAGGTTCCGAGAGGCTTTTCCGTAAAGAACATGGTGTTCATGGCAAGCTGTGTGGAGGAGCCCGACGGGCCGATTATCATATCGTAATAAGCTGCAGTAGTTTTAAATCCGCTGTCCACCTGCTCTGAAATATTGTAGGAGAGAAGACCTACACAGGCAGAGATAACAATGGAGATAACGATAAGTATTATCTTGGCTCTCTTTATAGCCATGTTTTTAAGAGCAAACTTAAACATCTCGTCTACCTCCGGTTACCAAATTCATATCAACGATATGGTCAAAGTATTTTCCCAGTCTTTCATCGTGAGTAACTGCAATAAGCGTCTTCCCCTTTGATATTTCAAGAAGCTGTTTTACCACACTCTCGCCGATTGAAAAATTGAGGTTTCCCGTAGGCTCGTCTGCGAGGATTATTTCGGGCTTTTTTACAATAGCTCTTGCGATTGCGACTCTTTGCTTTTCGCCGCCCGAAAGATGCTTTACCTTTTTATTCTTTTTATCATATATTCCGAGTGCCTTCAGCACTTCGTCGACGGAAGATATGTCAACCTTTTCAAGACGGAGGATGCCTATATTATCAATGACCGTCATTTCGGGTATGAGCTTGAAGTCCTGAAAAATATAACCTATATTCTGAATTCTGAATTTGTCTTTTTCCTTTTGGGTCTTTTTTGTCATATCGGTGCCGTTTATCTCAATGGAACCTTTTTCGGGGGAGAGTATTCCTGCGATCATATTGAGAAGCGTGGATTTACCGCATCCCGAAGCACCGAGAAGCATATAGCTTTCGCCGTTTTCAAATATAATATCCTTATAATCTATTGCCGTTTCGTTGGCAAACTGTTTTGATACACCTGTTATTTTTATCATGTTATCCACCTTTTTTCTTAAAATGAGTATAAAAAAGCAAGCCCTTCTTAAAAGTGCAAAGAAAAACGTGCATTAAGACACGCTGAAAAAAGACACACAGAGTGCGGTGTCTGACACTTTTATATAAAGGCTTGTGGATGCTTTTTTAACAGGTTATTTTCACTTTATCGGCAACAAGGACAGATCCTTTTCTTGTTGTGCCTACAGCTGAGTTCACATAAAATGCAAGCTGTGAAAGCTTCAGAGTGATGATTACAGCACCGAAGCACAGACATATAACGTTCAATGTATCTTTATGTGCAGATAAAACGTGACAGATATGACAGTTTTCGCCTGCACAATCGTGCATTGAGTTATGAATAAGGTATACGGCGGAAAGAAGTACGCTTATGCTGAGAAATACACATAACAAAATTGTAAATGCTTTTAAGTATTTTTTCATGCTTCTTTCCTCCTTTTTTATTATAAATGTATTATACACCTGTTGTTTTGCGTTGTCAATACTTCAATGCTTTACTGCGTAAAACATTATATCCCATGCAGGTATACAGAAAGGTCTTGTCAGATGAAAGGTGTAATTTTCATCGTCTGCGAGAAGCTTTTTAATATACAGTGGAAGGGAAAACAGATCGTCGGTTTTATGATACAGTGAAACCGAGAGCGAGGGTTTGTTTTTTCTGATGGTGCTTTCTGAGCCTACAAGTGCCGCTGCCTCGTCTCCTTCAACGTCGTATTTTATAAAGTCAACCTTTTCGATCCCGACGGAGTCAAGGGGCTTGCAGGCGACCGTAGTATCCTTTGCTCTGTGATTTTTTCCCATAACACCTGCACCTCTTGAGGCAGAACCGGAATAGCAAACGGTATCTTCTTTGTCAGAGGCGGCAAAGTTCAGGGGGATTATTCTTCTTTCAACGGTACTGTATTCTACAGCAAATGCGGAAAGCTTTAAAAAAGTCTTCGGGTCAGGCTCAACGGCATATATTTTTTCGGAATTTGTGAAGGTGTCAAAAAACAGCTTTGCCGTATCTCCTTTATAAGCTCCGAGATCGCAGGTCACTTTAATTTTTTCGGTATTCAGAAGACGTTCAAGACTTTCCTTGGGTTCTTCTGTGCAAAGTAAATATTTGTATTTTCCGGAAAGACGGAAGTTTATTGCCGCATCAAAGAATTCTCTTGATCTTTCGTCAGAAAGCATCGAACGGACCTCCATCAGTCTGTCCTTGTTTTCTTCAAAATAATGCATATCAAATATATCCCCGTCGTAAAGAGGCACGTCGGGAATATAAAGCTCATGCCTTCGGTCCAGCTGTTCTATAAAGGAAACTACCTCACTTCTGTCCGTACCGAAGCAGAGAAGAACAACAATGTCCTCGCCGTGTGCTTCGAGCACTTTTGAATACGGCAAAACAGGATAGTCTCTGAAGGTCCTGCTTCTGACAAAGCCGTCGCTGGCGAAAACACCTTCGGGTATTACATTTATTTTAAGGAGTGCATCAAGTATTTTGTCTGCACCGTTACCTGTTCCGTAAAGGAATATCGGTCTGGTTTCGCTTTTCAGCTTATCCCAGAGACATACGCTTTCGTATACCGGAGTGTTTTCCATTTTGCCGCCTCGCTTTTTTCACTTTGTTCTTGATTTTATTCTGTCTTTGATGTAAAATAATATAGTAAAAACTTGAAAAGGATGGATCATTTTATGGATTGTCTGTTTTGTAGAATAGTTTCGGGAGATATTCCCTCAACCAAGGTATATGAAGACGATAAGGTATTAGCCTTCAGAGATATTGCTCCTCAGGCACCTGTGCATATTCTCGTTATTCCCAAAGAGCATATTCAGTCTGTTCAGTACGTAACCGAAGATAATTCCGATTACGTAAAGAGAATTTTTGAAGTTATTCCTAAGATCGCAGAAGCAGAAGGACTTGAAAACGGCTACAGAGTTATTTCCAATATCGGTCATGACGGTGCTCAGTCCGTACTTCATATGCATTTTCACATTTTAGGAGGTAAGGCTCTTACCGAAAAAATGGCTTGAAGGGGACTGCTGAAGGTCAGAAGCATTTTCAAAAGAATATTTTTAAAAGCGTTTGTGGAGACACAAACGCTCAGAGTGTAGACAAAGTCTACACTCTGATCCAGAATGAGAGAAACGAAGGTAGATTTGGCGATTTTTTCCTCGTCGGCGTAGTAATCTACGGTAGAGGGAAAAACTCGCCAAAAGCAGATGTCGCGGGCTTTACCCCGCCTTTTCAGCATAAGAT
>JAZSLF010000074.1:0-9074 GCA_045535205.1 Eubacteriales bacterium
TACGAAGGCGTTGACTTCGCAATCGTAGTAAAAGGCGATATCGACGGAGACGGAAAGCTCAATTCCAGAGACGTTCTTCAGTTAAAGCGTGCTATCGTTCAGAGTACACCTCTTACCGATATCCAGAGATTAAGCGTTGACTGTGACGGAAACGGAGTTCTCAATGCCAAGGATATGCTTACAATAAAGCGTATGCAGATGAAATAATCATTCAAACGGCAGCGGCTGTAATTTGCCCCTGCTCCGAGTCAGACTCGGAGCAGGGGATTTTGTATTAAAATAAAATCAAAAAATACTTGCATTTGGCGTTCGAGTATGATATACTATGTCGGTACAGAAAAAAACTGTGCTGTCAGGTCATACCAACCGGGGAGGTAGCGGGTCCTTGTACCTGAAGTCCGCTATAGCAGGGGTGGATTCCTGCAAAGAGGGTTGTTAGAGTATAGTCTGTGCCGAGGCAGACTGTGTTGACGAATGGGTCTTACGCAATGGACGGCTGTGAACCATGTCAGGTGGGGAACCAAGCAGCATTAAGCAGTTCAGTCTATGTGCCGTGAGTCTGCCTGTTCTGAGCAGTTCAATCGGTGTCGTATGCTCTTGCAATTCGAATTGCAGGTGTATGATCTGATAGTGCAGTTTTTTTATTTTGTAAGGGAGAAAAGTTATGCATATTGCTTTGTACAGAAAATACCGTTCGGCAACTTTTGACGACGTGTGCGGACAGGACCATATAACATCAGTTCTGAAATATCAAGCGAAAAGCAATAAAGTTTCCCACGCATACCTGTTCTGCGGTTCAAGAGGAACAGGGAAGACCTCCTGTGCGAAGATACTTGCCAAGGCGGTCAACTGCGAAAACCAAAAGGACGGTAACCCTTGCGGAGAATGTGACTCCTGCCGTTCGATCGACAGAGATAACGTTCCCGATTTTATGGAAATGGATGCGGCATCCGAAACGGGTGTTGATTATATCAGAGAGATCAAGGAAGAAGTCCAGTATCAGCCTGCGGTCTTAAAGAAAAAGGTATATATCATAGATGAAGTTCATATGCTCACCGAGAGTGCATTTAACGCACTTCTCAAAACGCTGGAGGAGCCTCCGGAGCACGTGATATTCATCCTTGCAACAACGGAGCTTCATAAGCTTCCGACAACTGTTATTTCAAGATGTCAGCGATTTGATTTCAGAAGAATATCAGTTGATATTATCACGTCAAGACTTGCTTATATAGCAGAAAAGGAAAGCATAGTTCTTGACAGCGAAGCGGCAAAGATCATAGCAAAGCAGGCACAGGGCGGTATGAGAGATGCAATAAGTCTCTTTGAACTTTGTGCGGGCGGCGGTGCCGATGTAACGGAGGAAAGAGTACGTGAGATACTCGGCGTAAGCGGCTACGAAAATGTTTATGAGACGGCACTTGCCATAGCTTCAGGTGATATGGCGAAGCTTTTCGGAGTAGTCTCTGCGGTAGTTGCCTCTTCCAAGGATATAACTGTTTTCTGGCAGGAGCTTACCTCTTTCTACAGAGATATGCTCGTAGCTAAATATTCAAAGGATGCAAAGAGCTATCTTGACCTTACGGAAACAGAATTTTCTTATCTCAGCAAGGCGGCATCAAAATTCACCCTGTCAGCCTTGTTCTATCAGTCAAAGATAATGGACGAAGCCTTGAAGACCATGAACAGAATGCCTCAGACAAAGAGAATGACAGCTGAGTTTGCCCTTATGAAAATGTGCGATCCTACGCTTGATATGTCAAATGACGCACTTCTTTCAAGAATTGAGGCTCTTGAGAATACTGTTGCACTTTTGTCCGGAGGCACAGCGGTTGTTGCTGTCCCCTCCGAAGCATCAGCTGTGACAGAGGAGAAGAAGGAAAAAAAGGAGGAGCCGAAGAAAGAAACGCAGATACCCGTAAATAATGCAATAGGTAAAAATGCGTTTCACAGAGTCAATGATCTTACCGAGGTTGCCGAAAAGGTCGGCAAAACAGATTTTCTCTGTAAATCCATACTGTCAGAGGCTGTTGCCGATGTTTCGGATGACGGAGCACTCATAAAAATAATAACAAACAATCCCTTCGCTCTTACTTATTTTGATGCTGATGTAAAAAAGGCAATATCAGATGCATTTATTCTTTGTAAAATAAATGACAGAGCTGCAGAGGTAACAGTTGAAGCAGTAACCGAAAACGTAAAAAAAGCCCCGTCCGATGAGCTTTTCGGAGGGTTCTGATTTTAATAAATTTATTAAGGATGGTAAAATAATATGAAAGCAAGACTTCCAAACGGCAGAGGCGGCGGCCCCTCCAATATGCAGGGAATAATGAAGCAGGCACAGAAGATGCAGGAGGATATGGAAACTCTGCAGGCTGATCTTGATGCCCGTGAATACGAGGTAAAAGCAGGCGGCGGTGCAGTAACGGTTAAGATTACGGGAAAAATGGAAATTCTCTCAATCGATATTGAACCAGAAATAGTCGATCCCGATGATATAGAAACACTTTCCGACGTTCTTACTGCTGCGGTAAACGAAGCGATAAAGAAGGTCAACGAAACAAATACGACTGAAATGGGCAAGATCACAGGCTCCTTCAGTATGCCCGGAATGCCCGGACTGTTTTAAGCTATGAGTGAATATATCGAGCCAATTGAAAGACTTGCGGATATGTTTCGCAGACTTGAGGGCGTTGGTAAGAAATCAGCTCTCAGAATGGCTTTTTCCGTGCTTGATATGTCAGAGCAGAGCGCTTCTGAATTTGCAGATGCAATAATTGCCGCAAAAACTCAGATAAGGCTGTGCTCCTGCTGTCAGAATATTTCTGTCGGAGAGCTTTGTGAGCTTTGCCAAAGTCATAAGCGGGACAGAAGCATAATCTGCGTTGTCGAGGATTCAAGAGCTGTCATGGCAATTGAAAAATCGGGCATATACGGCGGTCTTTATCACGTGCTTCACGGTGCAATATCCCCAATGCACGGAATAGGACCGGATAAGCTGAAGATAAAAGAGCTTCTCGGCCGTCTGTCATCCGATGATGTAACAGAGGTGATAGTTGCCACAAATCCGACTGTAGAAGGCGAAGCAACGGCAATGTATATATCAAAGCTTATCACACCTCTCGGAATAAAGGTCTCAAGAATTGCCAACGGAGTTCCTGTCGGAGGGGATCTTGAATATGCAGATGAGGTAACTCTCAGACGTGCTATCGAAGGCAGAAGAACAATATAATAATTCAAGGTCCTTGTATACAATATACAAGGATCTTTTGTTTTTTTGGTTGAATGTGTCAATAACATTTTTGTTGACATTTTGTTAAAAGAATATTATAATTAATATAATGACTATATTATGGAGGATTATATCTATGAAAAAAAGAGTTTTGGCATTGTTCCTGACTGTATTAATGATAGTCGGATCCTTGCCTATAATTCCCGTTTCAGCTTCCTCGCTTCAGTACGATGCTGACGGCGACGGCGAAAGCTTTGCTCTCGGCGTGGGAAGTGCAACTATCGAGCCCGGTGACACAGAAGTAACCGTGGACGTTAATTTTTTGGAAAACACAGGTGTTTGGGCATTTAAGTTTTATCTTATTTATGATAAGGCACTTTCGATCGCCGCAAACTCCTCGGTTGTGAAGGGTGATATTTTTGAAGATTTCAACCCTAACACAGACGTTGGTCTTAAAAACGCAACTCACGAAGAAATGCTTGCTGACATTGACTATGAAGACTCTCTTGCAAATGCAGGTCTTAAAGGCAATTCTGACCTTTGTGTAACGGTAATTTATTCCGAATGTGCGGACTTTTATTCCTGGTGTTCTGATAGCGGCAGATTTTGTTCTGTTACTTTTAGTATCGATCCTGAGCTTGCAAAGGGCGAATACGCAGTTTACGCTGTTCCCGCAACAGGCGGATGGTGTCTCCGTGAGGATTGGGATAGCCCCAATGCCGACGATATGGGTTACGTTGAAATTTATGATCCTGCAAGCGTACCAGGTATAATTACGGTAAACGGCGGCGATGAACCCGAATATTCAAAGCCTACCTTCATTGTTTCCGATGCGGAAATAACAGCTGGTACAGAGACAGCCGACTTCACACTCTCTATAGAAGGTAACACAGGCATCTGGGGTATCGTAGGTTACATAAGCTATGATAACGGAATGAGCCTTGAAGACTTCGTAAACGGTGAAGTTTTTGCAGATTCTGAGCTTGCTCTCGGCGGTCCCATGGCTTCCGGTAACGAGGCTATGAAGGACATCAATATCGCAAAGAGCAAGGTTGTAAGACAGACCTTTGAGGCAAACGGTATATCCTATTCTGATATACTTGCAACGCAGGTCTACTTTGAACCCGTTGATTTCAATGACAATACAAATAACGGTACTCTCGTAAGCTTCACTCTTAATACAGCAGACCTTGAAGCAGGTACATATGATATCGGCTTCTACTCTATTAAGGAAAACGTATTTGACTCAAACGGTGACTACGTAGAATATGATACTGTTCACGGAACTCTCACCGTTCTCTCCTGTGACCATTCTTACGGAGACGGTGTAACAGTAAATGCAACCTGTACTGAAAACGGTTCTGTAACCTATACCTGTTCTAAGTGCGGAAATGAAAAGATCGAAGTTATCGAAGCTCTCGGTCACAGCTATGATGCAGGTAAGCAGACAATAGCTCCCACTTGTACCGAAGAAGGTATGATCACTTATGCGTGTGCAAACTGCGGTACAACGAAGACAGACTCTATTGCTCCCCTCGGCCATCGTTTTAATGAAGGCGAACAGACAAAAGCTCCCACCTGCAGCGAAACAGGCACTTGGACAAAGAGCTGTACAGCATGCGGAGCTTCTGTAAATTCAGAAATTCCCACAATTGACCACACTAAAGGCGAAGAAAAGGCTGAAAAGCTTGACGGAATTGAATATCTTGTAACAAGATGTACCGTCTGCGGAACCGTATTGACAAAAGTACAGCTTTCTTCTTTGGAATATGACTCTGACGGTGACGGCGAAAGCTTTGCTCTCGAAGTTACAGATGCAACGATCCAGAAGACAGACACAGAAGTTACGGTAGACGTAAACTTCGCAGAAAACACAGGTGTTTGGGCATTTAAGTTTTACCTTGTTTATGACAAGGCACTTTCAATCGCCGCAAACTCCTCGGTTGTGAAGGGTGATATTTTTGAAGATTTCAACCCCAACACAGACGTTGGTGTCAAAAATGCAACTCACGAAGAAATGCTTTCTGATGTTGACTATGCGGACTCTCTTGCAAACGCAGGTATTAAAGGAAATTCCGACCTTCGTGTAACGGTAATTTATTCCGAATGTGCGGACTTTTATTCCTGGTGTTCTGATAGCGGTAGATTTTGTTCTGTTACTTTTAGTATCGATTCTGCTGAGCGTGCCAAGGGCATATACGCAGTTTACGCTGTTCCCGCAACAGGCGGATGGTGTCTCCGTGAGGATTGGGATAGCCCCAATGCCGACGATATGGGTTATGTTGAAATTTACGATCCCGCTTCTATCCCCGGTATAATTACGGTTGAATCAAATGATCCTACGTTCATCGTTTCAGATGCTGAAATAACAGTAGGAGCAGCAACGGCTGACTTCACACTTTCCATCAAAAACAATCCGGGCATTTGGGGTATCACAGGCTACATCAACTATGATGAAAAGATGAGCCTTGAGGCCTTCACAAACGGTGAAGTATTTGCAGATAGTGACCTCGCTCTCGGCGGTCCTATGGCAGAAGGCAATGACGGCATGAAGGATATCGTAGTTGGAAACAACAGAGTGGCAAAGTATGTATACGATTCTATCGGTGCTTCCTATGACGGCGTTCTCGCCACAAAGGTTTACTTTGAGCCTACTAACTTTGCAGAAAAGACTGCTGACGGTACAATTGCAAGCTTCTCACTCGATACCTCTGCTCTTGAAGTCGGCACCTATGAAATAGCATTCTACTTTGACGAATACGGCATCATAGATTCAAACGGTGATAGTGTCGAATTTGATGTTGTATACGGTACACTTACAGTAGTTGAATGTGCACATGAATATGCACTCGGAGGAGAAGCCTTTGAACCCACTTGTACGGTCGAAGGTCAGACAGGCTACGTATGTACAAAGTGCGGAAGTCCCGAAAGAATAGCTCCTATCGGTCACGATTATGACGCTGTAGTTACAGCTCCCACTTGTGTTGAGGACGGCTACATCACAAAGACTTGTAAGAGAAACTGCGGTGAAAAGGATGCAGTTGTAGTTGAAAAGGATGCAGCAGCTCTCGGTCACGATTATGATAACGGTGTTGTTTCCGTAGCTCCCACCTGCACAGATACCGGTGTTAAGACCTTCTCATGTCAGCGTTGCGGTGCAACGTACACAGAAGCAGTTGCAGCCATCGGTCACGATTTTGACGAAGGCAAGACAACAATAGCTCCTACCTGTACAGCAGAAGGTAGATTTGTAAGAACCTGTAAGAACGGATGCGGTGAAACAAAGGTAACACCTTTGTCAGCACTCGGTCACGACTATGACGACGGTGTTGTTTCCGTAGCTCCCACCTGTACAGATACAGGCATTAAGACATTCTCATGTCAGCGTTGCGGTGATACTTATACAGAAGAAATTGCAGCTCTCGGTCACAACTACGTGGCAGACACTACCGTAGCTCCCACTTGTACAGAAACGGGTTATACAACATACACATGTACACGTTGCGGTGATAACTACATCGATGACTATGTAGATGCACTCGGACATGATTATGCAGAAGTAGTTACAACTCCCACATGTACAGAAACGGGCTATACAACATACACATGTATACGTTGTGATGACAGCTACATTGATGACTATGTAGATGCACTCGGCCACGATTACGAAAGCGTTATAACCACTCCCACTTGTCTCGCAGGCGGCTTTACAACTCATACGTGTACAAGATGCCCCGCAAGCTACGTTGACTCTTATACCGACGTTGTTGACCACAGCTGGACAATAACAAACGAAACACCCATAAGAATTGATTACAAGTGTATCTGGTGTGATGAAACATGGTTTGAAACCTTCACACCAACCATTAAGGTAACAGATGCAACAATTCGTGAAGGTGACTCTTATACAGAGTTCGACCTTATATTCGAGCATAACCCCGGTGTATATTCACTCTATGGATTTATTGCTTATGACGATACTGCAAGCTTCGCCGGTTACAGTAACGGCACAGTATTTAATTATGAAGATCTTATCGCAGGCGGTCCTGTAGTAAACTCAGCTATGTACGACATCGTTGTAATCAACGATGAAACGGCAAGTGCGGCATTTGCAGAGCACGGAGCATCAGCAGAAGGTATGCTTGCAACAAAGCTCTACTATGAAAACACAGCAGAAATATCCAACAATATGAACAGCGGTGTTATCGGTTCCTTCACTCTCAATACTGCAATACTTGATCCCGGAACCTACGAAATTGCATTCTACTACATGGCAGAAAACACTCTCGACACAAACGAGACTCCCGTAGTATTTGAGATCGTAAAGGGTACACTTACAGTAACACCTTGCGACCACCAATTTGAAAGCTACAACGTCGTTGAAGCAACCTGTACGTCAGCAGGCTATAAGAAGGGCGTATGCTCCGTATGCAGAAAGACAATTACTCTTGAAACATACGAAGAACTCGGCCACGCACTTGCAGAAGAAATACTTGAAGAAGTAACCTGTACAGAAGACGGTATGAAGCACGTATACTGCACAAGATGCGATTACGGCTACAATGAAAAGCTTGAAAAGTACGGTCATGACTACGTAGCAGTAGTAACAGTACCCACAACAAGCTCTCACGGCTTCACAACTCATACCTGCTCAAGATGTAATGACAGCTACGTAGACTCTTACGTGCTTCCCAAGTACAACGTAAGTGCTCCCAATATCGAGATCTCTCAGGAAACATCTGAGCTTGGCGAAACAGTAACTGTCAGAGTATTCCTCAACAACAACCCCGGTATCAATCACATATCTTTGACTCCTGTTTATAACAAGTCACAGCTTCAGCTTATGAACGTTACTTCATCTGTAGACTTCGGCGGCACTATCACCTTCGATGCTAATAGCATTGAATGGACATCAGCTTCCGATTCAGACTTTGACGGTGCAGTATTCTTCCTCGTCTTCAAGGTAACCTCCAGAACTACAGGCGTATTCTCCGTAAGCGTCAACTATATGCCCGGTGACATCACAAATGCAAACGGTGAAAACGTTGCGTTCGGTGTAAAGACCGGCTCTGTAAAGGTTTACCCCGCAGAAATGATCCTGGGCGACCTTGACGGTAACGGCAGAATTACCATCGCCGACGTACTTCTCATCAGAAAGTACCTCGCAGGCGTTATCGACGAAGCAGAACTCTTCCTTGAAAATGCAGACGTTGACGGCAACAACAGAACAACTATCGCCGACGTACTTCTCATCAGAAAGTACCTCGCAGGCGTTATCAGCGAATTTCCCGCAAATAATAAATAATGCGGAATGACTTCATTGATATAATTTAACATAATGAACGGCGGTATGTGGCTTTAAAACAAGTCCGTACCGCCGTTTTAAATCAAAAAAGTATTTAAATATATTATAAGAGCACCCATAAATGTAAACAAATTGTAAATTTGCATTTTTCACTTGCATTCCTGCAAACTCTATAGTATAATGAACTGCGTGCGAAAAAAGCACGTAAAACACACACATGGCATTCAGACTGCCGGTGCCCCGCAAAAAAGATAAAGTTTTTTGCACAGGGCTGCAGTACATTCGGCTATGTGGTGGATATTAACCGAAGGAGGACATAATTATGTCTATCGTATCAATTAAGCAGCTGCTTGAAGCAGGCGTCCATTTCGGACATCACACAAGACGTTGGAACCCTAAGATGCAGGAGTACATCTTCACAGAAAGAAACGGCATCTACATCATCGACCTTCAGAAGACAATTAAGAAGTTCGAAGAAGCTTACATGTTTGTAAGAGACACAGCAGCAGAAGGCGGTCACGTACTCTTCGTAGGTACAAA
>JAZSLF010000002.1:0-1880 GCA_045535205.1 Eubacteriales bacterium
GTTCCCCCTTAGACCCCCTCAAAGACTTTTGAACGAGTCCTCAATAGCCTTCTCCGGCGGAGAAGGCACCATGAAAAAATGAGCTTCGCTTTTGGCGAAGCTCACATAGTATATTATTGCACTTGAGTCAGTACACAAATATTACATAACAATTTCGACTTCGTGAGCCTTGCTGTCGGCAGGATCGGGAATTATCCTTTCGCATTCTGCACCGTCGAAGAAATATTTTGTGCTGTCGCTTACACGGCAGAAGCCCTTGGACTTTGATACCTTGACGTTAAATACCGTCTCGCCTCTCTTGATGGAGAACTTGATGTTCGTCATATTTTCGGGGAGAACGGGAGAGAAGGTCAGACCGCCTTCGGCGTAGCCGATACCGAGAAATTCAAATACGGTAAGGGACAGCCAGCTTGCAGTACCGGAAAGCATGGGACCGATGCCTTCAAGAGTTTCGCTGTTGTTGTACTGAGTGCAGAAACGGGGATTGCCCTTGAGGACATAGGGGTTAGCCATAGTTTTGAAGGGGAATACTCTGTCCAGCATCCAGAATGCGAGAGAGGAAAGCTCTTTTGCAAGCTCTTCGCTCTTTACGGTCTTTGCAGCCTTGAACATAGCGGCTGTAGACATCATGGTTGCGTGCTTAAAGACAGCTCCGTTTTCACGGTCGCCCTGGAAGTAATGGTCGGAAGCTGTTGTTGAGGATACCTTGCCGAGATCACAGGGTGAGGAGAGCATAAGGCCTGCCTCCGTCTTGATGTGAGCCTTGAGGGGAATCATCATAGCGGCTATCTGTTCCTCTGTTGCACTTTCGGCGAGAATGGACCAGCTGAAAGAGTTGAGGAAGTAGGAGCCCTCAGCCTTGTCGGAAAGTGAGAGTCCGTCACCCTTGGCACCGACGTATGTATGAGGGATCGCAGGATTGTTTACGAGACAGCGTGCAAAGAAGTCTTCCTTCCATGCGTGTGCCTGAATGTTATTCTGAAGCTTTTCGGAAAGAGCTCTCAGCTCTGCGGCTGCTTCGTGTTTTCCTGCCATGTCGGCAAGCTCGGCTAAATTGTCCTCTGCAACTTTGAGGAGGAATGCATTCATAACACTTTCGCAGAAATGGTTTTCAAATGGAACACCCCACTTTTGACCCTTTTCTTCAAGCTGTTTTTTGTAAAGCTCAAACTTTTCGGGAGCACTGATGCTGTCCTCGTCGAGCTTGAGACAGTCGTTCCAGTCTGCATGGTCAAGAACGGGAAGTCCGTGCTTACCTACGGAGATCTTTGCACTGTACTCAATGGCAGCCATCATTGTATCAAAAACAGTTCTCTTTTTGTCGCTTCCCGCTATCTGATATTCTTCGTCGAGGAAGCCGATGTCACCTGTGTGGCATACGTATCTGTAAACGGCCTGCATGAGCCAGAGCTGGTCATCGGAGCAGTCGCCCGCACCGTTGCCCCACCAATAAAAATTGTGGTTAGCATAGCCGTATTCGTAAACGTTTTTCACCCATTCGCTTATCATATCTTTAGCGAGGGCGGCGTTGCCCATGGCGGAAAGATAATAAAGTGAGGGATACATATCCTGAATTTCTCTGAAGCCTACCTGTCTGAAGGACTTCTGCGTCCATGCGAACGAACGGGAGAGGAAGGACTGGTAGAGAACCTGGAAGGGCAGGTTGTTGTTTACGTATGCGTTAAGATCCTTGTCTTCGCTTTCGATCTGAAGGTAGGACGAATAATTCTTATAGAATTCCTTTACGTCTTCAAGAGCCTTTTCCGTTGCGGCGTGATCGGAGAACGTATCGTAGAGCACCTTGACGTTTCCGTCAAGCTTGCCTTCGGAGTCTTCGCCGTCGTGGGTGTAGCCTGCAAAGCTATCAACCACAGCACTCT
>JAZSLF010000028.1:0-3845 GCA_045535205.1 Eubacteriales bacterium
TAAACCCCAAGCTTGTCGTATGCGACGAGCCTGTATCAGCACTTGACGTTTCAATTCAGGCACAGATCATCAACCTTCTCAAACAGCTTCAGCAGGATATGAACCTCACTTATCTGTTCATTTCCCATGACTTGTCTGTTGTTAAGTTTATATCGGATAAGATCGGTGTAATGTATCTCGGCTCTATGGTGGAATTCGGGACAAAGGAAGAGATCTTTTCAAATCCCCTCCATCCTTACACACAGGCATTGTTCTCTGCAATTCCTCAGCCCGATCCCGATATTAAGATGAACCGTATAATACTCAAGGGTGATATTCCGTCACCTGCAAATCCCCCCAAGGGATGCCGTTTCCATACACGCTGTCCTCACGCTATGGACATCTGTAAGGAACAAACGCCCGAATATAAGGACTACGGCAACGGTCACTGTGCCGCTTGTCACTTGCTTGAAAAACAGTAAACTGAACTGAGGACCTGATATGAGTGATAAAAAACGGAAAAAGGAAAAGATCGTCTACATTGATGACGGCAGAACAATTGCCGATATGTCAAATGTGACGGGAGGGCTGAAACTGAAAATACCCGACAGGGTAAAGTACAGACCGTCTCCCCGTGTTCGTGACGTGCTCAGAACCTATTTCGGAGCAGTAAGAATGATGATAAAGCCAATGCTTGTTGTAATAGGTTTTATTACCACCATATTTCTGATAGTATCACTCATATTCTGGTTGCTTTATTGAACCCATACTGTGAAAACAGCATGATATTTTATGAATGTAGCCTTTAACTATTATTCAGATAGGAGAAGACATGAAAAAAGAAAAGAAAAAGAACGCAGCGGAAGAAATTGAAAAGAATGCGGAAACAACCGTAGAAGCTTCCGAAGAAACTGCGGAAAAGAATGAAGCAGAAGCAGTTGAAAGTACTGCAGAAGCAGTAGAAGCAGTTGAAAACGAAACAGAAAGCAAGGAAGAAAATAAGACTGAAGAATCCGAAAAAGCGGAAAAGAAGCCTGCAAAGAAAAAGACACTTATTATCGTAATTGCAGCTGTTCTTGCGGCACTCCTTATCGGAGGCGGTCTCTTTGCAATTTTCGGACTTGACCTTTTCGGTGACGTTATCGCTGAGCTCGGCGGTGAGAATGAAGACGGTCCTGCAACTACATATACAGTAAGCCTTGAAACAATAGGCGGCATGGCAATGGCTGACATTGACGTTTATGTTTACGCTGATGCGACTAAAGCGGAAATGAAAGACTATGCCAAGACAGACTCCGAAGGTAAGGTAAGCTTCAATCTTCCCGAAAACAGTGATTATGCAATCGTACTTGCAGGAACACCCAAGGGATACCTTGTAGAAGATACCTATGCTTTTGACGGTACAAATGCAAATCTCGTGCTTACTTCCGCACTTATAGCTGACGAAGACATTTCAACAGCTACACTCGGTGTAGGCGATGTAATGTACGATTTTACCGTTGCAAAGATAGACGGAGAAGAGATCACACTTTCCGACGTACTTAAAGAAAAGAAGATGGTAATGCTTAACTTCTGGTACAGCACATGCGGTCCCTGTGTATCTGAATTCCCCATCATCTCAGATGTTTACGAAACGTACAAGGAAGACATTGAGATCATTGCTCTCAATAACCTTATAATGGACGGTACTGTAGAAACAGTACAGAGCTTCCAGAATACACAGCAGCTTCCTTTTGTTGTAGCAACCTGTCCTTCCTCATGGTCAGCAACCTTTGGTATTCAGGGTTATCCTACAACAGTAATGATCGACAGATACGGTGTTATCTGTCTCGTTGAAGTCGGTGCAGTAACAAGTAAGAGACCTTGGGTATGTGCTATGGATCACTTCACATCTGACGAATACGTGCAGAAGCTCTGCGTAAACGGTATGTCTGATCTCGTAACACAGATCAAGCCTTCATATACGATGGATACAAGCGAAGCTGTGGCGGCACTTATCAATAAGGGCGACATTACAGTTACCTACCGTCCCGAAACAGAAGACGAAAATGCAGAATACATCTGGCCCTTCATCGCAGGTGAAAAGCTTGGACAGTCCTGCGTTTATGCTTCCAATAAGGGAATTGACGATTCCTATGCGATCATGTACGCAGATGTTACACTTAAAGCAGGACAGGCTGTGGGCTTTGATTACCTTGCATCATCCGAACGCCTTTGCGATGTTCTCTATGTAATCGTAAACGACGAAGATGTATTCCAGATCTCCGGTGTTTCCGAAACAGAAGAATGGAAATCCTGTTATCCTTGTGTAGCGGAAGAAGACGGAACATACGAAATTGCACTTTGCTTCCTCAAAGACAGCGACGGAGCAGAAGGCGATGATACAGTATATATTGATAACATGAGAGTTGTTGATGTATCTGAGATCGACGTTGACACATATCTGCCTTATTATGCAGCAAAAGAAAATGACGACGGAACTTATTCATACGTTGACGTAGTTTATAATGAAGCTGACGATTATTATCACGTAGGCACCGCAGACGGACCTCTGCTTCTCGTTGACATGATGGGTCACACTATCTTCAATGAAGAAGAAACACTTCAGAATTTGGTAATGAACGGTGACGCTGATAAAGACGGCGTAAGCCTCTATAACAAGGTAGAGGAAGGCGGACTCGGAATGGTACAGTATTTCTCCTATGCCTCCAACTCCTCACTTCAGGGTGTATGTACGGTAACTAAGGAACTTGCGGAAATGCTCAAGCAGGTTGCAGAAGTTGCAGGCTTCGATGAAAGTGATGAAAACGAATGGCTTAAAATGTGTAAATATTTCAAGTCCTTCGGACCTTCCGGCACGAACCTTCAGGACCCCATTAAAGGTCTTGCTCCCTTCTGCGCACATACTACCGTTCTCGGTAAGGATGTAGAAACAAACTACTTCTACTATGACAGAGCCATCATTCCCAGAGGCTCCTTCTCCGAATTTATCCCCGACAAATCCGGTGTATACCGCTTCACCTCCAAGAGTGATTATCAGGACGGTATTGATGCGTGGATCTTTAATGCAGATTGCGAAGAGCTTCTTGTATATGAACACGATGAAAGAATGTATACAGATACAATAAACTGCTCTATGGTATATTACATGGAAGCAGGTACACCTTATTATATCAACATGGCATTCTGGGATATTTATGCTACCGGTTATATTTACTATGATGTAGAATATCTCGGAGAAAGCATCAATCTGTTCCGTCTTGCAGCACCCGGTTACTTCACCTATGATACAAACGCAACAGGCGATGCTATGTATGACATCATCACAGGCGGTATCAAGCCCGTTCTCGGTGATGACGGTTATTACCATGACTCCGAAGACGGCAGCATTATTTATGCCGACTTTGAAGGTCTTACACCCGTATTCAGCCAGTCTATCAGACAGATGATAGAAATGGGCGGCTTTGATTTCAGTAAGTCCGAAACAGACGGTGAAATCCTTTCTTACCTCAGACAGAACGATAACGATGTTGATAAGACAAAGGAATATTTGAAAACTCTTTGGGGCGAAGACTATGATATGAACGCAGAAAACTATCAACTTGATGATATTTTTGCAGGTCGCTATCATGGTGATGGTCCCGACCTTACCGAAGAAGTTAGAACATATCTTGATAAGATCGACACTTCCGATACAGAAAAGCAGGGCTGTGTACCTGTAGACAAGAGACTTGCTGAAATACTTCAGCTTGTTATGGATAAGTACACGTTTGAAGATGTAGAAAACGCTTGGATCAAGGTTTGTTACTACTACGACTATCTCGGTCCTGCCAACTGATAGGACGTTGTTAAGACTCAAACAAATA
>JAZSLF010000032.1:0-12889 GCA_045535205.1 Eubacteriales bacterium
TGTTTGGGACGCAGTTCACCTCGTATCAGATCGTTCCCCTCGTCTACATTGGCGCCGCAGCGCTGCTGGCTTGGCTCGGAAGTCGTATCTATTGCCGCCGTCAGATTTGCGGAAGATAAACGCACAACCGCATGAATAACAAAAAATATGAGGCTCCCACCGTTCCGGAGGGAGCCTTTGATCGTATCAACTTTTCTCGAAGTATTGAAAATCACTGTAATATCTGATATAATGTAAATAATCTAAAGGATTTTGCCTCTGTTACGATCTCAACTTTGGCAACAGTATGGCAACAAAAAATCAGATAGCCCCTGCTGTCTGAATAATGGAAATAATCCTAAGACCTTGAACTAAATCCCATAAGCAAATCTGTTTAAGATTTATTTTTCAGGAGCGAGTGGGAATGATTTTCGCATAGCGAAAATCAACTATGATTGCCTAGCGGCAAGTTATCAGTTATGATTGGCTTCGCCAAGTTATGAGTCGCCTTGCGGCAACGCTGACTGTAAGGGCAATCATATCATAACATTCGGCGAAGCCGAATTCATAACTATAAACTCATAACTAAAAGGGAGAATTGTTATGGCAAACAGCATTTTGAGAAAAAATCCAAAGCCTTTGCCAAGGATATCGTTTTCCTATGCCGGAGGTTAAACGAGCGGAAATGACGAAGTAAGTGAGGAGATAGAATTATGGCGAGATTTACTATAATCACCTATCCAAAGTGCCCTTTAGCATCAATTATATCCGTATTGGGTAGCTTTTTGGCCGTATTTGGGTTGTATAATACGCTTTCTTCCGAATTAGTTATCGGAATTGTGTGCATTGTGATCGGTATTGCTTTTTTACTGTTGGCACCGTTACTCGCAAAAAGAAAACGCTTCGATTTGTGGATAAAGGACTTGGAATCAAAAGGCATATTGGATGCACTGCCAACCTCAAGAGCATTGTGCATACAAATGTATCAGGCAAATCCTATCAAAAAAACGCTCAAGATTATTGAGAAATATAATCCCGCAGTTGCGGATGAGCTTTTGTCCACTCTGAATAAGTAATACTTATCTCACATTGTTTTTTATGCCTGAAACCTGACAGCAGGCTTGACAGCATAAAGTTATCGGTTATAAAATACGTACTTTCAATTAATTGTGATAATAGAAAAATCATTTGGAGTTCTATGGTATAAATTATTCGAGGTGATAACGGTGACAAGAATAATAATTATAATAGCAGCAGCAGTTCTTCTTATATCATCCCTTATCTGCCTTGCCTCCTGCAAAGCGGAAAAGTATAAGGTGATATGCCCCGAGGGGCTCTTCGAAAACGTTAAAAACGGTTACAGAGAGGGAGAAAAGGTAAAGATATACTTCCCTTGCGTGGCAACCGACACAGACTATTCCTTCTACCTTGACGGTAATAGGATAAATGATTACGAGTACAACGACCGTAAAGGCTTTGTGTTTACATTCACTATGCCTGCAAAAGATGTGACGCTGAGCTTTGACTCAAAAAATTTCATGGTAAATTCCGTTCAGACCTTTGACGAGATCACAACTCTTGTTACATATACCAGAAGCATCGGCACAGCTATCGGAGAATATACGTATAAGGTGACTCTTGAAAGCACCGAGGAGGATTACCGGCATCTGATGACCGTATATAATGAAGACGGAAGCAAAAAGATATATACCGTCCCCACAAGCGTATATGAGTCATTACGCAACTACACGGAAGCTGTAGATCTGCAGAGCTGGAACGACCTTGAGGAATACGAATGTCTTGACGGCAAGGTTGAATCCTTTACCATTCTTGTAAACGGAGAATACGTAACGGTCTCCACCGACCAAATGCCCGAGGACGGTGAACAGATACTTAATTATCTGCATTCCCACCTTACCGATTATATGACGGAAGAATACGAAAAGAAATGAGCCGGGTCTCATCTCTGTTTAAAAGTTAAGGTACAGAAAATAACGTCGCAGCAAAGCTACGGATACCGCATACAATAATTTATAACCAATTAAAGCACGGCGGCAGGGAGATCCTCTCTCTGCCGCTTATCTTAATACCAAGGAACCCCAAGTCGCCCTGCGGCAACTTGAGGCCCCTTTGATGACAAGTGACTTGAAAACAAACGAATTCAAGCCACTATTTTTATAGACATTGTCTGTTTTGAATTCTTATAATTTATTTCACCTTTTCGATCCAACTCTTCGACCAAGCAAACAAAGCTTCAGACATCCTTTTAAAATCGGCCTTCCCGCCGTTTTTTAAATTTATAAAAATTTCAACGATAGCTTTTTCATCGGCCGAAACAAATTCCGTCAGTTCTTTGAGTCGGGTAATATACTTCCCTGTTTGCTTAAAGCAGATAGCCTGTATAACAAAAGAAGCACATTTGTATAACCCCCTTAAACACTCTTCGCTTTTTTCATGAAACATATTATGTACACAGCCATGATAAATATTACATACACCGATTCTGACAGCTCTGTTTACCGAAGTCTCGTCTATAAGGGGCAATATTTCGTCAAGGCTTCCCTTTATTGACTTTGTATCATAATAAAATTGAAACAGCTCGGAAGACTCCCAGTTCAAAATCTCGTCTCTGCCCGAAATAAAACCGCACATAAGCTGTCTGTTTGGCAGGCGATCCAACATGGCATTATACTTCTCAATATCCGAGCATGAGAGCCTGTCAAGTATTACAACAAAATCAATATCGCTTGTTTCTGTTGCTTCTCCTCGGCCATAGCTTCCCTGCAGGCCAACGAACCATACTCTCTCACCGAACGTGTCATTCAAGGCTTCTGTGAAATCTTTTGTAAAACTATTTATATCTATCATGTAAACCTCCCGCTAAATTTTTACTGTATATAATAATTATATCACAAATAAAGAATAAGAAAAGCACTTGTTGATTGATTTATATTCATTTGCAGAGTAATTACAGATACTTCTGCATATAGTACTCGCTGAAATAAGAACCGTCTTTAAACTTGAATGCATTGGGCTTTTCGGAAACGATGCGAAATCCGAATTTTTCATATAGATTTCTTGCTCTGTCATTCCCTTCGACGAATTCAAGCTCCATTATCTCAACTCCGCGTTTTTCAGCCGCAGAAACAAGCTCATTGAACATAGCAGAACCGATACCGAGATTCCAATACTTTTTGAGAATTGCTATTGCAACTGTTGCTCGGTGAGCTGTTTTCATGGAGTTGCCGAAAGTGATCTCACAGTTGCCTGCTACCTCGTTTTCAATGTAACAGGTAATAGCAAGAGCATCGGACGAATTTCTCATACGGTTTATCCATGCTTCTTCCTGTTCTACTGTGATATTCCATTCTTCAGGATAACGGGCAAGAAAATCGGTTTCACTACATGACTTTTTTATGTAGTTCATCAGCTTTTCTGCATCGCTGATACAGGGGCTTTTCAAAACGGCACGTCTGCCGTCTTTTAATATTATCTCTTTTTCTTCAAATATCACTGTAATACTCCTTTCTTCCAATCATTTCTCTAATTCAAAACGTTCAATTATCATTTTGGATACTTCTGTCGGAGATATATTTGTGTTATCAATCTTAATATAGTTTTCAAAAGGAAGACATTCTCCGTCATACGAGTTAAGGCGGTATTTCTCGCCCGTTTCTCTCATTTCAGCTTCGCTCCAATCAAGGTTACGCTTCGATTCTTTATGTAGCAACCGGTTTTCGCTTTTGTTTCTGATAAGCCGTTCTTCAAAATCGGCACAAAGCTCGACCACACAGCACTTTGCTCCGTTTGACTTAAACAACTCAATGAGTCTCTTCAGATAGTCTAATTCTTCCTGCTGATCAAATGCACACATATATGTGAAGATCAGACCAGGAAGATCTCTTGTTGCAAACAAATCAAATACCTTCTGGCGAATTGCACGGTTAAGTGATTGAAACTCTTCCTTCTCATTGGGTGCAAATAATTTACGGGTCAGCTCGATTGACATATGATTATGGAACAAGCGTAGGTCTGTGAGCTTGGCGAGTTCTTGCCCCACCGTCATTTTACCCACGGCGTGCGGACCTAAAATAATAATAAATGTTTTTGACATTTTCATTCTCCTTTCAACTCGACCACGAAAATTTCTTCTATGGGTAACAAAATCTTAACCAATCCGATTGCAACAAATTCACCATGCATTCTTTCAAACTCCCGCAAAACCAAACCACAAGCTTTGTAATAGGATTCTTCTTCGTCCTCGCTCATAAGAGCAATTGCACAATGAGGCACCCAACGATCAGGCACATACCATTCCCATCCCTGTACATCGAAATCACTCATATATTCATGTAGTTCTCTTTGAATCCGATACATTGAACTTGTTGTGTTCGGAGACGCAAAAACCGTTTTTGTATCAGGAAACATTCCTATGGAACCAATATAGGCAGGCAGTGCCTTCTGCTTTTTTGCAAATTTTTCTAATTTTTCAATACATGCCTTCTCGTCCACATCGTTAAAGCAAGCTAATGTGATGTGAGGTCTTGTTTTCCATTCAATATATTTAGTGCTCAGCTTTTCTTCTGCAATTCGCTTAGTATAATGAAAAAGCTTCTTTTCCATTTCTTCATTGAAAAACAATTCAATCGCATATTTCATTATCATATACTCTCCATTCCAAGTACCCGCTTGTATACGGAAGGTTGTAAAATTTTTTTGTCCCCGCATAGACAAATCCGTTGGCAATATACCAATCTTTCAAAACAGTATTTTCTTCGATAATACCGATTCTAATTACTTTACCTCCTAAACCGCTCACGACATCCCTTGAGTAATCGATCAGCAGTTTGCCGAATCCCTTGTGTCTATATTCCGGCAACACGGCAAGGTCATGAAGCTCAAAAATATCGTCACTTTCTTTGGAAAGAGACATATATCCGATAATTTTCTTGCCGGCATATAATGCGTATATATACCATCCCAGATCCAGCTGAGCTTCAAGAGTTGACAACTGAATAAAGCTTGTATGCCCCGGACAGTTTTCCTGTGTCAAGCCAAATTCGTCAGCAACGGCTTTGAAACTATGGTGAATGACATCAATGCACTCATTTAGTTCATTTCTTTCCACCTCATAAATCATCGGCATTGTAACGCCTACAGGGTCAAACACATCACTTACGGTCTTTTTGAACATAGCAAGAATCGGCGTGCCATCCATACAGAGCCGCTCTCCTGTGTCGCAATAGCCGACACTCTCATAGCACCTGCGGTTTTTCTCCATATCCTCCGGAAAGTCTACATAATAAAATTTAGCATCTGCAAACTCTTTTTCGCAGAGCAGAATAGCCTCTCTTGCAATTCCTTTGTTCTGATAATCCGGGTGGATGTAGATCCTCGCAAGGTAGTATTCATTTGCACCAATCTCGTCAGATGGAGTGCGTTTACCGTACAAACGGTAGAACGCACCGCCGACTACTTTACCGTCGTACAGAATGGTAAAATGACGGTTAAATTTATTTAACCTGCGAAGAATATCCTCAGGTCCTCTAAGGAAAGGATTACCTTCATCATGGAACTTTTTGTATAAAGGCTTAAAGGCTTCTTTTTGTATTTGTGACAGTTTCTCAGCTTCCGAAGTACTCGTAATTCTGATTGATGTATTTATTGTTCTTTTCATATACCCTTCCTGCTTTCTCTTAAAAATATAAAAACGGTGCAAATCGAAAATTGCTTCGACTTGCACCGTAAACATCCTAAAATCCTATAATCCCGAACAGACTATACTGAAATTTGGGTACGACAATGCAAGCCCGACCAATACATAGTATAAGTGCCGTGCATGGAAACAGTATTATAAGTAAGAACAAATCTTTTAACTGCCATTGTCGCAAATCCTTTCAGTAATTTTTATTAAGTGTATCACAATACCGTAATATTGTCAATAGTTTATATTTTTGCAGTTCCTTTTAAGCTGTACTTTAAATTCTCCCTTGACAAAAACAATACTTCGTGATATGATGTATTATACAACAGGAGGTATTGTATGGATATTCAATTGAAGCGTGGGATACTTGACGTATGTGTTCTTGCGGCAATCAAAGACGAAGAATCCTACGGTTATAAGATAATTAAAGATATGAAGCCTTACGTTGAACTTTCCGAATCCACTCTATATACAATTCTTAAAAGACTTGAGGCGGCAGAAATGCTGACCGTAAGAAGTGCTGAACACGGAGGCAGACTTCGTAAATACTATCGCATTACAGCCGCAGGTCTTAAACGAATTGAAGATTTTAAAGAGGAATGGAAAGAGCTTATGGCTATATACAGATTTGTAACGAAGGAGGAACACCATGACTAAGATAGAATTTTTAAGGCGTCTGGAAGACGGTCTTTCAGGTCTGCCTCAAAAAGACATAGAAGAACGGCTTGCCTTTTACGATGAAATGATAGACGACAGAATGGAAGAAGGCTTTTCCGAAGAAGAAGCTGTAGCAAATATCGGAAGTGTAAATGATATCATTTTTGAAATAGTAGACGAAACACCGCTTCACCGACTGGTAAAAGAAAAAGTAAAGAAAAAAAGAAAAATGGGTGCAGTCGAAACAATACTTCTGATACTGGGCTCACCTGTATGGCTATCTCTTTTGATTGCCGCTTTTGCGGTAATATTGGCACTTTACCTTTCTCTGTGGGCTGTTATTATTTCATTGTGGGCAGTCTTTGCTTCTGTTATCGGTGTTGCCATCGGACTCATTGCTTGCGGAATTATTTATATCTGTCGAGGCGAGGTTTACGGCGGAGTGGCAATTATAGGAGGCGCGGTTGTTTGCCTTGGTTTATCCATACTTCTCTTTTTCGGATGTAAAGCGGCAACAAAAGGTACTGTTTTACTTGCAAAAAAGACTGTTTCGGGTATAAAAAAGTGTTTTGTTAAAAAGGAGGGTGCACAATGAAAAAAACTATAGTATGGCTTATTACAGCAACTATTCTTATAATTATAGGCACAATTATTCTTGCAGGAGCATTGACAATGAACAAATGGGATCTTACAAAGCTTAACGCAACAAAATTTGAAACAAATAATTATGAAATAAACGAAGAATTCAAAAACATTTCCATCGATACCGATACTGCCGATATTGTTTTCGCCCTCTCAGATGACGGTAACACAAAAGTGATCTGCTACGAAGAAGAAAAGATGAAACATTCAGTAAAGGTAGAAGAAGAAACTTTGAATATAGAAATTGTAAACACAAAAAAATGGTATGACTATATCGGTATACATTTCGGAACACCTGAGATAACTGTATATCTTCCCGACACGGAATACACTTCTCTGCTTATAAAAGAAAGCACGGGAGACGTTATGCTTCCGATGGATTTCAAATTCCAAAGTATTGATATTGAAGTAAGTACCGGTGACGTAAGCTGCTTCGCTTGTGCCTTGAAGTCAGTAAATATTACGGCAAGCACAGGAGATATTTATGTAGAAGGAATAACTACAGGCTCTCTTAACCTTTGCACTTCAACGGGAAGAATTACCGGTAATTCCGTAATCTGCGACGAGAATGTCAATATAACTGTCAGCACCGGCAAAACAGAGCTTACAGATGTTTCCTGCAAAAGCCTTAACTCCGCAGGAAGTACCGGAAGCATTTTACTTAAAAACGTAATCGCAAGTGACGCTTTCTCCATCACAAGAGATACAGGCAATGTAAAATTTGAAGGCTGTGATGCGGCAGAGCTGTTTATCGAAACTGATACAGGCTCTGTCAGCGGCACATTGCTATCAGACAAAATATTCATGACTGAAAGCGATACGGGAAGCATCAACGTTCCGAAAACTGTCACAGGCGGAAAATGCGAAATTAAAACAGATACAGGAAGTATCAGAATAGAAATACAGAAATAGTGAAAGCCCTCCAATCCGAACGGTTTGGAGGGCTATTTGGATAAGGGGGCCTCAAGTATTCCGTAAGGAATGCTTGGGGTTCTCTTTGACAAGCCTTGTGATCTTAGGGTTATCAAGTATCATGACAAGAACAGGCACAAGTGCGATCTGAACGATTATACCGGGAATGGCATTTGTAACAGCACCCGCCAGAAATGCAGAGAAAGTAAACGCACCTCCGCCGAGCCCCACGCAGACGAACATGGCAGCTCCCCAGACGAGCCTTCCGATTGTCATGGCGATAAGCAGAGAAAGGTATATGTATGGCTTCTTTTTGGGGAAAATTCTGTGCATTATCCCTGATATGACACCGTAGGCGGCAAGCTCAAAAGCCATGCAGACAGCGGTGGGAAAAAGAGGAGGAAAACCTCCCGTAAGAAATGAACGGAGAATAGGAGCGACAAAGCCTACAGCCAGTCCCCAAGGCCCTCCGCAGATAAACCCACAAAGAAGTACGGGAATGTGCATAGGACAAAGCATGGACCCAACCTCAGGGATCTGCCCCGTAAGAAAAGGCATTACGTATGCAAGAGCCAGAAACAAGGCGGCAAGAATTAGTTTTAAAAGACTGTTGTGTTTTTTCATGTTATACCTCAAAACAGAAAAAGGCACCATTACCCTTCTTGGATAATGACACCTTCATAGCATCGTTTATTCTGAAATATTATTAAAAAATGAAAGCTTCTGCTTATATGCTGATCTTCTGAACAGCATATAAATGATACTACACTTTTCCCAAAAAGTCAATAGCATCAGCCATTAATTATAGCGTTCAGCTTTAAAAGAGCATCATTTATCAAAGCACCCATACTAAGATCGGGCACTCCCGCTATCAGATTATCGCATTTATTCATGGGAATAAGTATACGAAGTGCATTTGCTCTGCATACGGCAAGAGCCATTTTCTCCGTAACCTCACCAAGCAAAGAGTCTGCAATAACTATTCCGATAGGTCCTATTATAACATCAGCCTTGCGGCAGGCAACAACAACAGGATTTTCACCCGAAGCGGCATTTTTTGCACCTGCTTTAAGCATAGAAGCAGCGGCAACTGCATTTGTGCCGATGGCTGTAAGCTCTATATTTTTAAATTTTGCCGTTATTTCTTTTACAAGCTGTGCACCCAGCTGGCCACCCTGCCCGTCTATGATAAGTATATTCATTATCTCACCTCTGATATGTGATAATCTATTCTATCATATATCATGAAAAAAATCTATATCAAAACAAATTTTTCCAAAGCACTTGACAACTATATCGCAGTACGATATAATATATACATCGAAGTGCGATACATCGCACCGAAATACACAAGCGGAGGTGTATTTATGGATCAGCATATAAGAAAAGTATACGTTCCTATGACGGAAACAGCTTTTTTCATTCTGTTCTGCCTCAGAAAAGCAAACCACGGCTACGGAATAGTGCAGTCTGTTGAAAAAATGACAGACGGCAGAGTAAAGCTTACCCCCGGCACAATGTACGGAAGTCTTTCCAAAATGGAAAAGGACAAGGTCATACGCTTTGTTCGTGAAGAGGATAAACGAAAAATATACAAAATTACAGATTTGGGCATGGAAGTGCTGAGCATTGAGCTTCAAAGGATTGAAAGGCTTTACAAAATAACAAAGGAGGAAATTCCCTATGACAACTAAAAAACAGTTCAAATGGTTTTCAATTTTTCAATATGAAGAAGAACAGGACTATCTTCGCAAAATGCACCAAAAGGGCTGGCGTTTTGTAAAAGTCACAGGATTTGGAATGTATCATTTTGAAGAATGCTCCCCCGAGGACGTAGTCTATCAGCTTGACTACAATAAAGAAGGACTTGAAAATAAGGAAGAATACGTAAAAATGTTTGAAGACTGCTCCTGGGAGCATATTCAGGACTACGCAGGCTACAGCTATTTTCGAAAGAAAGTTTCCGAAAGCGGTGAAGCTGAGGAAATATTCTGTGACGATGCTTCCAAAATACAGATGATGGAAAGAGTTATTAAAGGAAGAATGCTTCCTCTTTTGATACTTTTCTGTACGGTATTGTTACCGCAGTTTATACTTAATATTGCCATATACCGTAATTACTTCGCAGCTGCATTCATAGGCTGTATTCTTTTACTGTACGTATCAATATTCATCACGTGTGCCGTAAAATACTCACGGCTGAAAAACAAATAAGCTTAAATGCTCCAAAGGAGAATACAATGATAAATGTTTTTGATGTTACTGATTTCGGTGCGATAGGAGACGGGGTCTGCGACTGCACAGAAGCATTTCAGACAGCTATAGATAAAGCAGGAGAGGTCAAAGGCTCTGTAATTGTGCCTCCCGGAACGTATCTCTGTTCTGCCCTTTATATGAAGCCTTCCGTCTGCCTTATGGGATACTGCGGTTGGGGCTACAGAGAAACGGGCGGCTCAGTTATCAAGCTCAAAGATAAAAAAGACAATTGCCTTATTGATATGACAGGGGCTTTCGGTGCGAGACTTAAAGATATTCAGCTTCTCGGAAACAGATGCATTGGCGAAAACATTCACGGAGTTTACGTAAAATGGGAAGATCAGGAGTCAAGGCTTCACGATGATCCTGCAAGAGAGGACAATGAAATTCCCGAAAAATGTCAGATCGGCTTCCGTGAGGACAGCGTTACTATAGACAACTGTCAAATAAAGAATTTCAGCGGTGACGCCATACACCTTGAAAGAATTTGGGCATTTACCGTAAAGGACTGTATGCTTATTGCCAATAAGGGAAATGCCGTATACATAAACGGCTGGGACGGTTGGATATCCGACTGCGTGATGCACACAAATCACGGTGCCGGAATTTACACAGACAACATCTGTGCCGCAGTTACAATGACGGGAAACCGTATAGAATGGAACAGAAACGGCGGAATAAATCTTATAAATGCAAATTCTCTCAATATTACGGGAAACTATTTTGACCGTTCCTACGGTCCCGCAATAACTCTGAAAGGCAAGTGGTTCCCTTGTAATAATATTACCGCCACGGGCAATATCTTCTGCCGCAGCGGTAAATACAAGGAAACATTTGAAAATGACAAATATGAAAACTGTCATTTGTATTTTGACAACTGTTACAATCTCGCCGTATCGGGCAACACCTTTATGACGGGCAAGGACGATTTCGGAGAAAGCGAATTTTCGCCCGACTACTGCATCGTATACAAAAATCTTGAAGCCTGTGCCGTAACCGGAAACACAATGCTTGCAGGCTCTATCAAAGAGAAGCTTGTGGATCTTGGCTCAAACAGAAACAACAGCTTTGAAAACAACACGGGTACTGAAAAGACGGGAAAAGAAGACGGCAAGCTGGGCAACGGAACTTATTGACATCGGCTCAATCAAGAACGGCAATTGTAAAATATTCGTATATTTCTTCTGCTGACTCCTTCATGCCGCCTGAGACCCACCATTTGACAGTTTCAACGAAGCTGCTGCAAACGTAATTCACAAAATAACTTTTAGGCAGACACTTTGCCCTATGGCTTGAAAGTATTTCCGGAATATTCTCAATAAGACTTGAAAGCCCTTTCTTGAAATAGGACAAAAACAGCTCGTTGTTTTGCCCTGACAAAAGTGCAAGTATATTATTATCGTTGTTTTTAAGATGTGTAAATAAATGAAGAAATACAGAGTCAGGTGCATCGCACACAAAAATGTGTCGGTGTGCCTGTTCTTTTTCTATACTGTCAAACACATGGCAAAACAGTTCCTCGCAAAGCTCCTTTAAAAGATAATCCTTCGTTTCAAAATGAGCGTAAAAGGTTGCTCTGCCCACGTCTGCCCGGTCTATTATCTCCCCCACCGTAATACTGCCCACATTCTTTTCCGAAAGGAGCTGAATAAAAGCTGAAAATATTGCTTCTCTCGTTTTTCTTTGTCTTCTGTCCATTTCTTTCTCCGTACAAAATTTCAAAAAAGTTCGGTATCGAACAACCTGACGTAATTATATGTTGTATTTTACCGTATGAATTAATATAATGTTATCGAACATCAAGTTCGGTATCGTATATAGTGTACACCGAAATACAAATACAGTCAAGGAGTTTACCATGAAAACAGAACACAAAATCTTAACGGCATTTATTCTAAATCTGTTCTTTTCGGCATTTGAATTTGTCGGAGGAATTTTCACGGGAAGCGTCGCCATTATCTCAGACGCACTTCACGATTTAGGTGATGCACTCAGCATCGGTATTTCATTTTTTCTTGAAAAGAGAAGCAAAAAAGCTCCCGATGAAAAGTACACCTTCGGTTACGGCAGATATTCTGTACTGGGCGGTTTTATTACCACTTCAATACTTTTGCTCGGTTCTGTCATTATGATATTCAGAGCTGTCGGAAAGCTCTTTGACCCCTCTGATATTAACAGCGGCGGTATGCTCATTTTTGCCATTGTCGGCGTTGCAGTCAACCTTATTGCCGCAATAATCACGAAAGACCAAAATAGCGTTAATCAGAGGGCTGTAAACCTTCATATGCTTGAAGACGTGCTCGGCTGGATATGTGTGCTTATCGGAGCCGTGATAATCAAGCTCACAAACGTCACATTGATTGATCCCTTGCTTTCAATTGCCGTCTCTCTTTTCATTCTGTACGAGGCACTTCGCAATTTAAAAGAAATATTTGCCGTATTTCTTGAAAAAACACCCGAAGACGTATCGATAAGTGAGATCAAAAAACGGATCACTTCCCTTGCCGAAGTACGTGAGGTGAAAGACTTCCGCATTATAACAACTGACGGTGAACGTCATTTTGCCGCAGTACGCATAACGGCTCTGAACAATTCAAACACTCTCAAAGAAGAAATACGGAAAATTTTAAAAGAATATAAAATAGAACACTCAATAATTGAAGTCTGACAATAGAAGCTCAAGCACTCCTTGCGGAAAGCTTCAAATAAAAAACAATACGGCGGTACAACAAGACTGCA
>JAZSLF010000162.1:0-9498 GCA_045535205.1 Eubacteriales bacterium
CCTATGAACAGGTAGGAACCTACGGTATGGTAACCGCAGAAGACGGAAGCCGTTTCTCGAAGACAGGCTTCATGATCAGATTTGACGAGGCGGCTGACAAGGTAGGTGCTGACCCCTCAAGATACATCTATGCGGCAGCTCCCATCACAAACGACGTAAGATACGGCTTTAACCTCGGTGACGGCGCAAAGAGAAAGCTTCTTGCTTATTGGAATCTTTCCACCTTTTTTGCTACCTACGCTGAAATAGACAAGCCCAAGGTAGACCTCAACTCAATAGACGTCGAAAAGCTCTGCCTTGTTGACCGTTGGCTCGTAGCACTTGTTAACGAATTTGTAAAGAGAGCTACCGAAGCTATGGAAACGTATTCCACAAAGGACGTTGTAGCATACTATGAAAAGGTAGTTGACGATATTTCCAACTTCTATATCAGAGTAAACCGCTGACGTCTCTGGAAGGTAGAAGATACAGAAGATAAGAATACAGCGTATACAGTAATGATGTACGCTATCAAGACAATAACACAGGTAATGGCTCCTATCGTGCCCTTTATGACAGAGCATGTATGGCAGGAGGTCGTGCTTCGTTATTCTACTGAAACTGCAGAATCCGTTCACCTGACCGATTGGCCTACAGTAATGGAAGGCGTTGAAAAATACGCTTCCGTTATCGACAGCGTTGATGAGGTAAGAAATATTATTTCTCTCGTACTCAAGCTCAGAAATGAAAAGCAGGTGCGTATCCGTCAGCCTCTGTCAAAGCTTTACCTCTGCCGTGAAGACGGTAAGGTAGAGATCGATGAAACACTTGTTTCCATCATGCTCGGTGAGGTCAACGTTAAAGAGCTTGTGGTGCTTGATACGCCTGATGCCCTTGAAATAAAGCTTGCAGGTCTTGATTTCAGAAAAGCAGGTGCGTTCCTCAAGGGTGACGTAAACAAGGTAAAGGGAATGCTTCTTGAACTCAGCGATGAGGATATGGCATCGGTAGTGGCATCGATCGAAGCAGGAGCTACGGTAACAGTACCCGGCTACGGCAAGGAAATGCCTGCAGAGCTGTTTACTCTTACCGCAGTATCAAAGCCCAATATTTCCATAGTTAAGGACGGCGGATATATCGTAAGTCTTGATATGAACATAACGGACGAGCTTCTTGCAGAAGGTTATCTGCGTGATATTCTCCGTCAGTGTCAGGTTTGCAGAAAAGAAGCAGACTTCAACGTATCCGACAGCATCAACGTATACTTTGAAGCTGAAAACGAAGCTGCAAAGGTTATTGCAGACAATAAGGAATATATCGAAGCAGAGCTTCTCGCAGCTATCAGCGAGACTCCTCTTGACAATGCTGATTATACCGGTGTTATTGAGCTTGATATCGGAAACGTAAAGGTTCAGATGTCAAAGGCATAAAAAATAAATACGGAGACGGTACGGCGGTTTTACCGCCGTACCGCAGAAAGAATGAAAAAAGTTAGTATAATCATACCCATATACAACACTAAGGAATTTCTTCCGTCGCTGTTTGACTCTCTTTTGTCCCAAAGCTACGGCAATATAGAGATAATTGCCGTTGACGACGGCTCGACCGACGGCAGCACGCAGACTTGCAAAGAATACGCAGAAAAAGACGGAAGAATACGTTTTTATCCCATAGAAAACACAGGTGTTTCGGGGGCAAGAAATTTCGGACTTGATAAGGCCGAGGGCGACTACGTGATGTTCCTTGACAGCGACGATCATTATAAGGAAAATGCCGTTGAAAAGCTTATGGATGCGGCAGAGAGCTCCGATGCGGATATAGTGTCGGCGGGAATCGTTAAAATAGTCGGAACGTCTGAAAACGTAATAGACTGTACTGCATTCAGCGGCGACGTTGAAGGAGATGTTTTGTACAGCGTACTTGAGAGTGCCTGTCTCGGACGTGATGCGGCACTTTGCAGCTTTATAAGTAAGCTTTATAAAGCTGATTTTATAAAAGAAAAGGGCATCCGCTTTCCCGATTTGAAATCAGGCGAGGATACAGTCTTTGCACTTGAAGCCATGATATGTGCTTCAAAAATGTATTTTTTAAACGGTCACTGTTTTTATAAATACGTGATAAATGAGAAATCCTTCACCCGAAAAAAGCTTTCGATTGAAAAAAGAATTGATTTTTCAAATAAGTTTTTCGGGGAGTGTGAGAGGGTGATCGAAAAATACGGTATGACATTTTTAAAACAGTCATTTACCGGCAGAAAAGCTCTGGCGATATACGATTTTGTGATGAATGCTACAGAGAGAGAAGATCTGTCAAAAGCGGAAAAACTGGAAGCATTAAAGCGTATATGCGAAGAGAAATATTATTTGGATATTACGGATAAAGAGATATTTAAAACTCATAGCTTCAGAGTCAGAAGAACGGCGAAACTTGCCGCCGAAGGAAAGGTGGGCAGTCTTTATAATTTCGCATCGTTCTTGCATTTTATAAAGAGAATAAAATCAGTTGTAAAATGAACAGCTCTCAGAGCTTGATCCGATATGATATATAACGGGAAACCGTTTGAAAATAATTATCAGCGAGGTGTTGATTATGAATACTCAAAACAGCCAAAGCATATTTGACATTGATTTCAGAGACCTTGGCGTACTTCTTCTCAGAAGAATATGGATATTGGTTCTGTGCTTTGCTCTGTGCTTCGGATACATTTATTACACAAAAGAAACTGTAAAGGTGCCCATGTATACCGCATCGGCAACAATGTACGTTTCTAACTCAAACGATGTTAGGTATTATTACAGCACAAGCGATACCTACAATGCGCAGAAGCTTATCGAAACCTGTAGTGTCGTTATAAAGACCAACCGAGTAATCGATAAGGTCGTGGATCAGCTTGACGGGAAGTACAGCGCAGGAGCTATCAGAAGCTCTATCAATGTTGCATCCGTTTCCGAAACGGAAGTAATGAGAATAACCTGTACTACCGAAGACCCGCAGAAATCAGCAGAAATATGTAATGCGGTTCTCGTCGTAGTTCCCGACATTCTCAAGGAATGTATCAAGGTGGGTGCTGCGGAAATTCTTGATAAGGCGGGAGTGCCCACATCCCCCACAAATCTTCCTTCCATCAAGCAGCCTGCCATCTACGGTATAGCTGCGGCGGTAGTTGCGGCAGTAGTTATAGTTGTAGCATATCTGCTTGATACACGTATCAAATCCAAGGAAGAAATTACAGCGCAGTACGGAATTCCCGTACTCAGCGACATTCCAAACTTCAATGTAAAAGCTAAAGAAAGGTACCGTACATATTATGAGCACAGATAAGAAAAAGAATAAACAATACGGTCTTGAGATGCTTCTCAGCTCAAAAACATCTTTCTATATAGCAGAGGCTTACAAGACTCTCAGAACAAATCTTTTGTTTTCAATTGCGGCAGCAAAGGACTCAGCGGAGTTTGGCAATATCTTTGCCGTTTCAAGCTCTCTTCCCGGAGAAGGTAAATCGGTATCAAGTGCAAATCTTGCCATAGCTCTTTCACAGACAGGCTCAAAGGTCCTTCTTGTTGATGCCGACCTCAGAAAACCTGTACAGAATAAGCTGTTTGCGGCAAGTAATGTCAGAGGTCTTTCTACGGTGCTTGTAGGGGAAACAGTATTTGATGTAGCTGTTAAGAAAGAGGTCAGAACAAATCTTGACCTTCTTACATCAGGTAAAATACCCTCAAATCCTTCTGAGCTTTTGGGTTCAAAATCAATGGAAAACCTGCTTGCTGAGCTTTCCGAGCAGTATGATTACGTGCTTGTAGATACACCTCCTCTCAACGTGGTGTCCGATGCACTCACCTTTGCACCGCATACGGCGGGAATACTCCTTGCGGTATGTCCCTCTATATGCAAGCATGACCATCTGAGAAAATCCGTTGACAGTGCAAAGCTTGCCAACGTAAATATTCTCGGTGCGTTTCTCTCAAATACTACAAATAAATCAATAGGTCTTTCATACAATAGAAAATACAGCCGTTACGGAAAATATTATTACAAGAAATACGGCTATTAAAAGCAGTTGTCAGTTTTATCGAAAACTTCCCGAAAGGAGTGACCTTAATGAAAGTAGATTTTCATTCCCATTTTCTTCCCGGAATAGATGACGGGGCAAGACGCCCCGAGGACTCTGTAAAGATCTTGAAGTATTTAAAGCAAAATGGGATTGAAACTGTTTGTGCAACCCCTCATTATTCTCTGCGTCATGAAAGTGTAAAACGCTTTCTTGAAAGAAGAGAACAGTCTGTTGCAGCTTTACTCGGTTATATGGAAAAACAGGGAATACAAAAGAGCGAGATACCGAATATCGTTCTGGGTGCAGAAGTAGCTTTGTATCCGGGACTCTGTGACCTTGCGGATCTGAAAGAACTTTGCTTCGGTGATGATAATATGCTTATAGAGCTTCAGTTTGCTCCTTTTGGAAAATGGGAGACTGAGGAAGTATATAATGTGATGTATCAGCACAAGGTCAGACCTGTAATGGCTCATATTAACAGATACACCAAGCTTTTGTCGGGATTTGAAATTGACGAGATCTTTTTGAACGGAGATGTAACAGTACAGATAAACTGTGAATGTGTCTCGGATTTCTTCCTTTTTTCGAAAATGAAGAAAATAATAAAAAGCGGAGTTCCCGTTGTATTTGGGGGAGACATTCATCAACCGGAGCTTGTGTCGAAAAGCGGACTTGAAAAAATGAAAAAATTTCTTTCGGGTCTTTCCAATGAACAGAAAAAGGAATTGACAGAAAGAGAAAACGATTATTTAAAAACAGATGGATCTTCGGAGGAACAGATTTGAAAATTAAGACCAGAGATATGCTTCTCATGTTTGCCGACATGGTGATAGTATATCTTATGTTTAATTTATGTTACCACTATTGCAGACTGTATATTAACACCGAGGGATTGTACATAGAAGCGATGGGAATAATCCTTCCCATATATTTCACCGTTTTGTTTATATTCGGAACGTACCGAAGTCTTTGGCGTTACGCTGAAGCCTGGGAATTTCTTCTGTGTATGATAGCTTCCGTGACAGCAGGTGCCATATATTTTGTTATCAGCCGTTGGGTATTCGATGATAAAATCCCATTTTACTTTTATATGCTCGTTGCGACAACAACGGGAATAGCTCTCGTTTCGCTGAGACTGTTGTACAGGATATACAGAGATGCCGTCACAGGAACAAAAAAGCTGTCTCTCACGAAAGATAGAAAAAGAGTAATGATAGTCGGCTGCGGATATGCAGGCTACAGCCTTATATCTGAAATAAAAGCGGCAAAGGTTTGTGACATAGTGCCCGTTGTAGGTATCGACGACGATACCAATAAGGTGGGTAAAAGAGTAAACGGTCTGTATATAGCAGGCACTACAAATGACGTAGAAAGAATCGCAAAAAAATACAGAGTGGATGAAATAGTTATTGCGATCCCCTCGGCATCAAATGCCAAAAGAGCAGAGCTTATTGAGCTGTGCAGCAAGACGGGCATAGAGGTTAAAATACTGCCTCAGCTTCTTGACTTTGAGACAGAAGACAGAAAGTTTATTCAGAAGATAAGAGACATAACTCCCGATGAGCTTCTGGGACGGGACAGCGTTAATATAATAAACGATGAAGTTTTGTCCTTTGTGTGCGGCAAGACCGTTATGGTAACGGGCGGCGGCGGCTCCATCGGCTCAGAGCTTTCAAGACAGGTTGCGGCTAACAGTCCCAGACAGCTTATTATTGTTGACATATATGAGAACAATGCCTATGATATTGAAATGGAGCTTCGCAGAAAGTACGGAGACAAGCTAAGGCTCAAGGTCATCATATCCTCTGTAAGAGACTTTTCAAGAATGAAGCATCTTATAGAAACATATCGGCCCGAGCTTATAATTCATGCGGCGGCACATAAGCACGTTCCTCTTATGGAAACAGCTCCTGCCGAAGCCGTAAAGAACAATGTTTTCGGTACGTACAATGTGGCGAGAGCTGCGTCGGAATGCGGTGTTGAGAAATTCATAATGATATCCACCGATAAAGCGGTAAATCCCACCAACATTATGGGAGCGACAAAACGTATTTGTGAAATGATAATTCAGTCTATGAATGATAAGGCAGGAAACAAAACCTGTTTTTCCTGCGTTCGTTTCGGAAACGTGCTGGGCTCCAACGGTTCGGTAATACCTCTGTTTAAAAAACAGATTGCCGCCGGCGGACCGGTAACTGTCACACATCCTGAAATTATCAGGTACTTTATGACGATTCCCGAGGCTGTACAGCTTGTTCTTGCAACAGGTGCCATGGCGGCGGGCGGTGAGATATTTGTTCTTGATATGGGAGAGCCGGTCAAAATTCTTGATCTTGCCAAAAAGATGATAAGTCTTGCAGGTAAAAAGATAGATATTGAATATATCGGTCTGAGACCCGGTGAAAAGCTTTATGAGGAGCTCCTTATGGACGAAGAGGGCTTGAAAACAACAAACAATAAAAAGATACACATAGGCCGTCCCATTGACTTTGATGCGGAAATTCTGAGCACCCAGCTTGAAGAGCTCCGTACAATAGTTTATAACGATGAAGTCAGCGATGAAGAAATGATGAAGCTTGTGGAAGAGAAGCTTCATGAGATCGCTCCCACGTTTGTACGTGCAGAGCCTGTGGCTTGTTAAACTGAATATAGAAATCCCAAGCAAACCTTAAACGGAATGCTTGGGATTTTTTTTAAATGCTCGGTATACTTTCATAATCAAGGGTCGTGCGGGCACTATTCTTATCCATACGGCAGAGAAGAACCAAAATACAAAATCATTTCGGTCAATATGTTTTCCTTTTCTGGAAACGCTGCGTATTTGTCCGAAGATCTGTTTTTCTGTAACAGGCCCTTCAATATCTGTCTGTGCATCGCCTACAAAGAAGTAAGAGCCTTTTTTTGCCTTGTAAACACGGTGCATGACTATCTTGCCGCATTCCCGTTCATAAAAGGCCATATCGCCTTTTTTCAGGGGTAATACGGGCTTTGAAATATAAAGAGTATCCCTGTCATGTGCAAGAAACGGTTCCATGCTTCCTCCGCTGATTATAAGGGGCACAGTAAACCCTTCCTCTATCAGAGGGATTATATCTTTTTTGAAATCTTCCGTGGAGAATAATCGTTTGTTTTCTTTCATTATATATACCCGTTCAAATATCAGCGAAGTATCTTATATTTTTTCATCATACGTAAACGTTCTTTTCCGATCTCAATGGATTTTGCCGCATTAAACTCCCTGTCTTTTTTATCCTTCGATAAATGACTCAGTATACGGGAGCACCATGCAAAAGGAAGAAGAATGGGGTACTTGTTCAAATACTTGTGAGTGCTTTTCATGACTTCGAGAGGGGGAAAAGCAGAAGCGGTAAGAGAACCGCCCTTTTTGCTGTCAACAGAGGAGAGTGTTATCTTTGAGGCGTGAATACGTTCCTTTGAAAAGTTGCCGTAAGCACCTCCTGAAAGAACGTCTGCCATAAGGTCTTCCGTGTCAAATTCTTCGTGGGTATAATTTGAAAAGCCAAGCTCTGCGGGAGATGCGTTGAAATGCTTTTCGGCTATACAAAGAAGTGCATCAAAAAATCCTTTAGCACTTACTCTTTCAAGAGAGTCGGTTATTTTTTTCGTATCTATGCAGTCCGAGTGCTTTTTTGCAAACACAATAAAATCAAGTATCTGACGAATACCGAAGCCGCAGTAAATAAAATGCTTGAAGCTGTGGAGTATAAGAAAGAGAAGATGCTCGGTAGGAGAGAGTGTCTTGACACGAACGCCGTTTATATCAGCGAAGGTGCTGTTTTTAAAGGCATTTTCAAACATTTCGTTCATTATAATATTATGGCTCGGATATTCGGGGAAAAGCTTTGTGTGTGCTTCTATATAAAGGCCGTTTTTGGTATTTTTAAAAGCATGAACTGTGTCCTCGTCATCTGCTTCTGTTTCTTCAAGTCCGTGTGCTTTCAGGATAGGTATGGCACTCTCAAGCTGTTCCTTTGTGAAAAGCAGGTCTTCGTCATTTGAAAAGCGGCAGTTCTTTTCGGGATAAAGCTGCCTAAGAACAGAGCCTTTTACAACGATAGGGGAAATTCCGTTTTTTTCAAGATCGGTATAAAGCTTTAAAAAAGCAGCTTCTTTTTGTATACCGAATGCAGATTCACTCATAACTGAAGCTCTGAGGGTGGAAATGTCCTCAGTCTTAAAACCGCACCCGTATCTGCGTAGTATACTGAATACAACGGGAAGCAGCTTGTGTTTTGAAGAAACAAGAGCAAGCTCCGTAAGATTTCCGTTTGAAAGGGAGGGTGCTTTGCCGTTTATAAATGACGAAAGAATGTCAATGAACAAAGCTTCGGTTTCTGTCATGAGAGCACCTCCTTGTTTTAATGGCTATGATAAGTATATCATAAAAAAGAAATAAATCAATAATATGTATAAAAATAAAACCGTAGGGGCACAATAGTATATCAAAAAAATTGAGATATAAACGGAGGAATAAAATGCAGGACGTAAAAACTGTAAAATTCATACTTTGCTTTTGTGTACTTATGGTGGGAGTTTATTGCCTTCTGAATCTGCTTCCCCTCGATAATGAGCAGGAAATATATGAAAATACCGTAAGACTTCACGTAATAGCAGAATCAGACAGCAAAGAGGATCAGGAATTAAAGCTTAAAGTAAGAGATGCCGTACTTGAAGCACTTTCACAGACAAAAGCGGAAAGCAAGGGCGAAGCTGTCAGCAGTATAAGAGAAAAGACAGATGAAATAATAAAAGCATCTGAAACGGTGCTTGAAAAAGAAGGCTGCAGTGATAAGGTAACCGTGGAATTCGGAGAAGAAAGGTATCCGACCAGATATTATGAAAGCTTCACGCTGCCCGAAGGCACATACACGTCTCTCAGAGTTGTTATCGGTGAGGGAAAGGGCAAAAACTGGTGGTGTGTTCTTTATCCTCCGATGTGTACGGCGGCTTCGGAGGGCGAGTGCGAGGAAGAATTTCTTGCTGCGGGATTTACCTCGGAGCAGTATAGACTTATAAAGAATGATAAAGGGGCAAAATATAAGATCAAGTTTAAGATACTTGAGATGATAACGGAGGCTTTTGCTACGAAGTAGCAATATTACGGAAAATTAATGGTATAGTTTATTATGAGATAATCGAATAAAAAAGTTAAGAGTTTTTCGAGTAAAAGGAGAAAAACAACCTTTTCTTTTCTCTATTCTCTTTTATCTTTTATCTGGAAACGACAATTTTTAGAGAAGAGAGAAAAGAGAAGAGATAAGAGAGAAGAGAACAAAAAGAAACGACAATCTTTCTCGCGAAAAATTGTCGTTTCTTTTTGGTCACCCGTGGGGGACTACAGAGACTTGTTCGGTCTTGCCGAAATGCATTTCGGCGCTCACGGTCGTTTGGACTCCTTTGCCGTTTCTACCGGTAAGCACGACGGACTTAAAAATAGTCCCCCG
>JAZSLF010000050.1:0-20173 GCA_045535205.1 Eubacteriales bacterium
CTAAGGAGTTTCGCTTTCTGCGGAAAGCGACTCGGGGCTCTGCCCCAAGACCCTGCAAGCTTTTAAAAAAGCTTGAGCAAAACTTTTGAGTGGGCACTCGCAATAAAATTCACTAAAATAGGTAGGCTCACCTTAGCTTTGACCACGTACAAGCTATCGGTGAGCCGTCTTTGTAATTATATCTCTGTAAGCTTTCCCTAAACCCGTTCAAAAGTCTTTGAAGGGGTTTGGGGGAACTTTCTGCAGAAAGTTCCCCCAAGCTTTTTATCTTAGTTTTTCTTCAAGAATTGATCTGATAACGGAGGGATCAGCGCTGCCTCTGAGTGCCTTCATGCAGGCACCGAAGATAGACATAAGTGCTTTTTCCTTGCCGCCCTTATAGTCGGCAACGGCCTTTTCATTTTCCAAGAGGACCTTGTCAATGGTATCGGAAATAAGGCTTGTGTCGGACTGAGTTGCAAGATTGTTTTCTTCACAGTATTTAACGGGGTCAACACCTTCTTCAATTACTGCGATAAGAATTTTTCTTCCTATGCTGCGGTTGATCTTGCCGGAGTCTACCATCTTGATAAGAGAGGAAAGCTCATCGGAGGAAACTTCAAGCTCAGAAAGGGTCTTTTCGGCTTTACGCAGAATACCTGCACAGTCGGTAAGAATCCACGTCGCAGTATCCTTTGCATTACAGCCCTTGGCTACTGTCTCATCAAGTAGCTTACTTATCTTACTGTTAGCGATAAGCATATCAATTTCCTTGTCGGAAATTCCCGCCTCTCTGTAGGAGTCAACCTTTTCATCAATAGCAACAGGCTTCTTTGCCTTTATTTCTTCAAGCCACTCATCATCAATGATAATGGGCATAAGGTTTGCATCGGGGAAATAACGGTAATCAGCTTCCGTTTCCTTATTACGCATGGCAAAAGTCTTGCCTGTGGCATCGTCAAAACGTCTTGTCTCCTGAACAAGCTCTTCTATCTCAAATTCAATGGCATCAATGTGACGCTGTGTTTCGTAATGAATAGCCTTTTCTATCGCTTCAAAGGAGCTCATGTTCTTTATCTCGGTTCTTACACCGAATTCTGTGCTTCCCTCGGGACGAACGGAAATGTTTACGTCGCATCTCATGGCACCTTCTTCACACTCTGAAATGTTTCCTGCACGGAACATATTTTTCAGCTTGTTAAGATAAGTAACTACTTCCTCGGCACTTCTGAAATCGGGCTGAGTTACGATCTCAATAAGGGGAACGCTGGTACGGTTGAAATCAACGTAGGAATACTTGCCGCCGTGAACAAGCTTGCCTGCATCCTCCTCCATGTGTATCTGCTTAATTCTTATCTCACGAACACCGCCTGAGGTCTTTACTGTTACAAGTCCGTCTGTACAGATGGGGTGATTAAGCTGTGTGATCTGATAAGCACAGGGCAGGTCGGGATAATAATAATTCTTTTTATCAAAGGTGGTGTATCTGTTTATGTTACAGTTCAGCATAAGTCCTGCGGTTACCGCAAGCTCCACTACTCTTTTGTTCATTACGGGAAGCATTCCGGGCATACCGGAGCAGGCGGGGCAAACACAATCATTGGGCTCGTTTGCCGCAGAGTGTCCCCCGCATGAGCAGAAGATCTTTGAATTGGTGGAAAGCTCCACATGGGTTTCAAGACCGATGACTATTTCATATTTCATAATTATTCACCCATCCTTTCAACGCTGTGAGCAAGTGAGAGCAGAGTGCTTTCTGCAAAGTGGTCTCCCAAAAGCTGTACTCCGCCGCTTACGAGGGCGGGAATACCTGTGAGATTTGCCGTTGAGGTAAAGATACATTCGGCAAACACACCGTCAAAAGCGTTGGTAATGTCGTATGCTTCGTAAGCTTTTTTGGCACAAGCGGGAGTAAGCACAGCATCGTATTTGCCAAACAGCTCTTTCATATAATCATAAGCTACACGGCGAACTCTGAGAGACTTGTCGTAACATTCCTTGTATCTGTTCTTGGAAAGAACGTCGGAGCCGTAAAGAATTACTGCTTTCGTAAGGAAGTTGAAGCCCTCTGTTCTCGTTTTAACGTAAAGCTCATCTATGTCCTTATAGTCTGCGGTTCTGTAACCGTATTTAACACCGTCGTAACGGGAAACATTGTTGCAGGTCTCAGCACACATGAGTATCTGCCATGCAACGTTTGCTATGGCAAACATATCGGAGCTTATTTCTTCAACTTCAACTCCTACAAGACGAAGCTTGTCGGCAAAAGCTTTTACTTTTGCCCTCGTTTCATCGTCAACCTTATCGAGAAGGTCCTTTACGATGCAGACACGCTTCCCTTTTACGTCTTCATCTGTTGAATAGCTGTATTTTTCCGTGGGAAGACTTGTGCCGTCCTTTTCATCGTGGCCTGCAATTACTTCAATTATTTCCTTTACGTCTTCGGTGTTCTTTGCATATACACCTATCTGCTCGCCCGATGCCGCACAGGAGATAATTCCGTAGCGGGAAACTGTTCCGTAGGTAGCCTTGAGGAAGCAAACGTCGGAAAGAGCCGCCGCACGTCTCGGTGCACCGTTCATATCAACGCCGAGAGCCGCCTTCACTTCACCCTGTGACACAAGCTCTGCTGCCGCACCCAAAAGTTTATTTTCCTTTTCGGAATAGTAGGAGAACTCGCCGACAAGGTCAAGCCCGAACTCGCCAATGTGAGTTTTACCCGAAAGCGTATATCCGTTTTTCTCAAGACGGTCTACCGCTTCCGCACTGAAAAGAGGAACAAATCCCTCTAAGATACGGGAGCCTGCAGCCGCCTGTACGTCTTTTACAAGTATTGTATCATCTATTGCAACCGTGCCGCTGTCGCACAGCTTTTTCGCATAATATTTCACCTTTAACACCTCACTTTACAAGTCTGGGAACCTGCCAGCTGTCTTCGCTTCTTTCGGGAGCACCTTCAAGAAGGCTTTCTCTTGAGAATGGCTGACTGCGTACGTCTTCACGAAGCACGTTGGTCATAGGCATTACATGAACCATTTCTTCCACGTTTTCCGTATTGCAGGAGGCAAGAAGCTTTTCAAAGTCCTTCATTACGGAGAAATAGCTTGCTATCTTGTTTTCCTCCTCGTCTGTCAGAGACAGCTGATTCAGCTGCTGTGCATTTGAAAACGTGGAGCGTTTGCCCTTGCTTTGCTTTACTGCACTCGCAGACGTTCCCGTTGTTCTCTGAGCCAGAGCATTGGTCGTTCCCAAAAGATGTACGTCCTCAAGCTGCTGATTTGTTACGTCACCGGGAGCACCTAAAAGAAGATCCTGTGCATTACCGTTGAGGGGGAATGCGATGACCTCAAGAATTTTTTCTTCGTCGGTCAGGAGCATTACCATACGGTCGATGCCGGGTGCCATGCCTGCGTGAGGCGGTGCACCGTACTGGAATGCTGTATAAAGGGCATTGAAGCGTTTTTTAAGCTCTTCTTCGTCATAGCCTGCAATATCAAACGCTTTTTTCATTATATCTATATCGTGGTTACGGACAGCACCCGAAGCGAGCTCAATACCGTTACATACAAGGTCATACTGATATGCCAGAACCTCTGTGGGATCTTTGGTAAGGAGAGCCTCCATACCGCCCTGAGGCATTGAGAAGGGATTGTGTGTAAAAATGGTGTCTCCGGTTTCTTCATCAATTTCGTACATGGGGAAATCAACTACGAAGCAGAATTCAAAGGCATCGTCACGGATAAGGTCAAGCTGTTCCTTCTTTGCAAGCCACGTTCTGATAAGACCTGCTTTTTTCTCCGTATCGTTCTTCTTTTCGTCACAGATAAAGAAAAGAGTTTCCTTTTCTTTAAGTCCCGTAAGAGAAATAATTTCATCAATTTCGCTTTTGCTTAAATGCTTGGCGATAGGGCCTGCAAGCTGTCCTTCTTTAAGCGTAAGGTAACCGAGCCCTGCAAGCCCCACTTCAAAGGAAGTTGCAAACTTGAGAGAATCTTCAAAGAACTTCTTGGATTTACCGTAGCAGTCGGCAACAATACCTCGTACCTCTTTACCCTTGAAAAGCGGGAACGAGGCTTTTGCAAAAAACTCTGTAAGATTACAGATAACAAGGGGGTTACGAAGGTCGGGCTTGTCGGAGCCGTAGGTACCCATAGCTTCCGCATAGGTTATACGGCGGAAAGGCTTTTCCGTAATTCTTTTATCGGAAAAGGTCTTAAACGTATCGTAAATTACATCCTCGCAAACGTCGAGAACCTCTTCCTGCGTTGCAAAGGCCATTTCAAAGTCAAGCTGATAGAATTCACCTGGCGAACGGTCAGCTCTTGCATCCTCGTCTCTGAAGCAGGGGGCAACCTGAAAATATTTGTCAAAGCCCGACACCATAAGCAGCTGCTTGAACTGCTGAGGTGCCTGAGGGAGTGCATAGAATTTGCCCGGATGCTTACGGCTGGGTACAAGGAAGTCTCTTGCACCTTCGGGTGATGATGCAGTAAGAATGGGAGTCTGCATATCAAGGAAATCCTTTTCTTCCATCTTGTTTCTGAGATGGCGGATTATCTTTGAACGCATTACAAGATTGTCGTGGTTTTTGGGATTTCTGAGATCAAGATAACGGTACTTGAGTCTCAATTCATCCTTGCTTGTTCTGGAGCTTCTTACTTCAAAGGGAAGCATATTTTTGCTTTTGCCTAATATTTCAAGCTTCTCTGCCACAAGCTCAACATATCCCGTATCTATCTTTGTATTGACAGTTTCTTCATCGCGCTTTCTGACAGTTCCCGTAACTGAAATAACAGTTTCACGGTTTACGTTCTTCATGAGCGCCTCATCGTGAATTACCACCTGGGTAACTCCCGTGTAATCACGAATGTCAACAAATATTACACCGCCGTGATCTCTGATGAAATCGACCCAGCCCGCAAGCTGTACGGTGCTTCCTATATGTTTGTCGCTGATTCCGTTGCAGAATAATGTTCTGTACATATTCTTCCTCCTATGTGTGTCTATCCCGAAGATAAAAAATAAATCCCGGGAATTTTATAATTCCCGGGACGAGTAATTTTGTAATTAACCCGCGGTGCCACCCGCATTGATGCAGTTTTCTGCATCCTCTTTTAATTATTGTATTGATTTTCTGTCTATGGCGAAGCGTTCCCGTGCTTACTACTCATCTGACGTGCACTTTCAGTCCATGATGCACGCTCCCTGTCAAACTTTCCAAAAAAGCAGAGTCTTCACAGTAGTATTTTATAACACAAATTACAATTTGTCAATGATATTTTTGAAGTAAAACCGTATTTTCATACACTATTTATTAAAAACTCATGAAAAAATATTAATATACGCCGTTATTTTTCAGTTTTTTTTCAGCATTCTTTTGTTTAATCATGCTGAAAAGTTATATGCAAAAGACAGCTATATAGAGGAACTATAAATCATGAGAAAGATCTATCTGTTATTAATTTTTATTTTAGCAGTTTCCGTTATATTCGTATCATGTGAAAAAAACGATGCTGTACCGTCTGAAGACAGCGATGTGACCGTCCCTTCGGACATCGTCTGCGAAAACGAACAGGCGGCACTTCCCGAAGCAGAGTCCTCATATTTGACCGACGAAAGCGACACGGAAGCTGGGGACAGCTCCGAGGCAGACTCGGAAAGCGAAGACACCGAAGATCAAAGCACTTCTGCGACGGAAGCTGACAGCGGAAACGAAATCACCGAAACAGAGACCGTCTCTTACGCACAATCAGAAACAAAAGCTCCGACTCCCGCTGTTACAACGGCCGACACAGCAGCATTTGATTTTGATTTTGAAACGGCCGACACTACTGCCGCCGAAACAAACAAAGAGAACGAGGAGCCTGTAATTCCTCCTGTTCCTTCATCGCATACAATAATTGAAGGCGGTACATACTCTCTCAGCGGTACGGTTACCGATCAGATGATAACCGTAAATGCTCCGTCCTCAGAAGTAACTATTATTCTGAACGGTGCTACGGTCAGAAACAGCAAGGGCCCTGCGATCTATGTCCGTGCCGCTTCAAAGGTAACGATAAATCTTGCATCCGGAACCATAAACACCCTTTCTGACGGTTCATCCTATTCCATTACGGAAAGCGGCTCAAAGCTTGACGGCGTAATATTCAGCAAGGCTGACCTCACGATCAACGGAAGCGGTACTCTGCACGTATACGGCAACTGTAAGCACGGAATAGTTTCAAAAGACGATCTTATAATCTCCTCCGGAATAATCAACGTCAGTTCAAAAAACATCGGAATAAACGGTAAGGACTGCGTAAAAATAAACAGCGGGAATATAACCGTTAACGCAGGGACAAGCGGCATTACCTCAGATAACAATACAGAAGCTGCAAAAGGCTTTATATACCTGTACGGCGGAAGCATCCGTATAACCGCAGGAAATGACGGAATTATCGCTCAGAATATACTGAATATCGAAAACGTATCCCTGAACATAAAATCAGGAGGAGGCTCCACTTCCGCATCAAATCTTGCAGGCTCTTTCAAGGGTCTCAAAGCGGGAAGCGACATTTATATCAAAGGCGGATACTTTAACGTTGACTCAAAGGATGACTGTATACACAGCAACGGAACGATAACGGTCTCCGGAGGCACTTATACTCTTTCAACTGCCGACGATGCCATTCATGCAGATACAGACCTTGCCGTTTCGGGCAGCACCACCTCGCTCACTATCTCAAAAAGCAACGAGGGTATAGAGGCAAAAAATCTTGTGATAAGCGGCGGAGCTGTTTCCGTAAACACGTCGGGCAACGGGCTTGATGCCAACGGCTTTCTGGCAATTACGGGAGGTAATATAACCATATCCGTCTCAGGCAGCAGAGATACCTCCGTCTTCAAATATGACACAAGCGGCACAATAAACGGAGGAACGTTCTTCGGAACGGGAAGCTATTCAAACGAACAAGCCTTTGATACCTCCTCCGGTCAAGGCTCATTGAAGCTTAACGCCGAGGGAGCTTATGCAGACTCGGTCACAGTAAAAAATTCCGAGGGAGCAACCGTTTTCAGCGGTACTTCAAGCAGTGCTTATTCTTTCATTATTATAAGCACTCCTCAAATCATCAAGGGAGGCACCTATTTTGTGACAGCAGGCTCCGTCACATACGAGATCACAGCTGAATAAAACTTATTTTAATGTTTTTTCAATAAACAATTGCGAAAAAACATGAACCGTGTTATAATGGTTGACAGTACAACTATTATAAAGGATAGAAGTTTTAATGAATTGGTTTCAGTCTCTTATAACAAACCCCTATCTTATTACGGGAATTTCCTCATGGCTTTGGGCACAGGTCTTTAAGCTTATAATACACTCAATAGTAAACAAAAAATTTGATATAACAAGACTTTTCGGCGACGGCGGTATGCCCAGCGGCCACTCCGCTATGGTAACGTCCCTTGCTACCATCAGCGTTCTTATTCACGGTACGGGCTCTTTCCAATTTGCCGTGACCTTTGCACTTGCACTTATCGTTTGCCACGATGCGACCGGTGTCCGCCGTGAGACAGGCAAGCAGGCAGTACTTCTTAATGAGATAATCGAAGTTTTTGACGTTCTCTCTCCCGGCAAATTACCCGAAGTCAGACTTAAGGAATTTGTAGGACACACTCCCGTTCAGGTCGGTGCAGGCATTCTCTTAGGTATTGCCAATGCTGTTGTGATTTTCTTTACCTTAGTCAATTGATCTATTAAGCCCCAAATCGCAAAAAACGATTTGGGGCTTTAATTATGCCATATCCTTTTTATTATATTTTACAAATGCCAAACTCAAAACAATTACTGTTACACCGACTCCTATCAAAAGGAATTTTATATCAAGAGCTTCCTTTTCAAGAATTGCCGAGCCGTCAGCATATGCATAAGGTGTCACGTATTTTAAAAATTCGATCTCCTCTGTGATGTTGGAAATCAGATTTATAAAATAAAGAAGGAGAGCAAGACCGAGGCTGATACCTATGGCACGTTTTTTTAGAAATGCAGAAATGCCGAAGGATATGAGTCCTATTTCAAGCTGAAGAATGAGATATGCGACAAAAAGAAGCGAGAGCAGCTTTACGTCACACTCCTCACCTATGAGGACTATTGAAAATGCTGTTACGGCAACGGTGACAAGATTAAGAATAATTATTTGTGTTACAACGGAGGCGAGCTTTGATATGAGAACGTAATTTCTTGATACGGGATGAGTCAGAAGAAAATCGGCTGTGCCGTCGCTTTCCTCTTTGCTGAGCACACAAATACCTGCTATGGCAGCAAACAAGCCGCCGCCAAGTCCAAGCATTTCGCCGCATTCAAGGGCAAAATAGCCGAGAAAGTCGCTCATATCCATTGTGTCCATCCCGAATGCATCGGAGAGTGCCCCCATGTTTGCAAACATATCACTCATTTCTTCCATTTGCAGTTTCATTTCGGGAAAAATGAATACACACACGGCAAGCATAAAGGATATTGATGCTGTCCAGATAATAAGAGAAAGCTTTGACCGCTTAAGTTCATGTAAATATAAAGTCATCTTATTTTTCCTCCTTTCCGTAATAGTGCATAAACACTTCATCAAGGTCGGGATCAGTTATATTTATATCTTCAAAGGCAAATGTAGAAAGTTTCTTTATTAGCAGATCGTATTTTCCGCTGTAGAGGAAGTTAACGTTTCCGTTTTCCCTTTTAACGTCACGGACTCCGTCAAATTCGTCAAATGTAGAAATTCCTCTTAAAGTAACTCTTTTCACTCCCGTATGACCAAGCTTTTCAACGCTGTCGCACACAAGAATGCTTCCTTCTCTGATAACAGCGGCTCTCTTACAGTAACGTGCCACTTCGGAGAGGATATGAGATGAAAGGAATACAGTTGCACCCTTTTCGTTTTTCTCTTTAAGAATTGAAAAAAATTCCTTCTGCATCAAAGGGTCAAGTCCGCTTGTTGCTTCGTCCATGATATATAGGTCGGGGTCATGCTGAAGAGCACAGACTATACCTACTTTTTTTCGGTTACCGAGTGAAAGCTCTCCTACACGTCTCGCCGTATCAAGCTCAAGTCTTTCGCAAAGCTTTTTTGCTTCGCTTCGGCAGTCCTTATTTCTGAGCCTTGCGGAAAATTCAAGAATGTCTTTTACCTTCATTCCGCTGTAGAAAACAGCTTCTGAAGGCAGATAGCCCACCTTCTTCAATATTTCGGTTTTACTTTCACATATATCAAGTCCGAGAACCTCGGCACTTCCGCCGTTTGGGGAGATCAGACCTAAAACTGTTCTTATAAAGGTACTTTTTCCCGCACCGTTTGGACCTATAAATCCGAAAAAGTCTCCCTTCTCAACGGAAAGGTCAACGTTTTCGATACCTCTCGTTTTACCGTAGTATTTTGTGAGAGCGCACGTTTCAATTGCTTTCATTCTTTTTCTCCTTTCTGTAGTAGGTGTATGAATAAATCATGGGTGAAAAGGCAAGTACAAGCATCATAACAGAGAAGCATACTGCACAAAGAGTTTCGGGAAGCAGAGCACACATGGCAACTGCAAAGCCTCCGAAAAACCATAATTTTCCCGCAAGCCTATGGGTTGCATTCCAGTTTTCTTCACTTTCAAGAGTCCATTTTATACGAATACCGATGGTGTGATTTTGTTTGCATTTCGGCAGATAGTTACCTATTACGGAAAAGAGAATGCCGAAAGCCACCGCCATCACGGCAATCACGCTGAATTTAAGTCCAAGCGCAGTCGCATATACTATGCCGTTAACAAGAAGCGAAATATAGGGCACAAGATAAAGTACAAGTGTTTTTGCCTTATCACTTTGCTCTGCATTTTTCTTATCAAGAGTGGATGCAAGAACACATATCCAGAACAGAGCGAATAATACGAGGGGCATTACAAAAACTGCTCCCGCTTTTCCGCTGAAGCCGTCTGCTTCTCCTGTTGGGCCCCAATGAACCGCAATTTGCTCCGGAAGTCTGTCCCACAATATAAGACCTGCCGCAATAGGTGACAGGGTAACGAACGAAGCGATTATTGCTGTCAGTTTATTGTTTTTAAGCATTTTTCTCATCCCCCTTTAAATCGGTTATAAACATTATTATTTCTTCAAGTACGGAAGTGTTTATCTCATAGTATATGTTTTTCCCTTCCCGCTTATCTCTTATGAGATCGGCTTCCTTTAAGACTGAAAGGTGGCGTGATACAGCTGCTGTACTTACTGTAAAGTGCTGTGCTATTTCTCCTGCCGACTGCCTGCCGCCTTTAAGAATACTCAGTATCTCACGGCGGATAGGGTCGGACAACGCTTTCAAGGTGTTTTGTAGTGACATTTTCTCCCCTCTTTACATTTAACATTTAATTTAATTGTTAAATGTATTATAGCAAAAAAATATATCTCTGTCAACACCATATAAATAACTTATCATTGACTTTTTCGCCGTAAAGGTCTAAAATATATAAAAATCAGTTAAGGTGATATAATGAATAAAGATAAAACATTTCTCGGCACAGAGCCTATAGGCAAATTGCTTTTAAAATTAGCCGTCCCTACTGTCCTTGCACAGATAGTCAACATGCTTTACAACATCGTTGACAGAATATACATAGGACATATCGAGGGTGACGGCAATCTCGCCCTTACGGGTGTAGGTGTCTGTATGCCTCTTATTATGATAATTTCCGCTTTTGCGGCCCTTATCAGCTCCGGCGGTGCTCCCAGAGCATCAATTTCAATGGGTAAGGGAGAGCACGAAACCGCTGAAAAGATCCTCGGCTGCTGTTTTGTTCTGCAGCTTATTATCTCTGCCGTTCTGACAGCAGTTCTTCTGATATGGAACGAAGACCTCCTTCTGATGTTCGGCGCAAGTGACAACACAATAAAATACGCCTGCGACTACATGAACATATATGCCATCGGTACCGTTTTCGTTCAGCTGACCCTCGGCATGGGCGCATTTATTACGGCTCAGGGCTTTGCAAAATTCGGAATGATGACGGTCCTTATCGGCGCAGTTTCAAATATAGCCCTTGACCCTCTGTTTATTTACGCTTTCGGTATGGGAGTAAAAGGTGCCGCAGTTGCAACTATCATTTCACAGGCACTCTCATGTGCTTGGGTACTGTCATTTCTGACAGGAAAGAAAACTTTATTGAAGCTGAAAATACAGAATTTAAAGCTTACGTCTTCTCTTATTCTTCCCTGTGTTGCACTCGGTCTTTCCACCTTTGTTATGCAGAGCAGTGAAAGCGTCATTTCCGTATGCTTCAATTCCTCGCTCCTTAAATACGGCGGCGATATTGCGGTGGGCGCCATGACAATTCTCACAAGCGTTATGCAGTTTGCCATGCTCCCCATGCAAGGTATCGCTCAAGGGGCTCAGCCCATTCTCAGCTACAACTACGGAGCAAAGAACATAGAAAGAGTAAAGAAAACGTTCCGACTTCTTCTTACGTCGTGTCTTGTATACTCTGTTTCCCTTTGGCTGCTTATAATGCTGTTCCCCGGAGGCTTTGCGGGAATATTCTCACCCGATGCACAGCTTATTGAGTTTACGGCAGGGGCACTTCGCATCTTCTGCGCGGTGCTCTGTATCTTCGGTATTCAAGTCGCCTGTCAGATGACCTTCGTTTCGATCGGGAATGCCGCTTGCTCCATTACTGTGGCCGTTGTCAGAAAATTCGTTCTGCTTCTGCCCCTCATTTATCTTGTTCCCCTCTTTGTTTCCGATAAAACAATGGGCGTATACCTCGCAGAACCGATTGCAGACTTTATCGCAGTTTCATTTACGGCAATTCTGTTTGCGGTCACCTTTAAAAAATCGCTAAAAATCATTGAATAAAAACAAGTAATAAATGACGGTATGAAGCCAAAATGGTCTTCATACCGTTTTTAATTGCTTTAGGAAAAGCCTCTTCCTTGCCTTACGGCAAGCTCAGAAGAGATTAAGCGTACAGAATGACAAATATAAATAGATACCGTTAAAAAGCTTTTGAAGGGTCAAGGGGAACTTTTCTCGAAAAGTTCCCCTTGTAATTCCTTACAAATATTTAACTGCCAGAGCGGCGTAACGTTCTTTAAATTCGGGGTCTTCCGATTTCATAAGGCGGAGCGATTCATGGAGGTTGAGGTTTTGTTCTGCCGCATCAATTACGCTTCCTGCCACGTTGGAGCAATGGTCAGAGGTTCTTTGGAGGTTGGTGAGGATATCTGCCCAGACAAAGCCGGTTTCTATACTGCACATACCCTTTTGGAGACGGGAGATATGGCCCTGTCTCATTTTTTCTTTGAGCACGTCGATTATCTGTTCAAGGGGTTCGACCTTAACAGCAGACTCTATACTTTCTTCAGTAAAGGCTGTTAGCGTATGGCCAAGGATTTCACGGACAGCAGCTGTAAGATTTTTAAGCTCTTTTTTGCCTTCTTCCGAAAAAGCTATTTTTTTGTCTCTCATTTCCTCTGCGGAGGCTACAATATTTACCGCATGGTCGGAAATTCTTTCAAGGTCACCGATAACACGGAGCAATTTACCTGCTTCGGCGCTATCGTGATCACTCGTTCTGTTGGTGCTGAGCTTTACAAGATAGGTTCCGATCATATCTTCATAGTGGTCTGTCTTTTCTTCCTCTTCTCTTATCTTTACAGCTTTTTCTTTTGAGTAGCTTTCAAGACAGTCAAGACTCAGAAGCATAGCGTTTACAGCACCTTCTGCCATTTCGGAAGTGATGCTGCGGCATCTTTCAAGAGCGATCGAAGGAGTAACAAGAAGTCTTTCATCAAGCTTTGCAAAGCTATCGGGTGTCTTTCCTTCGGGAACAAGCTTCATCGCAAGTTTTTCAAGAAGAGATGCTGTGGGGAATAAAACAGCCGTACAAATAATATTAAAAGCGGAATGGGCAATGGCTATTCCCGAAAAGCCTGCCGCCTGATCGAACAAAGCGGGAGAGAAAACAGCATCGACTGTGGTATAAGCTATGAGACAAACTACAGTTCCGATAATATTAAAGAAAAGATGTACAAGCGCGGCTCTCTTTGCATTTCTGTTTGTTCCGAAGGAGGAAAGAATAGCTGTTATACAAGTACCGATGTTTTGCCCCATGATAATGGGAATTGCCGCGCCGTAGGAAACAAGTCCTGTTGATGAAAGTGCTTGGAGAATACCGACGGAGGCAGAGCTTGACTGAATTATTGCCGTGAGAACTGCACCTGCAAGTACGCCTAAAATGGGGTTCTTGAACATAATAAAAAGTTCTGCAAAAGCGGGAACGTCTGCAAGTCCCGATACTGCATCAGACATTGTATGCATGCCGAACATGAGAACGGCAAAGCCGAGAAGAATAGTTCCTGTGTCCTTCTTCTTTGTGCTCTTACAGAACATATAGTATACAATTCCGATAAGTGCAAGGACAGGTGTAAAGGAGGTGGGCTTTAAGAGCTTGAGTGCAAGGCTGTCTCCGCTTATTCCTCCGAGACTGAGTATCCACGCCGTTACGGTAGTACCGATGTTGGCTCCCATTATTACGTTTATAGCCTGTCTCAAGGTCATAAGCCCTGAGTTTACGAAGCCTACTACCATGACCGTTGTGGCTGATGAGCTCTGAATAACGGCGGTAACTCCGAGTCCTGTCAGAAGTCCTGCAAATCTGTTGGTGGTAAGCTTTGAAAGAAGATTCTGCAGTTTACCGCCTGCGCGTCTTTCAAGGGCGCCTCCCATTACGTTCATACCGAAAAGGAACAGGCAAAGTCCTCCGATAAGGGTCAGTACGTCAAAAATTGTCATTGTTTTTCCTTTCTGTTATAGGGTTTTCATTTTTCATACGTAAACCTGTCAAATCAGGTCATTTTGATTATAACAAGGGAAAAATGGAAAATTCAATAGAAATAAGGGGATTTTACACGGGTTTTACACAGACTTTACACGGAGATTTTTAGCTTCTCATTGAAAGTTTTTACAAAATATATTATAATACTCTCAGCAGATAATATTTGCCAAAGGAGGATTTCAGAGCATGATATGGTGCGTTGACGACGATTCTGCCATTAGAGATATTGAAGTATATGCCCTCAGCTCAACAGGCTTTTCTGCCAAGGGCTTTCCAAACGGAGACGTAATGCTTGAAGCGCTGAAAAATGAAACTCCGAGACTTATTATTCTCGATATTATGATGCCCGGTTCCGACGGTGTTGATGTCCTGAAAGCAATAAGAAATAATCCCGAAACAAAAAACATTCCGGTAATAATGGCTACTGCCAAAGGAACTGAGCCCGACAAGATACAAAGTCTCGATATAGGAGCTGACGATTACCTCGTTAAGCCTTTCGGTGTTATGGAAATGGTGGCAAGGGTAAAAGCGGTACTCAGAAGATATGAAATTCAAAATCATAAAGAGATACTTATATCTGGAAACGTTTCGCTTTGCCCAAAAGAACATACAGTTCACGTGAACGGCGAAAAGGTTAACCTGACCTTGAAGGAATTTGATATGCTAAAGCTGTTTCTTGAGAATCCCGAAACTGTTTTCACAAGAGAACAGCTTCTCTCTGCCATTTGGGGAGAAACGTATCTGGGTGAATCAAGAACTGTTGATATGCACATCAAAACACTTCGTCAAAAGCTCGGTTCTTCTGCAAAACAGATCGAAACGGTTATCGGAGTCGGTTACAAATTGAAGGAGGAACAATGACAAAGAAAATATTCCGCTCAATTCTCGTTGCCGTCATATCCGTTCTTCTTATAAGCTTACTCGTTATCACGGGAGTTATGTACAGCCGTTTTTCAAAGGTCAGCGAAAAACAGTTTGACAGTAATCTGTTCCTTCTTGCACAGGGTATGGAGGAGACAGGAGCTGAATACCTTTCTCTTTTAAGTGACGAAAGCTACAGAATAACGTGGATAGATGCCGACGGTACGGTTCTTTACGATAATCAAATAGATACCGACAGCATGGATAACCACGCTGACCGTGAAGAAGTCATCGAAGCGATTGAACACGGAGTCGGCGAAAGCGCCCGTTATTCAGATACTCTGACGGAAAGAACGGTTTACTGTGCAAAAAGACTATCCGACGGAACTATTCTCCGTATATCCACACGTTTTGACTCATTCTTCATTTTATTTATAAATATTCTTATTCCCATGACTTTCGTAGTGGCTCTTGCCGTTATCATCTCTGTGCTTGTGGCACGCAGAATGGCAAAAAGTATTGTGAAGCCTCTGAACGAGCTTGATCTTGACTCTCCCGAAGGACATGAGTCTTACGAGGAGCTGTCTCCAATCATAACGAAGCTCAACAAGCAACATTCTCAGATATCAACACAGATGAAGCTTCTGAAACGACGCTCTGACGAATTTGAACAGATAACAGAGTCGATGAACGAGGGACTTGTGCTTCTCGATAAAAACGGCTGTGTTTTCAGCATCAATCCTGCTGCAAAAAAATTGTTCTTTACCCCCTCTGATCCCATAGGTCAAAAATTTCTCGATATTGACCCTTCTACCGAAACAAAGGAAGCGGTATTTGCCGCCTTTAACGGCGAGAGCCGTGAGTTTTTCAGAGAAAAGAACGGAAGAGCTTACAGAATAACGATCAGCCGCACTTCATCTGAGGGAAAGACCATCGGCGCAGTTATTCTCTGCGTTGATATCACGGAAGCCTACAGCGCCGAACAAAGCAGACGTGAGTTTACCGCCAACGTTTCTCATGAGCTGAAAACTCCTCTCCAATCCATAATAGGAAGCGCAGAGCTTTTGCAGAACGGACTTGTCAAACCCGAAGACACACAGCGTTTTGTGGGACACATAAAGAATGAAGCCGAAAGACTCGTTTCACTTATAAGCGACATTATAAGACTTTCTCAGCTTGACGAAAACAATGAAATTCCTTTTGAAGACGTAGATCTTTACGATACGGCTCAGACCGTTATCTCTGATCTTTCTCCGACGGCCCGTGCAAAAGGCATAAAAATGAACCTTGCGGGAGAGACTTGTGCCATATCGGGTGTAAGAAGCTACATTTACGAAATTATTTACAACCTTCTTGACAACGCCATAAGATATAACAAAGAAGGCGGAACTGTGAATGTTTCCGTTTTGAGTGACGGATCTTTTGCAAAACTGACTGTAAGCGACACAGGAATAGGAATTGAGGAAGAACACCTTTCAAGACTTTTTGAACGCTTTTACAGAGTTGACAAAAGCCATTCAAAAGAAACGGGCGGCACGGGGCTTGGTCTTTCGATCGTGAAGCATGCTGTTTCATATCATAAGGGACAGACCGAAATTAAAAGTAAGATAGGTAAGGGCACGACCGTTACCGTTACTCTGCCCTGCAAGGCGTAAGAATATTTTTTTGAAAAGGTACTTGAAATTTCGAAAAATCGGGTGTATAATGATATCACAATAAATACAGGGGAGCTTGTGTTTGCAGGCTGAGAGGAAGTAATCAAACTTCGACCCTATAACCTGATGCGGATAATGCCGCCGTAGGAAGTCATACACAAGGATTTTTTACATGGAGGCATCCGGAGAAGGTGTCTCCTGTTTTTTTGTTTTTACGGCTTTTTAAAACTCAGAATTTATTGGAGGTAAAAATTATGAAAGCAAGTATTGCGATACAGGTTCTGCCTGTGGCAAAAAATGAAGATGAGCTTATCCGAATCGTTGACGAGGTTATCGCCTACATTAAAAGCAGCGGATTACATTGTCATGTAGGTCCCTTTGAGACCACTATTGAGGGTGATGATTATGATCAGCTTATGGACATCGTCAAGGAATGTCAGCACGTTGCCATCAGAGCCGGTGCAGAGAAGGTTTCTGCCTATGTCAAGGTAGTATACCGTCCGGAAGGTGAAATACTGACCATAGACAAAAAGATCACTAAACATGCTGAAACGTAATATACCGTCTATCATTGCCGTTGCCTCGCTTTTGATAATATGGCAGCTCATATGTATGACGGGAGTTATTCCGTCTTATATGCTTCCCTCTCCCGTAGACGTTGTAAAAGCCTTTATAAGCGAGTTTCCTTTACTTACAGAGCATTCTCTTATTACGCTTCAGGAGGCATTTATCGGACTGGCTCTCGGTGTCGGCGTAGGTTTTGTTGCGGCAATGCTGATGGATGCTTTCGATATACTTTATAAAGCATTCTATCCTCTACTTATTATCACGCAGACCATTCCCTCCGTTGCAATAGCTCCCCTTCTTGTACTGTGGTTCGGCTATGAGATGACACCCAAGGTCATATTGATCGTAATTGTCACCTTTTTCCCCGTAACAGTAGGGCTTCTTGACGGCTTCAAAAGTGTGGACAAGGATGCTGTCGGTCTGCTTCGTTCAATGGGCGGGACCCGTTTTCAGATATTCCGCTATATCAAGTTCCCCTCTGCTCTGCCTCAGCTTTTTTCAGGGCTGAAGATCGCCGCCGCATACAGCGTGGTCGGTGCTGTCATCAGCGAATGGCTGGGCGGCTTCGGAGGGCTTGGCGTTTATATGACGAGAGTAAAAAAGGCATTTGCCTTTGACAAGATGTTCGCCGTTATCTTTCTCATATCCGCTATATCTCTCGTTCTTATGGCTCTTGTTGAGCTTGCAGAGAAAAAATGTATGCCATACCGCAATTCAGATAAAAAAAGGAGAAAAAGATCATGAAAAAAATTATTTGTTTACTGCTTTCTTTCGTATTGATACTCAGCCTGTTCGGATGTGTAAAAACACAGGATAACAAAGATGAAAATACTGTCACCATAGTGCTCGACTGGACACCGAACACAAATCATACCGGAATATTTGTAGCGCAGGCAAAAGGCTATTTTGAAGAAGCCGGTATTAACGTGGAAGTAGTTCAGCCCCCCGAAGACGGTGCCGTAACACTTGTGGCATCAGGCAAAGCGCAGTTCGGCGTTTCATTTCAGGATTATCTTGCACCTGCCTATGTGGGAGATACAAAAATGCCCGTTACTGCCGTTGCCGCAGTTATTCAGCATAACACTTCAGGCATCGTCTCACGTGCAGGTGAAGGAATGGATACTCCTAAAGGACTTGAGGGCAAGAAATATGCCACCTGGGACTTGGATGTTGAGAAAGCAACCATTCGCGACGTAATGAAGGCTGACGGCGGAAATTTTGATCTTGTAAACCTCATTCCTTCTACCGTTACCGATGAAGTTTCTGCTCTGCAAAGCCGTTCTGTTGATGCTATCTGGATCTTTTACGGTTGGGCAGGCATAGCATGTGAAGTAGCCGGACTTGACATTGATTATTTTGAATTTGCGGACTTTGACCCTGCTTTTGATTATTATACTCCTGTAATCATAGGCAACGATGCATGGCTTGAAGAAAATCCCGAAAGTGCCAAGGCATTTGTTTCGGCTCTCTCCAAGGGCTACACCTACGCCTGTGAAAACCCCGAAGAAGCCGCAGACATCCTTATGGATGCCGCACCCGAATTAAAGGCAAACAGCGAGCTTGTTTATGCAAGTCAGAAATACCTTGCTTCAGAATATATATCCGATGCATCTCGTTGGGGCGAATTTGACCCTGAACGCTGGGCGGCATTCTTCAATTGGCTGAATGAAAACGAGCTTCTTGAAGGTGAGATAGATGCTGAATACGGCTTTACCAACGAATATTTACCCGAATAACATGAAAAAATTAGAAGTAAAAAACATAAGTGTAGGCTTTGAGGGAAAGCCTGTTTTAAACGACGTATCAATAGAACTCAGCGAGGGAGAGCTTGTATGTCTCTTAGGTATCAGCGGAGGCGGCAAGACTACTCTGTTCAACGTGATCGCAGGACTGCTTGAGCCCGACAACGACGGCAAGGTGTTTCTTGATGGCAAGGATATTACAGGAAAGCCGGGACACATAAGCTATATGCTTCAGAAGGATCTTCTGCTTCCTTACAGAACCATAGAGGACAATGTCGCACTTCCCTTGCTGCTGAAAGGACTGAAAAAAAAGGAGGCACGATCCAAGGCATCTGAGCTGTTTGAACAGTTCGGTCTGGAGGGGACTCAGAAGCAGTACCCCTCTCAGCTTTCGGGCGGTATGCGTCAGCGTGCCGCACTTCTGAGAACTTATATGTTTTCCCGTGACGTTGCACTTCTTGACGAGCCTTTTTCAGCCCTCGACACGCTGACAAAAAGCTCCATGCACAAATGGTATCTTGAAGTGATGGAAAAGATAAGGCTGTCGACCTTATTCATTACCCACGACATAGATGAAGCAATTCTCCTTTCGGACCGCATTTATCTTTTGTCAGGCTCACCGGGTACGATCACGGCGGAGATCACCGTTCAAAAGCCAAAAAATGAGCGTGACGGTTTCAATCTGACAGCTGAATTTTTAGAATACAAACGAAAAATACTTTCCTTACTTTAAAGGTGTGTACTATGGAAAAACAACCGGCCTGTCGCTGTGTAATAGTAGGCGGTGCAGATATATATAATTATGAATTTATCAGAGAAAAGCTACGTGATGACGACTACGTGATCTTTTGTGACAGCGGTCTGAGGCACCTTGAAGGCTTACAGGCAAAGGCGAGTCTTATAGTCGGCGACTTTGACTCTCACGAAAACCCTCTGCTTGATGCGGAAACAATCATCCTTCCCTGTGAAAAAGACGATACTGACAGTATGTTTGCCGTAAAGGAAGGAATAAGGAGAGGCTTCTTGGATTTTTTACTTATCGGTGTCATAGGAGCAAGGCTTGACCATTCTCTTTGCAACCTTTCTGCCCTACTCTACCTTGAAAACAGAGGAAAAAATGCAGTTATCATTGACGATTATTCCGAAATGGAACTTGTGGGAAGAAGTCCAAAATACATCGACTGCTCCTACCCTTATTTTTCACTTATTAATCTTTTCGGAGAAGCTGACGGTGTAACTGTCAGAAACGCAAAATACCCCCTTGAAAACGCAAAGATCTCAGCTGAATACCAATACGGCGTCAGCAACGAGCCCTTGCCGCAAAAAACGGCAGAGGTATCTGTTTCAAAGGGAAAGCTTTTGCTTATTAAAATACGTGCATAAATTAACAAGGGGCTGTAAAAAAACTCGTTAGTTTTTTTACAGCCCCTTTGTGGGGATAGGAAAAAATGCGCAGAATCAACAAACTGAGCCAAAACAACGCTTTTGCGTTGTTTTGGGATACCCGAAGGCGTACAAAGGTACGTCGAG
>JAZSLF010000130.1:0-8090 GCA_045535205.1 Eubacteriales bacterium
AGTTCCCCCCCCGGTCAAATAAATAATGAAGCCGCTTCGCTGATGAAGAATGAATGAAGATTTTCGCTGTGGCGAAAATCCTCCGAAAGCATTCAATATTCATTATTCGTTGTTTACGGTATTGTATATGCTGTAAACTTCAATTCAATCAGGGAACCGTCCCCTGATTGATGGAAACCGTCCCCTGTTCAAAAGCTTTTGAAGGGGTGTGGGGAAACTTTTCCCGAAAAGTTTCCCCACAGAAAAAAGGCATGTGCCCGAGGGCACATGCCTTGATTATTTATTAAGCTAAAGCTATTTAACCGATATTAGTTAACACCGAGAATGATAGCCTTGAGAGCTCTGGAGTCCTTACCGTTAACAACGCCGTCACCGTTGATGTCAGCCTTGTCAGCATCGAGTTCGTTTGCACCGATGAGGAAGAGCTTGAGCATGAGAGCATCTCTGGAGTTAGCAACGCCGTCACCGTCGATATCGCCTGCAACATCTTCTACAGGAGGTGTAGGAGGATCGATGGGACCGGGATCGATGGGGCCTTCGCTTGTAGGTGTTCTGAAGTTGATCCATTCAAAGTCAACATCACCGATTACGAAGTTATCGAATGCAGCGTCAATACCGAATGTACGGAAGAGAACGGGAGCTGTAGCTCTGTTAGCTTCGTAAGGAAGTTCGTAAGCAGCATCAATACCGTCAAAGATGCAAACCTGTTCGCCGTTTACATAGAATGCGCACCATGCTTCGAATGTGTCAATGTCGGAGAAGTACTTGAATGTGATGTTGTACCACTGGCCGTCTTCGAGTTCGTAAGCAGCTGTTATGGGATCGTATGCAGCGCCGCTGGAGGGCTTGATGTAGAATTCGCCGTTAATGAAGTCGTAACCTGCACAGTTGTTGATGATGGAAGCACCACCGAACCAGAAGTGGAAGTTATGACCGTAGTTTTCAGAGTCGCTTGTTTCAAGGAGTTCGTTGTAACGGAAATCGAAGGATACTGTGAAGCCTGTTGTGTCGATTTCGTTGGCGAACTGGTGGTAGTTAGCGTCTGTGGAAGAATGCATAATAGCATTGCCGTCTTCGATTTCCTGAACTTCACCAAGGTAGCCTTCGCTAGCGTCGATGGGGAAACCGCCTGTGATGTATGTTGTTACTTCCATATCAGAGAAGTCATCGAAAGAAACGATGGAGCCCTTGTAGTCGCCTGTAGCAACTGCAACGCCCTTAGCTGCGTCGAGACCGCATCTTGAACATGTCCAAGAGATAACGCCGTCTTCTTCAGCTGTAGGAGCTGTTGTTACCTTACCTGCTGCGTATGAGCCGTAAGCGTGACCGAGAGCGGGGATGTATGTTCTGGAAGCTTCGCCGCCGCAAGCTACGCAGTATCTTACGCTGTAACCTTCAGTTGTACACTTGGGGCTGAGCTTAAGAATATCAACTGCACCTGCGATGTGACCGTATGTAGCACAGTCGCCGAGAGCAACGAAGGAGTAAGAACCGTCGTTGTTACGAGGCTGAGCGTTGTCGATATCGTAGCTACCGAGAATGTTGCCTTCGGAATCGGAGAATGTAAGGTTATCCATGAGGATGAAGCCTTCTGTTACGTAGAGAACGAGACCGTTCATTGCGGGTGTTGTACCGTAAGGAATGCTTGTCTTGAACTCGCCGTCAACGTAAAGCTGAATTTCGGAGTCTGTATAGTCCATTCTGAATGTTCTCTTGTTGTTAAGAGAGAGATCGCCCCAAGAGAAGCCGTGGAGTTCTTCAGCTTCTGTGAATGTATAGAACCAACCGATAGAGTTGGAGTTGATCTGAGGACGAACGGAGCCTTCCCAGCTTTCAAAGATCTGGAAAGCTGCGGAACCGGAGGAACCGGGGAGCATCCAAAGGTCGAATTCTACGGAACCTTCGTTAAGAACTGCGCCGCCTTCGCACTTGTCGATTTCTTTTGCGAGGTCAGCATAGCCGTCAACTCTGATTACCCAGTTAACTTCTGAGGGTTCAACGGGAACGTCGGGTTCTACGGGAACGTCGGGTTCAACGGGAACGTCGGGTTCTACGGGAACGTCGGGTTCTACGGGTCCATCGGGTGTAGGATCGGAAACGAGAGCTACTCTGCTACCGAGACATTCACCTTTGAAGTGAGAGAGAGCTTCTGCTTCATCGGAGAAGTCGATGTTGAGGAGCTCTTCGCCTGCGTTGTTGCTTACAACGAGGTTTGTGATTGTAAGAATACCCTCGTTAGAGAAGAGGAGAATACGGTTATCGCCCCAAGCTGTAACGCCGGAACCGGAAACTACAACTACATCGTCGATAGCGATGGAAGCTGCGCCGCCGTTGATTGTATACTTGATGTGGTGCCAGTTTGTACCGCTAAGTTCACCCCAAGCAATGTTACTAACAGCCTGTGTACCGATGGAAGCTGTGCCTGCAGCGGGGTTGATGCTGAGGTAACCGCCGGACTTTGTCCAAACTTCAAAGAGAGCACCTGCGGCGCCTCTAACGATTGATGCGTCGAATTCGATTACAACGTCATCGGGTGAGTACTTGATACCCTGAATGTCACCGTATGCAACGCCGTCATCCCACTGCCAACCGTAGCCGTATTCGCCGGCTGCGTTTGCAGAGAAGGGAATACAAGCGAGAAGCATCATGACTACCAGAGCGATAGAAAGAATTTTTTTCATTTGTTTTCCTCCAAAAATGATTTAGGTGATATTATTATATCATTATGTACAAATATAGTCAATGTGCAAAATGTCAAAAATTTTAGCAATTTTGTAGTGAAATAGCACAAAAAACTTCGCTTGAGATGTGTGTTTTTTATAAAAAAGCCGTTTTGGGCTCGGTTTTGCTTCTTGCGGACTGTATTTTTTTGTTTAAAATGCCGTTTTTTAATTTAAAAATGATAGGCGGGTGTTACTTGAAAAAATACCGAGCAACGAAATATTGACATTGTTTGAGCCTTATAACAATATGTTGTTTTTACAGAAAAACGGCAAAAATAGAGTTTCAAGGCTATATATAATTAAAATGTAGGGTTTTGTCAGCCGATCCGCTTTTTTCATATAATTGAGGCGTTTTGGCGTAATAGCTTAAAAAAGCTGATATTTACATTTTATTTAATAATTTTGATGACAAATTTTATTTCACCATGTTGACAATTTGGATTTTTAGTGTTAGAATAAGACTACCAAATTATATTATGGAGGTTTTTACAACTATGAAAAAGCTTTTAGCTATTTTCCTCACAGTTGCTATGCTTTTCTCTACTGTTGCTCTTTGCATTAACGTAAACGCAGCAGATGCAGAAATGACAAATGCACTGAAAATTACATCCGGTTATTTCTACACGAACGGACTTAGAATCGGTACTTCTCAGACATGGGAATTCGACATTTGGTTCGGTACCGAAAGCTCAACTTTTGTAATCTGGCAGGATGGCGCTACAAACAGATATACTGTTGGCGCAGACTTTGCTGGTCTTTACAACGGTAGCTCAGGTGCGACAGCATTCCACGGTTACGAAGCGCTTCCTACAGGTTACCTGACAGCAGGTCACCGTCATGTAGTTGTTGAAATGGGCGTTGACGGCAAGGACGTTATCACTATTGATGGTGAAGTTGTTTACTCTGCAGCAGCAGCTTCCGGTGCATACTGGGAAGAGGCTTACATTCTTTTCGGTGAAGGCGATATAGCTATTGACAATGTATCTGTTTCCGGTAGCATGGGCTCTTACGGTCCCTATGATTTTGAAGACGGCGATAGAGGAATCTTCTCATCCGATGACTTTACTTCAATCATTTCTGCTGTTTGGACAGATCCTGTGCTTGAAGATGTAACATCTCAGGCGATGAACCTTTCAGGTTACCACTACACAAGCGGTCTCAATCTTGGTAATTCTCAGACATGGGAATTCGACCTTTGGCTTGCTGATGACAACGCTGAATTCAGCCTTTGGGCAGATGAGGCATACACAAGATACACAGTTGCTAAGACATTTGCAGGTGTTCGTTGCTGTGGCGGCGAGAGTGCATACGGTCCTTCCGATACAGGCTATGATAGCTTCGCAGGCATTGAATGGCCCGAAAATACAACAGGCTTCCTCGTTCCTAACTGGGTACATGTTAAGATGGAACTCAACGTAAACGGTAGAGATGCTATTTACATTGACGATGCACTCGTATGGGAATCCGATATTACTGCTAATTCATATTACGAAACTTATTTCATTATTTACCCCAGTGCTTTCGGTTCCGAAACAGGTGTTGCAGTTGATAATCTTACAATCACGGGTACAGAAACATACGGTCCTTACGACTTCGAAGATGGCGATAAGGGTATTTTCGATGGTAACATCGTAACAGTAGTTGTTGAAGGCAAGGGCGGCGAAGTTGTTTGTCCTCACGACGTTACATCCGATGTTCTCGCAAGAGAAGCTACATGTCTCGTTCCTGCTTTATACGAAGTAGTATGTAGCGTTTGCGGCGAAACTGTTGATTCTTATGAAACAGAAGTTTCTGACCATGCATGGTCCTCCGGCCACATGGTTGATTACAAGGCAGCAACAGCTGAAGAAGATGGTTACAAGGTTTGGGCTTGTACATATAACTGTGGTACAACAACAAAGGCTACTATCCCCGCAACAGATTCCTACACAGGTGACATTTGGACATACTTTGATATGGACGAAGCTGCTGCTACACAGGTAATCGGCGGTTTCTTTGATGCTGAAGGTCTCGTAGTTGAAAACGGCATCGGTATCATTCCCGAAGGTAACGATCAGTCCTACCACCAGTTCCCCGAAGATGCAAGAGACAATACACAGTGGTCCGTAACATTTGACGTGAACGTAACAGGTATCCATGATACAAATGACGTTATCGAAAACAAGTATGGCCATAAGGTATACTTCTGGTTCGGTGGCGAAGGCGGTCTGAAGAACGAAGCTGGTTACGACTTCGATAAGGGTTGCTTCTACATCAAGCCCGCATCCGGTGGTTCCTATGACGCAATCGAATACTACGTTGACTTCCCCATGAACGAATGGCATACAATCAAGTTCGAATTCAACGCTCCCGGCGAAGAAGCATTCTATGTAGATGGAATCAACACATACTGTGCTATCTATGTTGACGGCGAAGAAATGGTTAAGTTCTCCACAGATATCGAAGAATGGGACGACACAGCTCTCTATGAACTTCCCACATCTGCTAAGTTCGTAATCATCAGAACATTCGGTGTTAACGCTGAAGTTGACAACTACGTTCTCGGTTCCGCTGACTTTGCATGGGTTGAAGAAGAAACAATCCTTTACGGTGACCTTAACGATGACGGTAAAGTTAATATGCGCGATAATCTCCTTATGAGACAGCTCATAATAGGTCTTGTTGATGGTAATGATGTTAATATCAATGCAGCTGATATCAACGGTGACGGCAAAATTAACACACTTGATTCAAAGGCATTCAAGGCAATTCTTCTCGGTATCGAATAATTAAAGTTAATTAATATTCACCATATGGGACACGGGTAACCGTGTCCCATTTTTTGTGCAAGTGGTCCTCAAGGATTCAGCAAGAAATGCTTGGGGTTCTCTTGAAGCGGACAGGGATGTTTTCTATGTCCTGCTCTCCCAATATCACAAAACATACTGTAATGAATATACTGAAAGTAGGCAATTTATAAAAACGCCATGACTAAAAAGACATAACGTCGGCAATACTATAATCACAGAATTAAATTGCCTGAAAGGGAAGTATATAGTAACGGAGAGTGATAGTGTGAGCATAAAACGAGGTGACATATACTATGCCGATCTGAGTCCGGTGATCGGAAGCGAGCAAGGTGGGCTTCGGCCGGTACTTATAGTACAGAATGACGTGGGAAATAAATACAGTCCAACTGTAATTGCCGCTGCCATTACAAGCAGACTCGGCAAGGCTAAGCTTCCGACCCATATAGACGTGTACGCTGACAAGGTAGGGCTTCAAAAGGACTCGGTCATTCTTCTTGAGCAGATACGCACTATTGATAAAAAACGGCTCGGTGAAAAAATGGGACATCTTGATGATGAAATGATGAACGCAGTTGACGAAGCCATAAGCATCAGCTTCGGCTTGTAGAGGTGGGGATGATAAGGGGGAACTTTCTGCAGAAAGTTCCCCCTTAGACCCCCTCAAAGACTTTTGAAAAGGTCCTCAATAGCCTTCTCCAGCGGAGAAGGGGGACCGCTTGCGGTGGATGAGGAGATCAAAGTCTGTACAATGCTTCATCAGTCAAGTTCCTCCAGCGGAGAAGTCTGGGGTCCTCAAGCTGACTTGTCGGTTTGGGGTTCTCAGAAGTCTGGGGTCCTCAAACAGACCTGTCTGTTTGGGGTTCTCAGAAGGGGGACCGCATTGAAGGGGTCCTCAAATTGCCTTCGGCGATTTGGGGTTCTTTTCGTCATTTCCCACAAAAATCCTCCCTCCTTTCCGTCACCATTCACAATTTACAGAGTCTGTAAACAATGATATAATATTAATATATTATTAATACTTATATAATAGGAGAATATCATGAAAAGATTTATATCCCTATTTCTAACCATCTTATTAATTATTTCCTCAATCCCACTTACCGCCCTCCCTGTTTCAGCGGCTGCTTCCGGTACTTGCGGTTCTAAACTCACGTGGATTCTTGATGATAGCGACACTCTCACTATCAGCGGTTCTGGTACGATGTATTATTATTATTCGTCAAACGTACCTTGGTATAATTCACGTAGCAAGATCAAAACTGTTGTAATAGAAGACGGAGTAACAAGTATAGGAGACTATGTGTTCAAAGGTTGCACCTCCCTTAAAAGCGTAACAATCCCTGACAGCGTAACAAGTATAGGCGACGAGGCGTTTTATAATTGTACCTCTCTTGTCAGCATAACAATCCCTGATAGCGTAACAAGTATAGGAGACTATGCGTTCTATGATTGCGACTCCCTTGTCAGCGTAACAATCGGAAACAGCGTTACAAGTATAGGAAGATATGCGTTCGATAATTGCACCTCCCTTGAAAGCATAACAATCCCCGACAGCGTAACAAGTATAGGAGACTCTGCGTTTTATAATACTGCATATTACAATAACAGAAACAATTGGGAAAACGGAGTATTATATATTTCAAATCATCTTATAGTAGCAAAAACTTCAATATCCGGGAACTCTACTATCCGAGAAGGTACAAAATATATTGCAGACGAAGCGTTCTCCGACTGCACGTCTCTTGGCAGTGTAACTATTCCCGACAGTGTTATAAGTATAGGAGACTATGCTTTCGAAGATTGCAGCTCCCTTACAAGCATAAATATTCCCATCGGCGTAACAGGTATAGGAGACCATGCGTTCCATAATTGCACCTCACTTAAAAGCATAGTTATCCCCGACAGCGTTACAAGTATAGGAGACCATGCGTTCTATCGTTGCACCTCACTTAAAAGCATAGTTATCCCCGACAGCGTTACAAGTATAGGAGACCATGCGTTCTATAATTGCACCTCCATTGACAGCATAACAATCCCCGGCAGCGTAACAAGTATAGGAGGCCAAGCGTTCTCTTATTGTACCTCCCTTACAAGTGTAACTATCGGAAACAGCGTAACAAGTATAGGAGAATGGGCGTTCAGAAATTGCACCTCCCTTGTCAGTATAACTATCTCCGACAGCGTAACAAGTATAGGATACGATGCGTTTTCTAATTGCACCTCCCTTGTCAGTATAACTATCCCCGACAGCGTAACAAGTATAGGATACGATGCGTTCTATAATACTGCATATTATAATGATAGTAACAACTGGGAAAACGGAGTATTATATATTTCAAATCATCTTATAAAAGCAAAAACTTCAATATCAGGTAAATATACTATCCGTGAAGGAAGAAAATGCATTGCAGACCGTGCGTTCCATAATTGCACCTCTCTTGTCAGCGTAACAATCGGAAAGAGCGTAACAAGTATAGGAGACTATGCGTCCTATAATTGTACCTCCCTTGAAAGCATAACAATCCCCGACAGCGTAACAAGTATAGGAGAACGTGCGTTCGAATATTGCAGCTCCCTT
>JAZSLF010000155.1:0-9441 GCA_045535205.1 Eubacteriales bacterium
CTCAGTCTGGGTCAGAGTGTAGACTTTGTCTACACTCTGAACAACGCAAAAGCGTTGTTTTGGCTCAGTTTGTTGATTCTGCGCATTTTTTCCTATCCCCACAAAGGGGCTGTAAAAAACTAACGAGTTTTTTTACAGCCCCTTTCGGACCTTTCAACCTTTTTCGTCAAGTTGACGAAAAAATGCCGCTTATTTTATGCACAATCACTATTTACACTTTTTTGTTCTATTGGTACAATTATTATATAATATATAGTCTCATTAAGGAGCATCCCATGAAAAAGAAAATTTTATCCTTATTTCTGGCATTGTTAATTATGATCTCATCAATGCCCTTGAATGTCATTCCCGTAGGTGCCGAAGACCTTAGCGGCGCTTGCGGTGTGAACGGTGACAATGTAACCTTTACATATAACGAAAAAACAATGTGCCTGACCATAAGCGGTACGGGCGACATGGCAAACTACGCAGGCGGAGACACGCCCTGGTATGACGTGATCAACTATATTGACACCGTAGTTATTGAAGACGGAGTTACGGGCATTGGTGACTATGCTTTCTGCGAGGGTTATTCTATGACAAGTGTTACCCTTCCGGACAGCGTAACGAAAATCGGTGCGGCGGCGTTTTCCGAATGTTATTCTCTTATGGGAATATCCATTCCCGAAAGCGTTGTCTTTATTGATTCCTCCGCTTTCAGCTATTGTTATTCCTTTACAGAGGTTTTTATACCGGAAAGCGTGACAACACTTGGAAATTCTGTGTTTTACGGCTGCGGCGAGCTTCAGAAAATTGAAGTCGCAGAGGATAATCCTTCTTATGCAGACATTGACGGAGTGCTTTTTAACAAAGAGGGAACAAAGCTTATTCAGTATCCCGTTTCCAAGAAGGGAGATTTTTATAAAATTCCCGATGGAGTGACCGAAATCGGAGCTTATGGCTTCTCAATGTGCCGCAATCTTATAGGCATAGAAATTCCCGAAAGCATGACAGCCATCGGAGCTGATGCGTTCAACATGAATTTTTCCTTATTCTACGTAATTATTCCCGAAGAAGTGACAAGCATCGGTGTCGGTGCATTCGCTGAATGTTATTCTCTCAGCCACGTGCTCTGCAAGGGTGCTTCTTTTGAAAAAATTGACGTTGCAGAAAACAATGAGCTTTTTTTGAAGGCGGCAATTCACTCAGGTGCAACAGGAAACGAAGTGGAAAAGCAGACGAAGAAAGAGGTCTCCTGCACGTCAGCGGGAGAAATTTCTTACATCTGCAAGCTTTGTGATACAGTTATTTATTCAGAGACCGTCGAAAGACTTTCTCACAGCTTTGTTGACGGAGTATGTGAGCTCTGCGGCAATCTTGAAGCTGACCTTATTGAGAGCGATCACCCTTATTCCGACAACTGCGACGAGACAAAGGTCATCTATAAAGAAGGTGCAAAGTGGATAAAGGTATCTTTTTCCGAAAACACATATACTGAAATGTGTGACTATATTTACATTTACGACGGTGAAGATAACGAGATCGGTTCTTACAGCGACTCACAGCTTGCAGGAAGAAGCGTGGGCGTTCCCGGCGATACGGTGAAAATACGTCTCGTATCCGACGTCAGCGTTACCTTTTACGGATATGAGATCGTTTCAGTAGAATATTCCCTTGAGGAATGTACTCACCCCATGACACAGGTGGTCGGAAGCCGTCAGCCCTATTGTGCTATGGAAGGATATACGGGGGATACCGTATGTGCCGAGTGCGGTCTTCTTATGTCATCGGGAGAAAGCGTAGCTCCTCTCGGTCACTCCTTTAACGGTGACTACTGTACAAGATGCGGTATTAGTATTTTCAATTACGGTTATCTTAGCGATGAAAACGGTAATTTTTACGGAATTGAAGTGATGAATTATAACGGAGCTGATACAGATGTTGTCGTTCCTTCCGAAATAGACGGTTATCCTGTGGTAAGAATCGGTACGTGGGCTTTTTCAAGCCGTACCAACGTTACAAGCATTACACTTCCCGACAGTATAACGGGCATCGGATCTGCTGCCTTTGACGGCTGTACTTCCCTCAAAAGCATAAATCTTCCCGAAGGACTTACCGACCTTGGAGATCAGACGTTCAACAACTGTTCTTCCCTTGAGAGTATAGATATTCCCGACGGTGTGACCTATATCGGAGACTGGGCGTTCCAGAACTGTACTTCTCTCAGAAGCATCACGATCCCCGACAGCGTAACGAGCTTCGGTTACTATGCATTTTCAAACTGTCGATCTCTTGAAAGCATAAATATTCCCGAAGGTATTACCTCCATCGGAGAATGGCAGTTCAGCCATTGTGACTCTCTGAAACACGTGGTACTGCCCGAAAATGTTAAATTCATAGACGAATACGCATTTTACAGCTGCGACTCCCTTTTGAGCGTAACTTTCAAGGGTGTGGAAACTATTGAAAAAGAAGCTTTTGCATGGTGTGTCTCCCTCGGAAGCATAACGGTGCCCGAAAGTCTTAAAACTGTCGGTGATGCCGTATTTGCGTCATGCTCAGACTTTAACCATATTTATTATGCAGGAAGCGAAAGTGCTTGGAATGAAATATCAATAAGCTCTACTCTGAACAGTAATATCACAAACGCTGAGATACACTTTGAAGCGACGGGAGCTGAAATTGAAAGTCTCCGTGTTGAACCTTCGTGTACAAAGCTCGGCGAAAACGGGGCTGTCTGTACGATATGTAACGAAAAGATATACGCTGAGGTCCTTATCTCACTTCCCCATGAGTTTACAGACGGAGCTTGTGAGCTCTGCGGTAACCTTGAAGCAGACCTTATTGAAAGCGACCATCCTTATTCCGAAAATTGCGACGAGACCAAAACGATTTATAAAGAGGGTGCAAAGAGAATAAGAGTGACCTTTTCCGAGGATACCTTTGCGGAATGGCACAATGGAAGAATTTACGTGTATGACGGCTCTGATAATGAGATAGGAAGCTATACGGGAACAGAGCTTGCAAGTAAAACTGTTGTTGTGTTCGGTGATACGGTCAAGGTAAGACTTACTTCCGGCAGCAGCGGTGATACGTGTTACGGATATAGAGTGATTTCCGTTACAGCATACTACGAAGACTGCACGCACCCTGAAACGACAGTTGTCGGAAGCAGAGAGCCCGGCTGTGATTATTACGGATATACGGGCGATACGATCTGCACCGAATGTATGCAGGTAGTTGAACAGGGTCAATCTATAGCACCCACAGGACACACCTATGAAGGAAACTACTGTACAAAGTGCGGTGCATATGTTTACAGTTATTATTTTATAAACAATGACAACGGCGACACCCTCGGAGTCGGAATCGGCGGCTATTACGGTACCGAAGCAGAGCTTAATATCCCCGCTTACATTGAAGGATATCCTGTTTTGGAAATAGGCTTCAATTCTTTTGCATACAATAATTCCTTTACAAAGATCACACTGCCCGAAACCTTGACAACGATAGAAGGTCAGGCGTTCTACGGCTGTGCCTCCCTTGAAAGCATAAGTATTCCCGATAGTGTAAATTATATTGGAAGAAGTGCTTTTTGCGAGTGCAGCAGTCTTAAAAGTATCATAATACCCTCCGGTGTAACCTTTATTGATGAATGGACGTTCGGACATTGTTACGCCCTTGAAAGCATAGAGCTTTGCGGAAGCATAACCTCTGTCGGTGCTTATTCTTTCTACTATTGTCAGAAGCTTGAAAGCATCGCTTTCAATGAGGGTCTTACAAGTATCGGAGACAATGCATTCTATGGATGTGAGAAGCTGACGGAAGCGACACTTCCCGAAGGTCTCGTTTCTATCGAAAACTCCGCTTTTTCAAACTGCGTCAAGCTCGAAAGAATAAACCTGCCGGACAGCATAGAAGCTATCGGTAGTTATGCATTCAGCGGATGCTACGCCCTTGCGGAAATAACTATTCCCGAAAGCCTGTCCGTAATTTCAGAAGGTACGTTCTGGGGTTGTGGCTTTACAAGTCTTATAATTCCCGAAGGCGTGGAAGCAATCGGAAGCTCTGCATTTGCAAGCTGCAGCGAGCTCAGATATATAGTGCTTCCCGAAAGCGTTTCTGTAATTGACAACGGTGTATTCGGTTCAACTTACAACCTTAAACACGTATTCTACGGCGGAAGCGAAGAAGCCTTCGGTGCAATCTCGGTTGCAGAGTATAACGAATACTTTGAAAAATCAGTTGTCCATTACGATGCTCCGGAAGCAAACGTTACAGCTTACGTGACCGAGCCTACCTGCATCAAGTCGGGCACGAAGACAGTCTCATGCGGTATATGTAACGAGGAAATTTACACAGAAATTCTCCCCGTTCTTTCCCACTCCTTTACAGACGGCGTATGTGAGCTGTGCGGAAACCTTAAAGCAGATCTTCTTGAAAGCGAGCATCCTTATCCTGACAACGTTGACGAAACGAAGACCATTTATAAAGAAGGTGCGAAGTGGATAAAGCTCATCTTTTCTGAGGAGTCATATCTTCAGGGCGATGACACATTATATATTTACGACGGTGAGGACAATGAAATATACAGCTTTCGGAATGACTTCGGAGGCAGAGAAATAGCTGTCTTCTCTGATACGGTAAAGCTCAGACTTGTAACTGACGGAGAGGTGACGGACTATGGCTATGCATTATGCTCCGTTACCGCTTATTACGAAGACTGTACCCATCCTTCAACGGAATTTAAATGGGGTTATGAGCCCACCTGTGAAGCAAGCGGATACACAGGCGAAGAGTGGTGTCTTGAATGTCTTCAGATGGTAAATTCAGGTGAGGTCATCGATGCGTTGGGACACGATTTCGTTGAAAATATTTGCACACATTGCGGCGAAAATATTTACTCATACGAATATATTTACGAAAACGAAGTAATCGTTGCAGTAAAAATTACAGGATACAGAGGTGACGAGTTCTCTCTTGTCATTCCCTTTGAAATAGGTGGTTATCCCGTTGCGGTCATAGGAGAATACGCTTTCGCAAGTCTTGAGCATATAGAGAGCATAGTTCTTCCCGACACGGTTGAAGCAATTGAAACAGGTGCTTTTGCTTCCTGCCATAACCTTGAAAGCATCACACTCCCCGACAGCCTTGTATCTATCGGCGACAATACGTTTAACAGCTGCTATTCTCTCACAAGCATAACTGTTCCAAACGGTATAACAACAATTGAACCCGACACCTTTGCATACTGCTATGATCTTGAAAAAGTGGTTCTTTCCGAAAATCTTATCCGTATCGGTGAAGCGGCCTTTTATGAATGCGAAAGCCTTACGGAAATAGAGCTTCCCGAAAGTCTCCTTTATATTGACGCAAGAGCCTTCGCCTACTGCTATGACCTTGCAGGCATAGAGCTTCCCATAGCTCTTTCTTCCATAGGGGACAAAGCATTCTATGAATGCAGCTCTCTCTCATACGTGGTGATGAGTGAGGGGGTGGCGTCCGTCGGTGAGAGTGCATTTGATTATTGTTATGACCTCGATCATCTGCTCTATACAGGAACAGAGGAGTCTTTGGGAAGTATTTCCATAGGAGAATGTAACGATTATCTTATCGGTCGAACCATACACTTCGGAGCATCGGAAAACGATATTGAAAAAACCTTCGTTGAAGCTACTTGTACGAAGGCAGGCAAAGAGATAATTCATTGTACGCTCTGCGACAGCACTCTTGGTTCCGTATTAATGTCTGAGCTCCCCCATGAATTCAGAGACGGTGTTTGCGTAAATTGCGGAAATATCGAAGCTTATCTGATAGGCTCCTCTCATCCGTATACAGACAACTGCAACGAAACACAAAAGCTTTATATAGAAGGAGCACACTATATAACTGTCACCTTCTCCTCTCTTACACAGACGGAGTCCGGTTGGGACTATATCGGTATTTACAATGCATCAGGCGAGCTGCTCGAATACAAGTCGGGCACAGAGCTTGCAGGACAGAGCATCACCGTTCCCGGTGATACGGTTATAATAACTCTTACCTCCGACAGCAGTAACACCGCTTACGGTTACTCTCTTGTTTCCGTTGAATACTGTAATTCCGATGAGGTAAGAATCGAAAACAGAACAGAGCCCACCTGCACATCCTACGGTTATACCGGTGATACTGTATGTACGGCATGCGGTCATACGGTATACGGTGAAGAGATCTCTCCGCTTGGTCATAATTATGAAAATGACGTATGTACAAGATGCGGTGTGACCTTATTCTCTTACGGATATGAGTATTCGGAAAACGGAGAGGTTATCGGTATAACCATCCTGAGCTACAGCGGAACCTCCGAAAACGTTATAATTCCCTCTGAAATAGACGGTTATTCCGTAACGGGTATCGGCAGCTATTCGTTTTGGTTGAATACGTCTCTTGTCAGCGTAACTATTCCCGACAGCGTGGAGGAGATCGGCTATGCAGCCTTTGGTGAATGTCCCGCCCTTGCCACCGTATATTACGCCGGCACAGTACTCAAGTGGAACAGCATTTCAATAGGCGATTACAACAGCCCTCTGCTCAATGCGGAATTTGTATTCTCCGGCATCCTTTGCGGCGACGTTGACGGCGACGGCGATATTTATCTCAGAGACCTCCTTCTCATTCGTAAATATATCGCAGGTCTTATCGACGAAGAAGGCATTGACATTTCTGCCGCAGACATTGACAGAGACAGCAAAATTACACTTTCTGACGTTCTTTACCTCAGAAAGTATCTTGCAGGTATTATTACGGAAATTCCCGCATAACAGTAATCCAAAGTCCCCTATATTCCTTGCGGAATATAGGGGACTTCATGCTTGTCCGAGCCTGTTTGTGTGTCCGAGCCTGTTTGTGTCAAGGGGATTTCGCTCTCTGCAAAGAGCGACCAAAGGTACCCTTTGGAATCCGGGAAGTCTAAGGTGTTTCGCTTTCTGCGGCAAGCGACTCGGGGCTCTGCCCCAAGACCCTGCAAACTTTTGTAAAAGTTTGAGCAAAACATTTGAACGGATCTCGGTGTGAAGCTTGCAATAACAAATAGGCTCACCTAAGCTTTGACCACGCACAAGCTATCGGTGAGCCGTTTTTATAATTATATCTCTGTAAGTGCCCCTCACCCCTCCAGCCACTCGCAAGCGGCGAGTGCGGCAACAGCACCGTCAGCTGTTGCTGTGGTGATCTGTCTTATGCGTTTTGAACGGCAGTCGCCTGCAACGAAAATGCCGTCTGTCTTTGTTCTGCAGTCTTCACCGCTGTCGAAGTAGCCCCAATCGTTAAGGCTTGCCAGATGCTCAAAGGGCTTGTTTTCGGGAATGAGACCGATGGCGATGAACATACCGTCGATCTCAAGACGGGAGCGTTTGCCGTCTCCGATGAGCTCAATGGCACAAATATTACCGTTTTCGGTTTCAATGGCATTGACGGTCGTACCTAAAATGACCTTAACGTTTTCCTTTCCCGAAATCACTTCCTGAAGCTTTGCTTCACCTGTCAGCCTTTCAAGATTCTGAACAACGTAAACAGTCTCGGCACTGTCGGAAAGAAGAATTGCTTCCTGCAACGCGGAGTTGCCGCCGCCGATAACGGCTACGGTCTTATCCTTATAGAAAGCGCCGTCGCAAACTGCACAGAAGGAAATACCGTTTCCGATAAGCTCTTTTTCTCCTTCGAGGCCCAGCAGTCTGTGCTTTACGCCTGTTGCGATAATAACAGCCTTTCCTTCAAATTCACCGTCTTCGGTAACGACGGTCTTCGTTTCGCCGTTCTTTATGCCGATGACAGTACCGAGCTCAAAGTCTGCACCGTGAGAGAGTATCTGGTCAAGCATGAGGTCGGCAAATTCGTTGCCGCTCATTTCCATAAAGCCGGGGTAGTTTTCCACCTTGGGAGAATATGTTATCTGTCCTCCGGGAGTGCTCTTTTCAATAACGAGCACCCTTTTGTCTGCACGAAGTGCGTAAAGTGCCGCAGTAAGTCCCGCAGGGCCTGCGCCGACAACAATAATATCGTAAAGCATGGGCATCTCCTTTGTCTCTTTGTTTTTCTGAAGTGACCGATATGATTTTGTGTATTTTCGGATATTTTATTCACCGTGAAGTTTCCCCGACACTCTCGGTCGGAAAGCATCGGGGAAGAAAGCACATTTCTGTGGTGTCTGTAATTTATCTTGCAAGAACGGAAAGGTATTCCTTAACACCTTCAAGTCCTGCATAGGAACGGCTTTCGCCGCCTGAAACAACGATAACTGTGGGTGCCTGCTTCAAGTCGTAGAAGCGAGCGAGGTCTTCGTTGTCCTCTACGTAGAGCTTTTCATAGCTTATTCCTGCTTTTTCAAGAAGGGAGCCTGCAACCTTGCACTTGGGGCAGGTCTTTGTTGCAAAGAGGAATACTGCTTCGACCTCTTCAGCTGCCGCTGCGGGAGAGGTTTCTTCATCAAGGGGTTTTACACCTTCGTGGGTAAGAACGGAATTATCAAGATTGTATTCACGTCTGTCTGCAAATTCCTGAAGCTTACCGTCGTTCCAGTTCTGTACGGGGCGGTAGTAGCCTGTGATACGGCTGTATACCTCTGTATTGGCTCCGCACTTGTCGCAGGTGTACTGTTCACCCGTGATGTAACCGTGGTTCTTACATACGGAATATGTGGGAGACATTGTATAATAAGGAAGTCTGTAATTTTCTGCAATAGTACGGACAAGGTTTGCGGCTGCCTTCCAGTCGGGAAGCTTTTCGCCGAGGAATGCATGGAATACTGTACCTGATGTGTAAAGAGTCTGAAGCTCGTCCTGAATATCGAGAGCAGAGAAAATATCTTCCGTAAAGCCAACGGGCAGGTGAGAGGAGTTGGTGTAGTAAGGAGTTCCTTCGTCACCGGAGGCTGTGATGATGTCGGGGAAACGCTTAACGTCATGCTTTGCAAGACGGTATGTCGTACTTTCGGCAGGTGTTGCTTCAAGATTGTAAAGGTCGCCGTACATTTCCTGATAGTCGGAAAGACGTTCTCTCATATGGTTGAGGACCTTCTTGGAAAATTCCTGTGTAGCCTTGTCTGTCATGTCAGCACGGAGCCACTTTGCATTGAGACCGACCTCGTTCATACCGATAAGACCGATTGTTGAGAAGTGGTTGTTGAAGGTGCCGAGGTATCTCTTTGTGTAAGGATAGAGACCTTCGTCAAGAAGCTTTGTGATAACTGTTCTCTTTATCTTGAGTGAACGTGCGGAAATGTCCATAAGTCTGTCAAGACGCTCGAAGAAATCCTTTTCGTCTTCCGCAAGATATGCAATTCTGGGCATGTTGATGGTAACAACGCCTACAGAACCTGTGGATTCACCTGAACCGAAGAAGCCGCCGGACTTCTTTCTGAGTTCACGGAGGTCAAGACGGAGTCTGCAGCACATTGAACGAACGTCGCTGGGCTCCATGTCGGAG
>JAZSLF010000085.1:0-5289 GCA_045535205.1 Eubacteriales bacterium
GGAATTACGGGAGGTCACGGCGGCGGTGACGGAGGAATAGTCAGAACTGTATACGAGTACCTTACAGGCGATTATAAAGGAAAGTCCGGTCCGGAAATATGGGAATCCTATTATAATCACAGCATAGTTTTTGCGGCTGAAAGATCAAGAACGGAAAATATTGTTGTTGATTTTGATAAATATTTTGACGAGGTCAATAAGGAGATCTGAGGAGGTTCGGTTATGAGCTCAGAAATCTTATGAAACCCTTGCCAAACAAAACACGGCGGTAATCATACCGCCGTGTTTCAGACCGAAGACAAACTTGGTATAACGCAGATGTGAAAAGAAAAGCTTGTATAAGACAAATATTTCTTGATGAAATTTTCTAACATAAAAAAGGCGGGCAAATGCCCGCCACATCTGCTTTTGGCGAGTTTTTCCCTCTACCGTAGGTAACTATGGCGTGAACCCCAAACAGACAAGTCTGTTTGAGGACCCCTTAACGCTGACGAGGAAAAAATCGCCAAATCTACCTGCGTTTGTCTCAGTCTGCCACAGAGTGTAGACTTTGTCTACACTCTGAAACACGGCGGTATGATTACCGCCGTGTTTATTATTATCAGTTTGCAAGAATGGGTTCGGCAAAAGCACGGTAAAGTGTTTCGGAAACTACTTTGTACTGCTGCTTGTCAGAGCCCTGAACCTTTACGTTGAAGGTGTTGTCGCCAAGATAAGAGAGTCTGTAGAGGGTGGGGTTTAATGCGGGATCATCGTATGTGCACATAATAATAACTATCCATTCAGCATCGGCATCCTTTTTTTCATCGAACTTTTCGATTTCTGTGATCTGGTTGTATGCGTCTGCAATGCTGTATGCGGGAGAGCCTTCATAAGCGATGGAGCCGTCGGAAGTACGTACTATAGTGATCTTTGCTTCCATATCCATGCCTACAAATACGGGATCGGGTTCCTTCGCACAAGCGGAGAAGAGCATGCAAACGAGAAGTGCCATAGCGGCAATTGTGATGAGTTTTTTCATTTTCTTAATTCCTTTTTTATTTTAATTATAATTTTTTTATTTTTCAGTTTACACCGAAAAGGATCTCGCCATATGTGGGATACGGCCAGTATTTTTTGCCGACAACAGCTTCAAGCTCGTCAGCATATTTTCTTGCCGTGTTCATGGCAGGGATTACAAGGTCTCTGCATACGGCGGCGCCGTCTGCGGCAGTTTCGGCTTGTTTCAGCACATCAAGACTTTCTTCCAATTTGAATACAGCATCCCAAAGGGCTTCTGACAGAGGAGTCAGCTTTTCAATAAGCCCGTCCTCAAGCCTTGAAGATATGTCCTGCTGCTTTTTTGAAAGTCTCACCTTGGTTACAAGCTCTGTGTATTCGATGACGGCGGGAAGTATTTCCTGACGTATCATCTCTATCATCGTGCTCGCTTCAATGGAGATTACGGTGACGTAATTTTCGGTCATTATCTCACATCTTGAACGGGCAACCTTTTCCGTAAATACCTTGTGCTTTTCAAAGAGCTTTAAGTTCTTTTCATCGCACATATGAGGAAGGGCGTCTGCAACGGTGGGATAATTTGAAAGACCACGTTTCTTTGCTTCGTTTATCCATTCCTCAGTATAGCCGTTGCCGCTGTAAATGATGCGTTTATGCTCTGTTATTACACGGCGGATAAGTGAGTTGAGAGCACTTTCAAAATCCTCTGCACCCTCAAGCGTGTCTGCAAATGAGGACAGCTCCTCAGCAACCGCAGTATTGAGCATGATGTTGGGGCTGGCGATGGAAAGTGCACTTCCGGGCATTCTGAATTCAAATTTGTTACCGGTGAAAGCAAACGGCGACGTTCTGTTTCTGTCGGAGGTGTCCTTTGGAAACTTGGGAAGCACGTGAACGCCGAGCTTCATTACCGACTTTGTTTCTTCATGGTATATATCACCGTTTTCAATGGCTTTAAGAACCGCAGTAAGCTCATCTCCGAGGAATATGGAAACAACCGCAGGCGGAGCCTCGGCGGCACCTAAACGGTGGTCGTTACCTGCTGTTGCAACGGAAATTCTGAGAAGGTCCTGATAATCGTCAACAGCGGCGATAACAGCCGCAAGAAATACAAGGAACTGTGCGTTTTCCGAAGGAGTGCTTCCGGGGTCGAACAGATTTTGCCCTCTGTCAGTTGAAAGAGACCAGTTGTTGTGCTTGCCGCTTCCGCTGACGCTTTTAAAAGGTTTTTCATGAAGAAGACATACGAGACCGTGTCTTGCCGCAACACGCTTCATCATATCCATCGTTATCTGGTTATGGTCGCAGGCGAGGTTGCAGGTATTGAACAGGGGGGCAAGCTCATGCTGTGCGGGAGCAGCTTCATTGTGCTCTGTTTTTGCACATACGCCGAGTCTCCACAGCTCTTCGTCAAGATCTGCCATAAACGCTTTGACACGAGGCTTTATAGACCCGAAATAGTGATCTCCGAGCTGCTGTGCCTTAGGCGGCTTCGTTCCGAAAAGAGTCCTGCCCGTATATATGAGATCCCTACGCTTGTTGTAATCCTCACGTCTTATGAGAAAATACTCCTGTTCTGCACCGACTGTCGGAATAACTCTCTTTGTTTCCTCGTCACCGAAAAGCCGAAGAATACGCAGAGCCTGTTTTCCTATGACCTCCATTGAACGAAGAAGGGGCGTCTTCTTATCGAGAGCCTCACCTCCGAAGGAGCAGAAGGCGGTGGGGATACAAAGCACGTCATCTTTTATAAATGCATACGACGTGGGGTCCCAGGCGGTATAGCCTCTTGCTTCAAAGGTCGCTCTGAGTCCTCCGCTGGGAAAGCTGGAGGCATCGGATTCGCCCTTTATAAGTTCTTTTCCCGAAAAATCCGTAATTGCAGTACCGTTGTCAAGAGGATGAACGAAGCTGTCATGCTTTTCAGCGGTTACTCCTGTCATAGGCTGGAACCAATGTGTATAATGGGTGGCACCGTTTTCAACAGCCCACTCCTTCATGACGCTTGCCACAACGTTGGCGACGGTAAGGTCGAGGGAACGACCCATCGCAATAGTTCTTTTAAGGCTTTCGTAGATTTCCGGAGGGAGTCGTTCGCTCATAACCTTGTCATTAAAAACGTCCTTCCCGAAAAGTCTTGAAATTTTATCTTCCATAAAAATCCACCTTAAATTTATAATACATTTTAGTATAATATAAAAACACCTTTTTTGTCAAGTAAAAAAAATAAAGCTGTGTATAAAGTAATATTGAAGTATTAAAATGCCGCCTTGACAACAGGGTCGTACTTTGGTAAAATTATTATGTAATTTTATTCCGAGCAGATCGGGAACGGAGTGTGCCTATGTCTGAAAAGCTTTTGTTTGCAACTGATTTTGACGGAACGCTGAATTTGTATCCTCACGGAGTTACCAAAGAGGTAATTGAAATGATAGGCAAATTCCGTGATGCCGGAAACGTGTTCGGCATCATAACAGGCAGAAACTATGCCAATGCCATGTATCTTTTTGAAGAATACGGCTATCTTTGCGATTTCTTCATGTGTATGACCGGTGCCTATGCCATAGATAAAAACGGAGAGCTTTTGTTTGAATATAAAGGAGACGGCTCCATTCTTCCCGAAATACTTCCTTTTTTAGCCTCAATGAAGCCCGGATACCTCACCTTCAGCGACGGCTCATTCAATTATAGTGCGGACCTTGAAAAGCCGCTTGATGAGGACTCTGAGGCTGTTCGCACAGCAAAAGAGCACAGGACCTTTACACAGATAAACGTTGCATATCCTACGGAAGAGATAAGAGATCTTGCCATCGGCAGAATTGAGGAGCGTTACGGCGACAAGGTTGCAGTTCACGTGAACGGTAACTGTCTTGACATTCCCTCCGCAGAGGTGTCAAAGGCGGCGGCTGTTCTTCGCATGGCCAAGGTTTTCGGAGTGAGTGAGGATAATATATTTACGGCGGGGGACAACGATAACGACGTTTCAATGCTTGAAGCATTTTACGGCTTCAGTCTGCCCTACGGTTCGGAAAAGGCACAGTCGGCGGCAAAGACAGTTCTTCCCAACGTCGAACAGATGCTCAGATACGTCATGAAGATGAAAGGATTTGACAATGAATAAAGATAATAAGTCAACCGTTTCCGAAAATAAAAGTGACCGTCACATAGTTCATATAATAAATCCCGTATCGGGAAGCGGCAAACGCTTCAGGGCGGTCAGACAGAATATTATCGAGCTCGGAGAGGACATTTATCTCACCAAGCGAGAGGGGGATTGTGAGGATTTCGTTGCAGAGCTTCTCACCAAAGACCCTTATGCTCACGTGGTATCTCACGGCGGTGACGGTACGATGGGAGAGACCGTAGGCGGAATAATGACGGCAGGAGCAGGCAAGAGTGCCTTATTTACGGGGGTCCCCTCAGGAAGCGGAAATGATTTCCTTCACTATATGTATGCTCAAAAAAACGTGTACGGTAAAATATATCCTACAGATGCCGTTTTGTCAAACGGAAAATATTCTGTCAATGTGCTCAATATGGGCTTTGACTGTGCCGTTGTCGAAGAAGCTGAAAGAATAAGAAAAATGCCCGGCATGAACGGAGGGCTCTCCTATATTGCGGGAATTGCAAGTGCACTTGTCAAAAAGGAGAGCTTTAAGACGACCGTAACTCTTTCGGGCATAAAAGGCATGGAGAACGAACCGAATTATATTGAACGTATAAATGACGAATTTCTTCTTGCCGCCATAGCTAACGGACAGTATTACGGCGGGGGCTTTCAGGTTGCTCCTCTTGCTTCGACCGATGACGGATATATTGATTTTCTGGCTGTCAGAAATATATCCGTTCCTGTTTTTGCTTCCCTTGTGGCTCAGTTCAAGAAGGGGGCTCACCTTAATGCAGAAACGGAAAAGGCAAAGGAAAAATTCAAAAAATATATATATTTCAGAAAATGTAAAAGAGTCACCTTTGAAGGTGTAAAGAAAATGTGTTACGACGGAGAGATAATCGAGGGAACGGCCGTCGATGCCCGTATAGTCCCCTCAGCATTTTTGTACACACCGCCTAAAAAGGCATGGATAGTATAACAGCTCAAGGAAAAATTCAAGCGTTAAGCGTTAAAAGAGAATACCAAATCCAATTAATAAAGGGGATGTAAAAAAAGTGCAGAGCGCATAAAACGAGAAAAACAAAGAAAACAGAAGAAAAAAAGAGAAGCAAAAGATTAAAAAGCTCAAAAAAACAAAATATGGGTAAAATTTAAGTTTTATGCTATAAACAAACTTCGCC
>JAZSLF010000124.1:0-5513 GCA_045535205.1 Eubacteriales bacterium
GGATATCACCTCGTTCTGAACCAAAGCGATCAGGAACACCGCTATACCGTAGCCGAAGGTCAGATACTTAACGCTGCTTTTCTCGGAAAAGTAAGTAACCACAAGAAAGGTCTCAAAGCCGATCATCAGACAGCAGCAGAATATCTGCAAATAAATATTAAAACGCAGAGCATCCTCCGGCAGCGGTAGAAAGAAAGCGATAGCCGAAACAAGTGCAACCCCCGTGGCGATACGCTGTGCCCACGTAATAATCCTCGGCAGGAAGATCATCGTAAGGATACCGAGTATGTAGCAGGCCGCCGTCAGCAGAGTACCGTAATCGATGTTAATGTCGATCGGGATCTTTCCGTCGAGAGCCGAGGACGGCTCAAGGAAATAAAAGATAAATCCCATCTGCCAAAAGGAAAACATAGAGAAGCAGACAAGCATCCAAAGCGGAAGGTCTCTCCTCTTTTTTTGGTTTTCTATGAGAATTTGGCGATTCATAAAACACACCTTCCTTACCTGCGAAAAACATCGCAAAATCGTAAAAATCTTTGGATTTTTAAAAAAAACTGTCCAAAAAGGCGGTTTTTCCCTAAAAACCCCCCAAACGGGGGGTACAAAACAGCCTCCGAAAACAATATAATCAAATCATAAAAAGCTATATCTGATAGTATTATAAGCTATATTTCACATTTTTTCAACAAAATGTTAGAAATACTATCAAAACGGGTAGGTTAAGCTTGATTTAACACCTTGTTGGGTAGGTTACAAAATTACCAAGATAAAGTATAATCGACATAGGAGGTATTTTATGGAAAAACTTAATTATTTTGACTATCTCGCCTTGGCAGAAAACGAATATAAGCTTTTGTTGAAAAAACACCCGGAGCTTGCCAAGCTTTCCAAACGTGAATTCGAGGTTTTTGCTCAGCTTCTTACGGATAAAACGCAGGCACAGATAGCAGAAAAATTGTTTATTACACATTCTTCCGTGCATTTTCATTGCAAAAATATATATAAAAAGCTTGAAATCAACAGCAGACGTCAATTACTTATCAAATACAAAAATATATAGTGAGGAGGATCAACAATGAAAACAAATTTTAAAAAGATCTTATCAATACTTTTGGCATTGACGATGCTGCTCAGTATGACAAGTGTTACGATATTTGCTACTGAGGCAGAGCCGTTGCCCGACACCTTGGATGCACCGAGCATCATTGTTTATGATTCAGGCAGCAGAAGTATGGATATTAAAGTGAAATACTTAAATCCAAGCTCGGTTATGGATGTATACGAAAAGGGGTACACCAATTGCAGTTACGATGAAGAAAGCTATTCGTATTTCAGCGATTACGGTGACTACAGTCTGTATTACGCTTACCTCCAGCTCGACTGGAAGCTCGATGACGGCGGCTGGCAGTATACAACCGATTGGGACGATAGCTATTTTGCAGGCGATTTCTACGGTTCTGTTAACGGACAGCACGTGGACTCTGTCGGAATGGGCTACGTTTCTTCCTATTATAATGATACTCTTGGACAGGCACTTCTGGACGAGGGCTGTCTTATTGAAACCACCGACGGATCGAGCACCTATTACCGATTCGATACAGCAAATCATACGCTGTCTGTTCGTGCAAGATATTTCTTCACCTTTGCAAAGAACGATTACAGCGATATGCCCAAGGTGTTATCCGACTGGTCTGCCGTGGCGACCTACGGCGGCGGAAACGTTCCCGAAAACAATATTCCCATGACTCTCAGTGCTCCGATGATTTCCGACCTTGAGATCTATGATCCCAATTCTTATTACGGTTACCCAAATGTACAATTCAATTCTTATCCCGCAGAGGATATTCTTTCGGCAATGATGTGGGCGGAGCAGTACGGTTCTTCTCCGGAAGAAAGCAGTATGGAATTGGTGCTGGAAGCAAGTACGGATTCCGATTTCGGTGACGGTGCAACCGTTATCAAGCGTACCGTGTATGAGGGCACTTCTCTGAAGCGTACTATTCAGTGGGACGATATGTTCTACGATCTTTGGTACGATCTGCCAAGCAGCGATCAAGAGGCTTTCGTTTGGAACGGTGAGACCGTTTACCTCAGAGCGAAGTGGGTAAACGACCGTGAGATCAGCGGTCAGTACTCGAAGATCGAAAGTCCTTATTCCAACATTTTGAGCATCAACGGACCTACCGTGACCTCCTACACAGTAACGGTGACTCACGGAAGCTTCGGCTTTGATTCGACTTATGAAGATGCCGAATACGATTATAAGCTTACGGCAGGAACCGAATATTACGCCGTTTACTGCTATCCTCTTGAGGGCTGTTACGTTGATACAGTAACGGTAAACGGTACTGTTATGTACGACCGTGATGATGAATCCACCCATGAGCTGCTTGATTGGTGGGGCAATTACACAGCGTTTGATCTCATCGGCGATGCACAGTATGCAACACAGGATCTGGACATAGATATTACATACGCCGGCACACCTACCGCAATGTACGGCATCACAACAGAGTGCGGCGACGGCGGCTACCTATATTCATATAGCGATTACGTTTCGTGGGAGGACAGCTCTCTGGTTGTCTACCACGGCACCGAGCCTAAGATCTATATTGATCCCTATGATGGCTTTGTTATCGATACAGTCCTGATTGACGGTACAGAGAATGCAGAAGCAAAGGCAAACGGATACTACACCTTCCCTGCGGTCACCGATAACAACCATAGTATTGAAGTAACCTTCAAGAGAGAGGCATATCACGTAGACTTCTGGTGGGACAGCCACGGAACTGTTCAGACCGACTATGAATGGTGGAACGGACAAACCGAATACGTAAAGATCGGCGACGATATTACCTTTACAATTACTCCCGACATGGATGGAAACGGCAACTATTATGAGATCGAAAACGTTTACGTCGATTACGTTGTAAACGAGGAAGCCAAGGCGACGGGCTCCTACACCTTTACAAACGTTCAGGCAAATCATGATCTAAGCGTGTATTTCAGCGACGATCCCGTGATCACCCATGACGTAACGGCAACAAGCGGTGAAAACGGAAGCATTTCTCCCGAAGGCGTGGTTCACGTCAGAGAAGGCTCCACCAAGACCTTCTATTTCTATCCCGATGAAAACTACGAAGTGGATAAGGTCTTTGTGGACGGTGCGGAAATATCCAACCTTGCCACAAAAGAATATTACAACATCGCAAATGTGACATCAGAGCATACCATTCACGTAACCTTTAAGAAGCTGCCCGTACAGTACAACGTGAACGTGCTGGTAAGCGGACACAACCCCTCGGCACATACGGTAAGTCCCAGAGGAGTAACACCCGTATGGGAGGGCGAGAGCTTTACCGTATCCTTTGCACCCTTTGCCGGATACGAGGTGGAAAAGGTTCTTGTGAACAACAATATGGTAACGGCAGACGGCACTTATACCGTTGCATCCGTTTCTGCAGATACTGCCATTGAGATCTTCTTCAAGATCAAGAGCTATACCGTGACCTTCGCAGACTATGACGGAACTGAGCTGAAAAAGGAAACGGTGAATTACGGAGCTCAGGCAACCGCACCCGAAGATCCGACCCGTGAGCATTACGTATTCACAGGCTGGGACACCACCTTCAATGAGATCACTGCAAACGTAACCATCCGAGCAACCTACCGCCCGGCAGAATACACTGTTAAGTTCATTGGCTGGAACGGTGCGGTTCTGAAAAGTGAAACCGTTACCTATACAGGCGACGCAACGGCACCCGAACCTCCCGCAAGAGAAGGCTACGACTTCAACCGTTGGAGTCACGATTTCACAAACGTGAGCTCCGATCTTGAAATAAATGCCATCTACACCCAAAAGGAATACGTTGTAACCTTCGTGGATTCAGATGATACCGTTCTCAGTACACAGACCGTAAAGTATGGCGAGGCGGCAACGGCTCCTGCAAATCCCACCAAGGAAGGCTATACCTTCGTGGGCTGGGACAACACGGGTTACGGCAACGTAACGCAGGCGATGACGGTCAAGGCGATGTACGTGGAAGGCACAGGCGTCACCTATACCGTAACCGCAAGAGCATTGGGTGACAGCGGTGCAGTAAGTCCTTCAGGTGTAAGCACGGTACAGGAAAACGGCTCCCTTGTTCTGAACTTCACCCCCACCGAGCTTACCAAGATCGTGAAGGTCGTTGTTGACGGAGAAGAGATCGGGCTGTGCAATTCCTATACCTTTACAAACATCACGGCAAACCACACCGTCGACGTTTATTTTGCTCCTACTGCTGTGATCAACGTATCCGAAAGCAATACTGAGCACGGTACCGCAAACGGTCATTATGCACTGATCGACGGTAAGATGGTCTACGTCATCAATATAGATCCCGCAGACGGCTACGAGCTGGACGGCATCTACGCAGACGGTATGAAGCTCGACGCAGAGCTTACCGACGAAGGCTACGTGATCAGTGATCTCAGCAAAGACATGGATATAGACGTTCGCTTCAAGCCCGCTTCCGCCGAAGGTGATGGCGGAGACGGCGACAGCGACAGCAACGGAGACGGCAATAACACCGGAAGCGGAGATGACACAGAAGATAATACAAACACCGAAAGCAAAGCTGACACAGAAGATAATACCAATGCCGGAAGCAAAGATAACAGCGGTGACAATACCGAAAATGTCAAATCTCATCAGACCGGAGATAACAGCAACTTTGCACTTTGGTTTACACTTATGTTCCTTAGCTGTGCCGGAATCATCGCAACTGCGATGTATGGCAGAAAGAGAAGAAACAAAGCCAACTGATATTAAGTGAGACGTTGGCGTTCACCCGTCAACGCCTCAATGACTAATATGAAGCTACAAAGGAGGATACTTTATGGGCTTTTTGGAAAGAGCGATCAGAAGAGGCGTCAGCGACGCCGTAGGCAAGGCGGTAGGCAACGCCGTTCGTCAGGCGGTAGAGCCTGCGGCAACCAACCTGGTAAATCAGGCGGCACAGTCTATCGACCGAGCAACAAACAGCACTCAGCCGAGCACGAACAACTATTCCGTCGGCACTCTGGAGAGTGCAGCGGCTAATTTGGAACGTTCCATGCAGGGCTATGCGACCGAGGCGGCAAAGAACATGAAGGTCTGTCCGAGCTGGGAAAAAACCACTTCGGCAGATAAGAAATTCTGCCCCGACTGCGGCACACAGCTTCCCGAACAGACGGTGGCACAGGGCGCTGTCTGCCCGAACTGCGGCAAGCAGAACGCCATCGGCACCAAGTTCTGTCAGGACTGCGGTACCAAGCTCCCCGCCGCTATTGCCGAGGAACAGGCGCAGGCCGACCGTAATGCCGCCGTGATGGCAGAATGGGATGCAAAACTCCCGCAATATCCCAAATGGACTTGCGGAGGCACAAAGATGTACATTGACGATTACGGTACGCATTATATCTTCGGTGCCGAGTTCAACGGAAATGCAACCGCCGCACAACGTGCTGTCTCCGAGTACCGTCAGGTGCTT
>JAZSLF010000047.1:0-13896 GCA_045535205.1 Eubacteriales bacterium
CGCACTGGTATATTTTAAGACTTGGGCCGACAACAATAACCGAACGTCCGGAATAGTCAACACGTTTACCGAGAAGGTTCTGGCGGAAACGTCCCTGCTTACCACGCAACATTTCGGATAAGCTCTTGAGTGCACGGTTGCTAGGGCCGGTAACCGGCTTGCCGTGCTTACCGTTGTCTATAAGAGCATCAACAGCTTCCTGAAGCATACGCTTTTCGTTACGGACGATTATTTCGGGAGCTTTGAGCTCAATAAGTTTTTTAAGTCTGTTGTTACGGTTGATAACTCTGCGGTAGAGGTCATTAAGGTCACTTGTAGCAAATCTTCCGCCGTCGAGCTGTACCATAGGTCTGATTTCGGGGGGGATAACGGGGATGACATCGAGGATCATCCATTCGGGCTTGTTTCCGGATTTACGGAAGGCTTCAACTACTTCAAGTCTTTTGATGACCTTGAGCTTCTTCTGTCCGGATGCGTTTTCCAGCTCAACCTTGAGTTCTTCCGCAAGTGCGGGAATATCAAGATCCTGAAGGAGAATTTTTACAGCCTCTGCACCCATACCGGCCTTGAAGTCCTGTTCAAATCTTTCACGGAAGGAACGGTATTCGGTATCGGAAAGGATCTGACCTTTTACAAGAGGAGTAGTACCGGGATCTGTAACGATGTAGCTGGAGAAGTAGAGTACGCTTTCGAGGAGCTTTGGAGAAATGTCCAGAAGCGTACCGATACGGGAGGGTACGGCACGGAAATACCAGATGTGAGAGACAGGGGCAGCAAGTTCGATGTGACCCATTCTTTCACGGCGGACCTTCTTCTGAGTTACCTCAACGCCGCACTTTTCACAAACCTTATTCTTATGTTTGAATCTTTTATATTTACCGCAAAGACATTCCCAGTCCTTTGTGGGACCGAAAATGCGTTCGCAGAACAGACCGTCACGCTCAGCCTTCAATGTTCTGTAGTTAATGGTTTCGGGCTTTGTAACCTCGCCGTAAGACCATTCTCTTATCATTTCGGGGGAAGCGAGACCGATTTTTATAGAATCAAATGTATTGCGTTCCATCGGCAATTACCTTCTTTAATTTAGATTTTTTGGGGCAAATCGAGGTATATTAGCCCTCGTAACCGTAGTCATCGTCGCTGTCGGAGGCTTGTCCGAGATCGAAGATGTTCGTTGTTTCGCCTTCGGGATGTTCGTCGGTGTATGAGTTGTAGATGTCGTCTGTTTCTACAGTTTCGCCGACGTCTTCTGCGGTTATTGTGGATCTGCGGCTTCTGCTTGCGGGAATTTCGTCTTCCTCGCCGAGCTTGGAAAGTTCGATTTCGTTTCCTTCACGGTCAAGCACACGAACGTCGAGTGCAAGAGACTGGAGTTCCTTGACGAGAACCTTGAAGGATTCGGGAACACCGGGAGTGGGAATATTCTGACCCTTTACGATAGCCTCGTATGTCTTTACACGTCCTGTTACGTCGTCACTCTTGACTGTGAGGATCTCCTGAAGTGTATATGCAGCACCGTATGCTTCCAGAGCCCAAACTTCCATTTCACCGAAACGCTGGCCGCCGAACTGAGCCTTACCGCCCAGAGGCTGCTGTGTAACGAGAGAGTAAGGACCTGTGGAACGTGCGTGGATCTTATCGTCAACGAGGTGATGGAGCTTGAGGTAGTACATGATACCTACTGTTACGGGGTTGTCAAAGGGTTCGCCTGTACGGCCGTCATAGAGGATCGTCTTACCGTCTACGACCTTGAGCTTCTTAGCTTCCTTGAGGGACGTCATGTACGCTTCGTCAGCTCTTTCTTCGTCGGAGAGACGGCGGAGATCTACCTTCTTGGTCTCTTCGTCTATCACTTCCTCAAAGAGCTGCTTGCCATCGACGTTTTCGAGAGGAAGAACGTCACGGCCTATTCCTGCCATACGCAGACATTCTGTGATGTCCTTTTCGTTTGCACCGTCGAATACGGGGGTCATTACCTTCCAGCCGAGACGCTTTGCGGCGATACCGAGGTGTACCTCAAGCACCTGACCGATGTTCATTCGGGAAGGAACGCCCAGAGGGTTAAGCACGATGTCGAGAGGAGTACCGTCGGGAAGGAAGGGCATATCTTCGGGAGGAAGGATGCGGGAAACGACACCCTTGTTACCGTGACGGCCCGCCATCTTGTCACCTACGGAGATCTTTCTCTTCTGTGCAATATATACTCTGATTACTTTATTTATACCGGGGGTAAGCTCATCGCCGTTTTCACGTGAGAATACCTTTACGTCAACAACGACACCGGATTCACCGTGAGGAACTCTCATGGAGGTGTCACGGACCTCTCTTGCCTTTTCACCGAAAATAGCACGGAGAAGTCTTTCTTCTGCGGTAAGCTCTGTTTCACCCTTGGGAGTTACCTTACCTACGAGAATATCACCTGCACGGACTTCGGTACCTATTCTTACGATACCTTCTGCATCAAGGTTTTTGAGTGCTTCTTCGCCGGCGTTGGGGATGTCTCTTGTTATCTCTTCCGGACCGAGCTTGGTGTCTCTTGCTTCGTGGGAGTGTTCTTCGATATGGATAGACGTGTAAACGTCGTCACGAACGAGCTTTTCGTTAAGAAGAACGGCGTCCTCGTAGTTGTAGCCTTCCCATGTCATGAAGCCGATGAGAGCATTCTTACCGAGGGCAATTTCACCGCCGCTGGTTGCGGGACCGTCAGCGATTACCTGACCTTTTTCAATTCTTTCTCCAAAGGAGACGATAGGCTTCTGATTTACGCAAGTGCCCTGGTTGGAGCGTTTGAACTTGATGAGGTGGTAAACGACCTTTTCGCCTTCGTCTGTGCGGATAGTTATCTGTTCGGAGGAAATGTCCTCAACGTAACCTGCAACACCGGATACAACGCAAACGCCTGAGTCAACGGCTGCCTTGTATTCCATACCTGTACCGACGATGGGGGAGTCTGTTATCATAAGAGGAACAGCCTGCTTCTGCATGTTTGAACCCATGAGAGCACGGGAGTTGTCATCGTTTTCAAGGAAGGGGATGCTCGCTGTTGCAACGGATACCACCATTTTGGGAGATACGTCCATGAAATCGACCTTGTTACTGTCGATCTCAATGATCTCCGATTTGTCTCTTGCAGTTACTCTGCGGTTGATGAAACGGTTGTTTTCATCGAGGGGCTCATTTGCCTGTGCAATTACGTAATTATCTTCAACGTCGGCTGTCATATAAACGATCTCGTTTGTAACAGTACCTGTTTCACGGTCGACCTTTCTGTAGGGAGCTTCGATGAAGCCGTACTTTGAGATCTTTGCGTATGTTGAAAGATATGAGATAAGACCGATGTTGGGTCCTTCAGGAGTTTCGATAGGACACATTCTTCCGTAATGGGTATAGTGTACGTCTCGAACTTCAAAGGATGCTCTGTCACGTGAAAGACCGCCGGGGCCGAGTGCAGACAGACGGCGCTTGTGAGTCAGCTCTGCCAGAGGGTTGTTCTGGTCCATGAACTGTGAAAGGGGAGAGGAACCGAAGAACTCACGGATAGCCGTTGTAACAGGTCTTGTATTTACAAGGTTCTGAGGTGTCAGATTTTCAATATCTGTAGTTGTCATTCTCTCTTTAACGATCTTGTCCATACGGGAGAAGCCGATACGAACTTGGTTCTGAAGGAGCTCGCCTACGCAACGGAGTCTTCTGTTTCCGAGATGGTCGATGTCATCAAGACAGCCGATGTCGTGGGAGAGACAGAGAAGGTAGTTGATGGAGGAGAGAATGTCGGCTTTGATGATGTGTTTGGGACAAAGCTCTGCCATGCGGGCTTTACAAAGCTTCTTGACCTCTGCTTCATCATCGCCTGCAGCTTCCATGATCTCAAGGAGAACGGGGAGCTGTACCTTTTCACTTGCTTCAATGTCCTCAAGGCTGTAGCCGAGAACGTCTTCTGCAAATACGGAATTGTTTGAGAATACTTTTACTTCAACGTTGTTCTGGTCATAAACGTAGATCTCATTGACACAGTTCTTTTCAATGGCTCTGGTGTGCTCCTGTGTGAGAACGGTACCGGGCTCAATGTCGAGAACCTCGCCGGTTATGGGATTTACAACGGGACGTGCAAGAGCGAAGCCTCTTACTCTGTAGCCGAGAGCAAGCTTTTTGTCGTACTTGTATCTGCCGACGGGAGCAAGATCGTAACGCTTTGCATCGAAGAACAGGTTGTTCAGGAGTATTTCAGCACTTTCAACGATAGCAGGCTCGCCGGGACGAAGCTTCTTGTAAAGCTCTTTAAGTGATTCGTCACGAACGGAGGTGTTGTTTGCAACAGCCTGCTCGTCGCATTTATCTTTTTCGAGAGTTGCCTTGAGCATGGGCTCGTCACCGAATACTGCTTCAATATCGGAAACGGACTCAACGCCCATAGCACGAATAAGCATGGTAATGGGCAGCTTGTGCGTTTTGTCAATACGAACGTAGAATACGTCGTTTGCATCTGTTTCGTATTCAAGCCAGGCACCTCTGTAAGGGATAACTGTAGCGGTATAGATGTGCTTTGCCGTTTTGTCGATGGTTGAATCGTAGTAGATGCTGGGAGAACGTACTATCTGGGAAACGATAACTCTTTCAGCACCGTTTATAACGAATGTGCCTGTTTCCGTCATGATAGGGAAATCGCCCACGAAGATCTCAGACTGCTTAACTTCGCCTGTCTCTTTGTTGGTGAGTCTTACTTCAACTCTGAAAGGTGCGGCATAGTTAACGTCTCTGTCCTTGCATTCTTCCACCGGGTACTTTGCTTTTGAGTCGATGGAGTAACCGACGAAGTCAATAGCTAATTTTCCCGAATAGTCAGTGATGGGGGATACGTCCTCCAGCACTTCTGCAAGACCCTTTTTTATAAACCACTCGTAAGAGTCCTTCTGAATTTCCAGAAGGTTGGGCATATCAATGGGTTCATTGATTTTGGAGAAACTCATTCTCTTGTTTTTTCCAAGAAGCTGGGGTTTTACCATTCTGTTTACACTCCGTTCCATTCAAACAGCTATTTCTTATGCCGAAAAGATCCCGCAACCTTTTCTAAAATATAATATAAGATAATAACTTTTGAAATAAAATTACATATTATAAAGCGATTGTAACGCAGTTTATTATTTTACGCTCTCAATTTTGATTTGTCAAGTACTTATATTATATTTCTTCTAAAATAATACTCAAAAACCACATATTTACAATTTGGAAACAAAATGTTTTCTTAAAATTTAAATGTAAATAAAATGTAAAATTATCAAAATGCACAAAGAAACCCCTGATATTTCGTTAAAACATACGAAAATTATTTTTTTGAATAAAAGTATTGACAAACCGAAAATACATGAAAACCATCGCAATTCAATTGAAAAATTTTTGTGTGTGAACGGAGTGTGCGGGGGCTGAAGATGCAAGATAAATTTCTATATATTATTTAATGAAGGAAAAATTCAAAAAAAGGGTGTGTTTTTAAAGCCTTAAAGCTATAGTCATACGTTCAATAAAGGTAAAAAATATTTACTTTGTGATGCTTTGCGATGATTAAGTGACGTATTTCTGAAAATTTCAAGAAGGTACTTCCAAGAAATTAAAATTTATGGTATTATTAAATCATCTGATAAATGGAGGGAATATGAAGATAAAAAGACAACGGGCTTCTTTGATAACAGCCGGCATCTTTTTTTTGACGGTAGGTATTCTGAGGGCTTTTAATATATACGTAGCTTCAATATCTGCAGACGTTGCTTATGACAGCTTCTATGTGAGCCTGCTTGACACGGTCCATGATATTTTGCTTCTTGCGGCATACGGCTTGTCGGTTGCGGCAGTCGTATACAGCGGTCGGACGGTATCGGGAAAAAACGCTATGAAAACAGCGGGGCTTATGAGCGTTACCGTATTTGCAGACAGGGCGTTTTGTCTTGCTTACGATATTGCTGTATCCGGGATAAATATACGTGAAAAGAATACTCTTTCTACTGCAGTAACGTGGCTTACGGTGGATCTTGTTTTTTTTCTTTGTATGTATATAGGTGCTGCACTTATTTCGGTTCACGGAAAAAAGGACGGGGAAGACAGCAAAAAAGCACTTCCGTTCGGAAGATTGCTTGCTTCCTGCGGTATTATGACTGTTTTGCAGCTCATATCACAGCTTGTAATCTGTGTTCAGTTTTTTATTGAATACGATGACGTTACCGTTACTGAAAAAACACAGATGCTCGGAGACATTCTTTGGGTCATTGTTGAATACGGAGGTATTCTCGTAGCAGCGGCGACCGTATTTTATGCTTTGATAGCGGCGGTGTTCAGACCGGAAATAATAAAAAAAGAAGAATAAAATAAAAAAATATGGATTTTTCGGGTGACAAAAAGAAAAAAGTGTGATAGAATAAATAAGATGTTTGTAATGCGGAGTCATACGCTTGCAGCATTTCAAGAAATTTTGTTAAATAATTGAAAGTGAAAGTCACTTTTGAAGGAGATATAATAATGAAAAACAACGTTAAACGCTCAATTGCATTAATATTTGCAGTTATATTCGTATGCATGAGCCTTTGCTCCTGTGAGGAAAGTATTGCAAAGCGTTATTCCCGTTATGACAGAGGCGGCGAAAGATACGATTATGATCTGCTTGAGTATATTGCGATGCCTGAATACCGTGGTATAGAGGTTCCCCTTCTTGAGTATACTCCCACATCTGAAGACGTGGATAATACGAGAATTAAAAAGCTCGTATACTTTTCCGAAGAAGAAGTAATTCCCGACGGAACGATTGAAAAGTATGACCTTGTTGACTGCGATTTCGTAACTTTAATTGACGGTTATGAATACCGCAGTCTGTGTTCATCCTCCAACAGTGCTCTGCGAAGCGTTCTTGTAGGTATTGAAGAATTTGACATTCCCGAAATCGACGAGTGTCTTCTCGGCATGAAGCCCGGTGAAACTGCGACCATTGAGTTCGTGTTCCCCGAACCTTATTACAGAGATCCCCTCGTTTCAGGCTGCAAAGCGGAATTTACCGTCACCATCGACCAGATACGCCGTCAGAATTTTGCGGAATATACGGACGAGTTCGTGTCACAGTATTACGGTGCTACCGATACGGAGACTTATGACAGCGAAATCGAATCTCAGCTCATAAACGATTATTCCAACTATCTTAAAGATTATAAGAAGGATATGACCTGGGAATACCTTGTATCCAACACGAAGCTTATGAAGCTTCCCGGCAAAGAGTACAGAGAGCTTTTCAATCTTGTAATAGACAGTTACGTTGAGGAAGCCGAGGCGGAAGGATTGACAGTTGACGATTATGCGGTTCAGGTGCTCGGCTATGAAAACACCGATGTCTTTTATGAGGATATGGCAAATGACGTTCAGAGCACTATCATGGAAGAAATGATACTTTACGTCGTTGCGAGATGTGAAAATATAGTTCTTACCGTCAGCGAATATGAGGAGGCTCTTCTTCAGGCAACATCCGATCTTGAAATCGAAGACCTTACAACCTGTGAGCAGGTGGTAGCTGAGCAGTACGGTTCTCTTTCGAACTTTAAGGAAGCCGTTCTTTTCAGCAAGATATTTGATTATATCAGCGAAAACGTAACCGAATTGTCCATTGAAGAGTATTACGCAAATAAACACGAGGGCAAATACGAAAACGTAGAGCTTGAGGAAAGCAAGAGCCTTTCCGTAACCGAGATCCTTATTATCGTGGGAATAGCTGTTGCGGTACTTCTTGTTATAGTAACGGTAATACTTGCGGTAAATGCAGTAAAAGTAAAAAAGATTGCAGATATAAAGGCTAAGGAAAGAGCTGAGCTTGAGGAAAAAAGACGTATCCGCCGTGAGCAGAAGCAGGCTAAAAAGAAGCATTACGGCAAAAAGCCCGAAGAAAAAGACGAATAATTGATCTTTAAGACCGCAGCCCATTTGGGTTTGCGGTCTTTTTATAATTCATGACACAGTAATTTTGCCGCTGAAATGTGTGTCCTCTTGTTTCACGGGTGATTTTTAAAGGCGTTTCTGCATAAAATTCAATGATACTCTATGTAAGGAGCTTTTTATGATAAACGCTGAAAAAGAAACAACGAAAAAAAGTATGTTTGAATTTATGGCAGGACTGATACTGTTCACGCTTATTTTTACCGCTGCCTCCATTCTGATAGGTGTTACGCTCAGGGAGCATTTTTCCACACTTACGGATAAGCGTCTTGCAACGCCGCTTGCGGCAGAGGCGACTCCTCTTATCGTTATAGATGCAGGTCACGGCGGTGAAGACGGAGGCTGTTCGGTCGGCGAGGTGCTTGAAAAGGATCTGAACTTAATGGTGTCCGAAAATATATATGATATATGTCGTTTTATGGGAGTACCTGCAAAGATGACGAGAAGCGAGGACAGGCTGCTTTACGATATGTACGGGGATCTCAGCGATTATACGGGCAAAAAGAAGACCTATGACCTTAAAAACAGAGTCAGATTTGCTTCTGAAAACGGAGGGGTGTATCTGGGAATACATATGAATAAATTCCCCCAAAGTCAGTACAGCGGACTTCAGACCTACTATTCTCCCAATAATGAAGAAAGCAGAGCTTATGCGGAAAAAATACAGGAATACGTCAGAGCGTATATTCAGAATACCAATACGAGAGAAATAAAAAAAGCCGACTCTTCAATTTATATTCTTTCAAAAACCGAGCTTCCTGCAGTTCTTGTTGAATGCGGATTTCTTTCAAATCCTGAGGAGCTTTCGCTTCTTAATTCCTCAAATTACCGAAGAAGTCTTGCTCTCGGCATATTTTGTGCCGTTGCTGACACGGCGTCCGGAGTAGAATAAAAAGCTTCATTTGTCTGCTTGTTGATTTTTTGACAGGGGTGTGATATACTCAAGAGTAAGGAATATAAATTTGACTGAAGGATACTTGAAATGAAAACAAAAACCGTTTACGTATGCTCGGAATGCGATTGGCAATCGCCCAAATGGATGGGCAGATGTCCCCAGTGCAACAGCTGGAATACGTTTACTGAAGAAACCTATACTGCAAAAAAGAACACTATGCTTATTGCGGCGACCAAAAGAGACGAGGCAGTTCCGTTTGAAAAAATGGAGCTTACAAGCTGTGAAAGAACAAGCACACGAATAGGTGAGCTTGACAGGGTGCTCGGCGGAGGACTTGTTACGGGCTCTGTAGTTCTTCTTGCCGGAGAACCCGGTATCGGTAAGTCCACCTTACTTATGCAGCTGTGCGGAAAAATGGGAGATGCTCTTCGTCTTCTCTACGTTTCGGGAGAAGAATCGAAGGGACAGCTTAAAATAAGAGCCGACAGACTCGGTGTGTCGCCCTCTGAGCTTTACGTGCTTACGGAAACGGCTGTTGAATCGGTAATTGCAGAGTATGAAAAATGCCGTCCCGATGTTGTGATAATTGACTCTATTCAGACCATGAGCTCAGACAGAAGCGGCTCTGCCGCTGGAAGTATAGCACAGGTCAGAGAATGCTCCTCACAGATAATGGCGAGAGCGAAAAGCGACGGCGTATCAGTTATACTTGTAGGTCACGTAAATAAAGAGGGCGGTATTGCAGGACCGAAGGTTCTTGAGCATATGGTCGATGCGGTGCTTTATTTTGAAGGCGAGAGGACTCACAGCCACAGAATTATAAGAGCAGTAAAAAACAGATACGGTTCCACAAATGAGATCGGGGTTTTTGAGATGACTGACAAGGGACTTGTTGAGGTTGCAAATCCGTCGGAAATGCTGCTTTCGGGCAGACCTGACGGCGTGTCCGGAAGCTGTGCGGTATGTGTTCTTGAGGGCACACGGCCTATCGTCGCAGAGATACAGGCACTGGTCGTTCCCAGTGCATATCCCTCTCCGAAAAGAACAGCTGACGGACTTGATTATAACAGGATGTGTCTGCTTCTTGCCGTTCTTGAAAAACGGCTCGGACTCAGACTTTCCTCCTGTGACGTGTATCTTAATGTGGTTGGAGGACTCCGTATAGCAGAGCCTGCTGTGGATGCTGCTGTTGCACTTGCCATCATGTCAAGCGTAAAGGATATTCCCGTTCCGAAAGACCTTATCGTAATGGGTGAAATAGGCCTTTCGGGAGAGCTTCGTTCAGTATCGTGCCCTCAGCAAAGAGCTGTTGAAGCGTACAGACTCGGTTTTACAAAAATAGCGGTTCCTAAGAACAAAAGCGGTGCTGATATAAAGCTTGACGGTGCAAAAATAATCCCCATGAACAGTATATATAATGAGCTTTTGCTCCTTGAAGAAAAATAACCGTGATGACTGATAAAGCTCGGAGGAAGTTGAAAAAATGAAAGAACTTAAAAAAATAATATATGATCATGACCTGGGAAGCGATTGCGACGATGCGGCTGCCCTTGCCATTCTGATAAAAGCACATAAAGCAAAAAGATGTAAAGCTCTTGCTGTTACCTGCTGTATAGCTGATAAATACAGCGCTCCCTGTACGCAGGCAATATGTGAATACTTTGACGTTTCCGATATACCGATAGGCAGAAATCTTGAAAATAACAAGCATTCTGAGGACTGCTACCACGATTGTACAAAGGTCACCTGTGAAAAATGGTACGGTGACAGAGAGCCTCCTTCTCATGAGAGCAACGTGAAGCTGCTTCGCCGTGTGCTTGCCGAAAACGGTAAAAAGGATATTACATTTATCACTACGGGTCCTCTTACGACAGTTTTTGAGCTGTTCAGATCAGGCCCCGATGAGATCAGTAAAAAGACGGGCAGAGAGCTTTTCGGCGAAAACGTTGCCCAATTTGTGTGCGGTGCGGGAAACTTCACGGGAGATACGGAAAACAGAGAGTGGAATTTGGTAGCTGACCCCGAAGCCGCATTGGAGGTGGTCAATGAACCTGAAGTGCCTATGACTTTTGTGGGAAACAACGTGGGCGGATGTATATTCACGGGAAATCATCTTCCCGATTGCGATGAAAGATATCCGGTCAGAGAATGCTACTACCTCCTTTGGAATTATGAAAAATGTGTCAGAAACAGCTGGGATCTTGTTACCGTTTATTACGGTATCTACGGCGGTGCAGGTCTCTGGGATGTGGCTGAAGGCTATGACGTAAAGGTCAACGAGCTCGGTCAGACACGGTTCAAAAAAGGCGGTATTCACAGCTATCTCTACCAGACAGCATCCGAAAAGCTGATAACCGAACTGCTTGATGAATTTATGATGCCCTAAGCTAAAAACGAAAGCTTGTCTAAAAGCTCCGAAAAGCATGAAATCGGAGCTTTTTTTGTTGCTTTTTTATAAAAAACACAAAATATAGCTTGTAATTATTAATAATATATAGTATAATTATTTAATGAGATATTATCGGTTTTTTCGATATAAAACTGAACAGAGGTCAGAATATGAAATATACTTTTAAAGGCGGTATTCACGTTAACGATCATAAGCATACCGCAAAATGCCGGGTGAAGCTGTTCTCCGACCCCAAAAAAGTAATAATACCAATGAGTCAGCACATAGGTGCACCTTGTGTATGCCTTGTAAAAAAAGGAGATAAGGTCTTTGCCGGACAGAAGATCGGTGAGGTTCCCGAAGGTGCTCTCGGTGCACCGGTCCACAGCTCCGTTTCCGGTACTGTTGAAAAAATAGAAAAGATTCCCGACAGCAGAGGAGTTGCTGTCGAGCACGTAACAATAATCAATGATTTTGAAAATCGGCTTGACAGTGCCGTGGAAGTGTTTTCAAAAAAGCTGTCCGATGCAACGACTGAGGAGATCATAGAGATCGTTAAGAACGCAGGTATCGTCGGAATGGGCGGTGCAGGCTTCCCGGCTCATACTAAGATCTCTTCTGCGGTGGGAAAGGCATCTACTATCATTATAAACTGTGCGGAATGTGAGCCTTATCTTACGGCAAACTACCGACTGATGATAGAGCGTCCCCATGAAATAATCAACGGGGCAAAAATTCTCATGAAGGCACTCGGAATACAAAAGGTAATTATTGCCATTGAGGATAATAAGCCCGCCGCCATCAGAAAGATGGAGAGCCTTGTCAAAGACAGCGGTATGATGAAGGTGGCAGCACTCAAGACCAAGTATCCGCAGGGTGACGAGAGAAGACTTATCTACGCACTGACAAAGAAGGAGCTTCCTCAGGGTAAGCTTCCCGCAGATCTGGGGTGCGTTATATTAAATGCCGAAACGCTTTCCGCAGTCTATATTGCGTTTGCAAAGGGACTGCCTTCCATATACAGAATAGTTACCGTTGACGGTGACTGTGTTGCCCAGCCGTCAAACGTGCTTGTTCCCGTGGGAACACCCATTTCAGAGCTCGTTGAGTTTTGCGGCGGTCTTGTGAGACTTCCTGCAAAAATAGTATCGGGCGGCCCAATGATGGGTGTGTCCGTGTGGTCTCCCGAGCTTCCCGTGACGAAGACGACGTCGGGTATACTTGTGTTCTCGGAAGAGCTTGTGCCGGATAAGGTGCGGGATACTGCGTGTATCCGTTGCGGCAGATGTCTGAGAAACTGCCCGTCATACCTTATGCCTCTTAATATTGTGGCAAGCATTAAGGCGGGAGATCTTGAGGGTGCTGAGGAGTACGGTGTAATGAGCTGTGTCGAATGCGGCTGCTGCTCTTACGGATGCCCTGCAGGAATACCCCTTGTCCAGTACATAAAGATGGCAAAGGGTGACATCCGAAAGAAAGCCAAAAAATAAACGGAATTAGTACAGCCTGATTTTGAAGGGAGAATAATATTTTGGGTAATAATAAAAATGCATCCCCCGAAAAGAACAAGCTTGACACGGAGTTTGTTGAAGGGGAAGAATATATAGGTGCAGAGGACTCGGAGGCGGGGGACCTTTCCGAAAGCAGAAGCAGATTTAATTTCCCTGAGCTTCTGAGAGTATCTGCGGCACCTCACATGATAACGGCGGATACTACGGGAGGCGTGATGCTTGACGTGTTCGTTGCTCTTATTCCCGCATTTGCCTGGGGTGTATACGTGTTTGGTATGAGAGCACTTGTTCTCGGAATAATTTCCGTGCTTTCTGCCGTGTTGTTTGAGTTTGGCTTCCAAAAGCTTCTTAAAAAACAAACTACGGTGGGTGATATGTCTGCGGCTGTAACAGGACTTCTTCTTGCTATGAACCTGTCATCTGCAGTTCCTTATTGGATGCCTGTTGTAGGTGCTTTCTTTGCAATAGTTGTTGTCAAGGGACTTTTCGGAGGTCTGGGAAAGAATATCGTAAATCCTGCTCTTGCGGCAAGAGTATTTCTCTTTGCGTGGCCTGCTGAAATGAATACGTTCGGCATGGCGGGAGAGAGAGCCGGTGTTGTTTCAAAATCAGCTGACATAATTGCAAGTGCAACCCCTCTTACACAGATAAAAACGATGGGTACGCTTGATGCGAAGCCTTTCGATCTTATAATCGGTAACATCGGAGGCTGTATCGGTGAAGTGTCTGCCGTTCTTCTTATCATAGGCGGTGTGTACCTCCTTTGCAGACGTGTAATCACCTGGCATATACCTGCCGCTTATATCGGAACCGTAGCACTTCTTGCCGTTGCGTTCAACAGAATGGGCTCACCTCTTGAATCTGTTCTTGTTGAAGTGTTCTCAGGCGGTGTGATGCTCGGTGCGATATTTATGGCTACCGATTACGTAACGTCTCCCGTTACAGCTAAGGGAAAGCTCATCTTCGGTGTCGGCTGCGGCATTATAACGATGCTGATAAGAAAATTCGGCGGATACAGCGAAGGTGTTTCATTCTCAATTCTTATTATGAATCTTCTCGTATGGTATATTGACAAGCTTACAATGCCAAAGCCCTTCGGGACAAAAGGAGGTAAAGTAAATGTCAAAAAAGCATAAAAA
>JAZSLF010000133.1:0-6086 GCA_045535205.1 Eubacteriales bacterium
TTCGCTGTTTTCGGAAAGGTCGCCGAGGTCGCGCGCTGCCGCAAGGTTTTCCTTGACCTCTTTCATTTTGGGGCCTTTAAGATACTCCAGCTCGTCTACTAAATTCTTATAACCTTCTTCGGTATAATAGGTTTTCTTTTCTTCCATCGTTTTTACTTCCTTTCGGATTTATATTATGAAAAATTTTATCATGATTAATGGGTGTGTTCAGTCCTCAAAGGTTGCGACTGCCGCCGCAAGCTGTGTATCTTCTTCATCGGTCAGCTTGAAGATATTTTTGTTTGCTGAATCTCCTTCAAGCTCAACTTCAACGTCGGGAGTTATGCCGACATTGTCGTAATTGTCAGAGAAAGGGGGGAAGTAAAGGGCACTTGTGAGACTGAGAGCGCCGCCGCTCTGAAGTCTGTATATGGTCTGCATACAGCCCTTGCCGTAAGTAAGTGTGCCGACCACCTCCGCCTTGTCGTAATCCTTTAAAGCGCTTGTGAAAAGCTCTGCCGCGCTGGCTGTGGAACCGTTCACAAGAACTGCCATCGGCATATCAAGCTCATTTGCATCGGAGGTATAAATGACCTTTTCACCGCTGTTCTTTTCCATTGTTCTTATAACAGGCCCTTCGGGAAGAAGACTGTCAAGGATTGTGCATATTGATTTAAGCTCACCGCCGGGATTGTTTCTTACGTCAAAGACAAGCTTGGTTGCTCCCTGGCTTCTCAAGTCCTGTACCGCACTCGCAAACTGCTCAACGGTCTTCGTATCAAAGCTTGTTATCTTTATTATGCCGACAGTTTCGTCAAGACTGTAAAGTCTGTGAGTCACCGTCTGCTCGGTAATATAACTTCTTTCAATCTCAAAGGGGATCTCCTGTGTGTAATTCTCACCTCTGTAGGCAACGAACTTTGCTATAGTTCCCGCTGTTCCCTGCAGCTTCTTTACTGCCGCATCGTAGCCGAGGTAAGCAACGCTTTCAAGCTCCTCGCCAACGTATACGATAAGGTCACCGGGTTCAACCCCTGCACTCATGGCGGGAGAATCGGGGAACACGTTTATGATCTCAATTGCCTTCATATCGGCATTGTAAATGACCGTAACACCGATACCCTGCATATCGCCCGAAAGGTCTTCCATGAGAGTGGCATAGGCTTCTTCGTTATAATAGGTCGCATACTTGTCGCCCGTACCCGCAACGTAGCCTGCGATAAGGCCTTCGGTTATCTGTTCTTCGTCAAGCTCTCCGATATATATATTTTCAAAATATGCCTGTACCTCGGACAGCTTATCGCTTCCGCCCTGCACGTCAGCAGTACCTGAGCCTGCAGCGGCAAGGTTGCCCTTCGCCCATGAGAACACTCCCACGAAGGTCGCCATAAAGGTGATAACTATTGCAAAAATAACGCAGAGCAGAGCAACGCCCAGCGATACTTTTCTTTCCTGTCTTTCTTTTGTTTCTTGTACTTCTTGGTTTTCTTGATTTTCCATTTTAGTTCTTTCTGTAAGGGATATTGTTTGCAGAAGACAAGTCTTTAAGACCTGTCAAAAGACGAACAGGACGGCGTTAAAACACCGTCCGATCTCGTTTGTTTTCGGATTAATTCTTTTTCGGCGGCGTAACATAGCCCAACGGATCCATACATTCACCGTTTATACGGATCTCAAAGTGAAGATGGTCACCTGTTGAATAACCTGTTGAGCCGACGTATCCGATGACCTGTCCCTGTGATACAGTCTGATTTACGCTTACCGCAATAGCACTCATGTGTGCGTAAAGAGAGGACTTTCCGCCGCCGTGATTGATAACAACGTAGTTACCGTAGCTGCCCGAGCCTGTCGCAGTAACGACCGTTCCTCCATTGGAGGCTAGAATGGGAGTTCCTCTCGGTGCAGGAATATCTATACCTCTGTGAAAGTCACTTACTCCTTTGAGATTTCTCATACCGAATTTGGATGAAATGAGGGAGTGATTGGGCAAAGGCCAGATAAACTCACCGCCTACGTATACAGTCTGCTCTTTTTCCTGAAGACTCTTGAGATATGCTTTAAGCTGTGCATCAAGCTTGTTTTCTTCAGCCTTTGCTTTTTCGTAAGCAGAGTTTGTTGCGTTTACGTCAGCCTGGAGAGAGCTTATGTAAGAAGCCTGCTCGCTTGCAAGCTGGTCGTAGTGCTCCTTATCCGCCTTGAGCGTTTCAAGAAGCTCCGCCTGATATGCCCTGTCGTCCTCAAGAGTCTTTTTCGTCTTTTCAAGCTCTTCTTTTTCACTCTGATACTGAAGTTTGAGGTTTCTGTCATATTCAAGCATACTGCTGACCATATCCATTTTGGAAAGCAGGTCTGCCATACTTTCTGAACCGAGAATGATACTGAGGTAGCTTGCTTCGCCCTCCTCGTATGATACTCTCATTCTTTCAAGAAAATTGTTGAAAGTCGTTTCAATGGCAGCTTCTTTTTCAACGATTGCAGTTTCCGTTTCGGTTATTTTAATTTCAAGCTCCGCCGAGAGAGCCTCTGCTGCAGCTATCTTGGTGTAGGTAACGTTTGCAAGCTCATCAAGACTGCTTTTATATGAAACTGCATCAGACATTTCAGATTTCAACTGGTTGAGCTTTGCTTTAAGCTCCTTTTGCTTCTGCGTAGCTTCAGCTATCTGATCCTGATAGGATTTTGTTGTAGCATCAGCGGCATCGACCGTTTTGGGAACGGAAAACGCAACTGATACAAGCACCATAACAGCAGCTGCAAACATAGAAACAGCTCTTAAAAGCTTTTTAATTTTGTTATTTGCCATTTTTATCTCCTTTCGCTGAAAATAAGTGGAAATACTGTTTTTAAGATTTAAGATATTTACCGAGTGAAATGCAGCTTCCCACAACACCTGTGATAACGCCTACGGCAACAAAACCGAGAAGCACCTTCATATCAATGGAAGCAAAGGGTACGAAGGTAAGCATTTCAAGACCTTCAAGAACAGCACCTTCGATATACTTATATACGTACATTTCAACAAGGTATGCGATACCGCTTGCAAAAAGACCGATAATAACACCCTCAAAAATGAAGGGGAGAATTATGAACCAGCCTGTCGCACCCACGTATCTCATAACGCTTATCTCATGACGGCGTGAGTGTACCGCAAGCTTTATCGTATTGATAATAATAAATATAGTAACTACAAAGAGAATTGCAAGGAACCATATGAAAATAAGCTGAATACCGCTTTTAAGATCGGCAATTGAGCTTGCAAGGTCAGTTCTCGCATTTACCTTTCTGACACCCTCCATGTTTGTAAGCTGATAATGAAGGGTCGTTACTTCTTCCTCTGTAACGTAGGTTATATTGAAGGAGTCGGACAAGGGGTTGTTCTCCTCCGTAATATCATCGTACAAATTCTGATATTCGTCAGAACGCTGTTTCATAATTTCAAGTGCTTCTGCCTTTGTAACTCTTTCAACAGCTTCAACGTTGGGAAGCTCTTTTATGTTTTCCTCGATGGCAACTATCTCGTCCTCAGATGCATCGGGGTGACAGAAGACCACGATCTGATTCATCAGATTGATCTCCTCAAGGTTTGTGTCAATGTTGAGAACAAGGAGAGAAAAGCCGCCCATTACAACAAGACAGCTCATGAGCACCGCAATCGATGCAAAGGACATAACGCCGTTTCTCCAAAGACTCTTAAATGCCTGCCCGATAAAATATGTAAGGCTGTATCTTCTTCTCATTCGAACATACCTCCTATACGGTCTTCAATTATCTTGCCGTCACGAAGCATTACAACTCTCTGCTTATAGTAGTCAACAAGATTTTTTTCATGAGTAACTACGATAACAGTTTTACCAAGCTTATTTATCTTCATGAGAAGATTCATAATTTCGATACTCATTTTGGGGTCGATATTACCCGTAGGCTCGTCGGCAATAATTATCTTGGGGTTGTTTGCAAGTGCTCTTGCAAGGGCAACTCTCTGCTGTTCACCGCCGGAAAGCTCACTGGGAAAATCACTGCTCTTATCGTAAAGATTTACCGTGTTGAGAATGGCGGGAACTCGTCTCTTTATCATTTTGGAGGGAGTACCTACCACCTGCATTGCAAAAGCGACGTTTTCATATACGGTCTTATCCTTGAACAGACGGAAATCCTGAAATACGACGCCAAGCTCCCGTCTGTAATAAGGCACTTTGTAATTGGGGAGCTTCGTAAGGTTATAGTCACCTACGATAATATCTCCCGAGCTTGCTATCTCCTCTCTGAGAAGAAGCTTCATCATTGTTGTTTTACCTGCACCGGAACGTCCGACGATAAATACAAATTCACCGTCTTCAACCTTTAAGTCAACTCCGTCAAGAGCAATAGTTCCGTTAGGATAATGTTTTTTTACGTTTCTGAGTTCAATCATAAATAGTTTTTTCTCCCATTATTTCAGCATACGTCTGTTTTTACGCAGATGTGCCGATACGGTAAAAAATATTTCTGTTTTATTAGCTGTTTTTTAATAAAACACTTATATAAAAGCAAAAGGCAAGATCTTACATCACGCCTTCATGCTTTGGTATGCCGCAGTTCTGCCGATTTTAGAACTTGATAGGCTTGGTCGTGAGATACTTTTTGACCATAAGTGCAAACTTAAACGTAATTGCATGGTCAAACTCACGAAGGTCAAGGCCTGTCAGCTTGCGGATTTTTTCAAGTCTGTATACGAGAGTGTTACGGTGTACGAACAGCTTTCTCGACGTTTCGGAAACGTTCAGATTATTTTCAAAGAAGCTCTGAATGGTCATTAACGTTTCACGGTCAAGGCTGTCAAGAGAACCGTTTTTGAAAACTTCCTGCAGGAACATTTCGCAAAGTGTTGTGGGAAGCTGATAGATGAGTCTGCCTATTCCGAGGTTCTCATAGCTGATGATATTCTTCTCGGTATCAAACACCTTTCCGACCTCAAGGGCAACCTGAGCTTCCTTATAGGAACGGGCAAGATCCTTTATGTTGTCAACAGCTGTACCGATACCGATGGAAACACGGATATAGAATTCGGAGCTTATTGTGTCAGCTATTGATTTAGCCAGCTTCTCTATCTTCTTTATGTCGGAAGCATTTTTCATTTCCTTGACGAGAGCAATATCCTTTTCGCCTACGCTGACAACGTAATCCTTGTTCTTGTCAGGGAATATATTCTGAACGATATCATAGGGGAGAACATCTGTCTTTTCAGCAAATCTGATAAGGAAAACAACTCTCGTTTCCTCTGTATTGAAGCGGAGCTCCTTGCTCTTTACGTATATATCGCTGGGAAGAATGTTATCAAGAATGATATTTCTGATAAATGAGTTTTTATCATACTTTTCATCATAGAGACTCTTGATGTTGGAAAGAGATACGGAAAGAACAGCCGCATATCTTGCCGCCACGTTATCCTCGCCCTCAACAAATACGGAATACTCTATTTTAGACGCACTTCCTACGGGACGGTATGTATATCCGCCTACAGCTACGCTGTCAGTAGAATAGATAAGCTCGTCTCTGGCCGCCTGTCTTGTTTCACCGATTTTTGAAAGATCGCTGCAGGCAATAACCACACCGGTCTCATCAACAACACCGATAATGCGGTCTACCGCATCACGCATCTGATATACTATTCCTTGAAACAGACGATTTGACATATTCTTCTCTCCTTATTTGTTCAAGCACAATCAAAATTGAAATTCTATTGTATATACTGAACATATTTTACACCTTTTTTTCTACTTTTTCAATAGCTTTTCAGTATTTTTTATAAATTTCTCATGCTTTTTTTGTTCAATATTTATATTTATGCCCAAAGCGAAAACCTTAATACAAATTAAAAATCGAAGCAATTTTTGGCTTTTTGGAAGCATTTTCAGGCCGATTTTGCGGTCGGATACAGAATTTAACCATGCAAAAAGCGGAACGAAGAGCCGCAAAATTTTGCACCTCTGCATTCCGCCTCCATGTTTGCTAAAGGCAAACATATCGCACCGAAGCTTCTGCTTCGGTATATCGTATTGAAGCTTATTCAATATATCGGATTTGCCATAGGCAAATATATCGTCTGAGCTTCGCTTTCGGCGAAGCTC
>JAZSLF010000037.1:0-12173 GCA_045535205.1 Eubacteriales bacterium
CTGTGTTGATATTTCTACGGAAAACGATTCCTTCTACTGTTATCCCAAGAAAGAAAACGTAGTTACGAAACTTGCTTTTGCAACGGAAGAAATATATCAGCTTCATCTGAAAAACAAACGTTAAACATTTAAAAGGCAGAGCTGACAGAGCTCTGTCTTTTTACATAAATATAGTATATTTTATTGACACTTCATAAATTAAATGATATAGTATATTTAAATATAAAATATATTTTCAAGAGGTAATATGGTATGAAAATTGGTGTAATCGTTCCTCTGCACAACTACAAAGAGGAATTTAAAAAATTAAACGAATACGGCATTCACACGTGTCAGTTCAACGCTTGGGACGACTCTGCAGTTCTCACGGAAGAACTTGCACGTGACGTAAAAAACGAAGCTGAAAAAGAAGGCATTGAGATCTCTGCCGTGTGGAGAGGCTGGTCCGGTCCGAGAGCTTGGAATTTCACAGAAGGACCCGACACACTCGGTCTCGTTCCCGAAGCATACAGAAAAGACAGGATTTACGATCTCAAATGCGGTGTTGATTTTGCCGCTTGGCTCGGTATCAAAAGAGTTGCCACACACATGGGATTTTTACCCGAAAATCCTTCTAACCCTCAGTTTGCAGAGGTTGTAGAAGCAATCAAGGAAGTGGCTGAATACTGTCTCGAAAAAGGAATTGAACTCATGTTTGAAACAGGACAGGAAACTCCTGTTACTCTCCTTCGTACCATTGAGGCTGTCGGCACGGGCAATCTCGGTATTAACCTTGACCCTGCAAATCTCGTTATGTACGGAAAAGCAAACCCCGTCGATGCCCTTGACGTATTCGGAAAATACGTTATGGAAGTACACGGAAAAGACGGTGTATATCCAACTGGAGGTAACGAGCTCGGAAGCGAAGTAAAGATAGGTGACGGTAAAGTTGACTTCCCTGCACTTATCGGCGGTCTCAAGTCACTCGGATTTGACGGAAATATTATAATCGAACGTGAAATAGTCGGCGAAGAACAGATCAGAGATATTCTTTTCGCAAAAGAATATTTTGAGAAGATTATGGAGGATATTAAAAATGCTTAAAGGTGCAATTATCGGCGTAGGCGGAATGGGCAGAAATCACCTTGCTTGCTACCGTAGTGTAAAGAATGCTGAAATTATCGCAATTTGTGATATTAGACTTGATCAGGCAAAGCAGACTGTAACTGATTTTGAGCTTGATATTCCCGTATACGATAACATGGTTGAGCTTATCGAAAAAGAAAAGCCCGATTTTGTTGACATCGTAACACCCACAGACACACACGCAGAGCTTACCATCAAAGCATTTGAAATGGGCTGTCACGTAATTTGTGAAAAGCCTATGGCGTTAAACAGCGACGACTGTAAAAAGATGATCGAAGCAAGAGATAAATACGGCAAAGCTCTTATGATCGCTCAGGTCGTAAGATTTATGGCTCCCTATTCTTATCTCAAAAACACGATAGAAGAAAACAGATTTGGAAAACTTGTCAAGTATACAGCACACAGAAACAGCTTTACGCCCCGCTGGAGTGCTGAAAACTGGATGCTTCAGCCTGAAAGAAGCGGTGGTGCTGTAATCGATCTTTCCATTCACGATATTGATTTCATCCAATGGATGTTCGGCCTTCCCGAAAGCTTCAAAGCATCTCACTTTACATGGAAAAACGAAACCGAATCAATTTCTTGCTACATGAGTTATCCGGATAAATCAATAATTGCAGAAGGCGGATGGTACGGAGATGCCATGCCCTTCCACGCAGGATTTACCGCTATCTTTGAAAACGGTGTAATCACAGCAGAAGGAGAACAGTTCAAGGTAAACGGAAACGAGATCACACCCGACACAAACTCCCCCGAGCTTTATATCGGCGTTGAATGCGAAAACCTTGACGGCTACGTAAGAGAGCTCACATATTTCGTCTACTGTGTTGAAAACGGTTTGAAGCCTGAGTATGCTCTGCCCGAAAGCTCTCTCAGATCTGTTGAATTTTGTGAAAAAATTCTTGCGGAGGCATCTAAAATATGACCTCCTCTCTCCGCAAAGATTTTATAGACTTTATAAATCTTTTGAAGTTCCCCTCAGATGATATTGAAACGCTTACAAAATCCTTCGATACCATAATGACTCATCCTAAAGCCATTGAGCTTCTCTATCCCCATATCGAAAGATACAAGAACGGAGAATGGTTTGACTATTTCACGTATATCGGAGCTATAGAGCAGGCAGGTGAACACATACATACAAACAAGCGTACCGATTTTCTTATGGGACATCTATGTGCTGCCGCTTACTCATATCCTGCTTTTGAAAAGAACGGCTTTTCAAAAGAGATATGGCTTCGCTCAATGAAGGATTTCACCTTTAAAAACGAGGAATGCAAAACAAGATACGGTGTTTGCGGAACGTTTGTAAACTGGTATGCCCGTTGGTATGCGGGAAACAGAGCTGCTATGGGCAGACTTCAGTTTGAAAGCTATACTTCATATTTCAATATGGAAACACCCGAAATTACCATTAAGCAGGGTGACGATATAGTTAACATTCACATCCCCTCTGAAAAGGACGTACCGCTGACTGACGAAGAAGTGGATAATTCCATAAAACAAGCTGCTGAATACTACTCAAAACTGTTTGGCAAAGACAAGATCGTATTTCATTGTCATTCATGGATGCTTCATCCATGTCACATGGATAAGCTACCCGAAAGCTCTAACATCGTGCATTTTGCAAAACGTTTTAACGTTTTCTCAACCAACGAGAGTGATGAAGATATATGGAGGATCTTCCCTATAGAAGATTATGACGGAGATCCCTCAAAGCTTCCCGCAAAAACAATGCTTCAAAAGGTATACAAAAAGCTTCTTGAAGACAAAGTACCTATCGGTGAAGCCGCAGGATATTTTGTATATAACTGCAAATAATTTAAGCGTTATTTCAGAAAGGTATTATACTATGAATTTGGAAAGTGCAAAAAATACGTTCTATGAAATAAGAGAAAAAACAAACGCTTTAAATCTTGCGTTTTATCTTTCTTCACTTGATATTGAAACAGGAACTGCACCCAGAGGCAGTATGCCCTATCGCTCAAAGCAGATCGCTTCACTTTCTGCTATGCAATATGACCTTACTACCTCAGAAGAATACAATAATGCCGTTGAATTCCTTCACGCAAATCCAGCACTTCTTGATGAGGATTTTGCTCATGAAATTGAAATCACATATAAAGAAATTGATGACATGAGAAAAATTCCAAAGGATGAATATATTGCCTTTTCTGAGCTTATAAACAATGCATATCCCGTTTATGTAGATGCAAAGCTTTCCGATGATTTCTCAAAATTTGAGCCCTACCTTGATAAGATCTTTGATTTTAACAGAAAGTATGTTAATTGGTTAGCAAAAGACGGCTTGGAAGGATATGACGTTCTTATAGACAGCTATGAACACGGCTATACAGCAAAGGATTACGATCTGTTTTTCAATACGGTAAAAGAAAAATTAGTACCTCTTATCAAAGAGATAACAGAAAAACAGGCATCTATGCCGACAACACTTGAGATGAAGTATTTCCCTGCTGAGAAGCAGCGTGAGTTTTGCAAATATTTGCAGAACGTAATGTGCTTTGATCCCGAATATACCGTCATTCTTGAAAGTGAGCATCCCTTTACCGCCAGTAACGGCAACCACGACGTTAGAATTACAAATCACTATTACGAAGATAATTTGTTTTCTTCCATATTTTCTGCCATTCACGAAATGGGTCACGGACTTTATGAGCTTCAGATCGATGACAAATTTGAAGGCACGGGATGTTCGGGCGGTGCCAGTCTTGCCCTTCACGAAAGTCAGTCAAGACTTATGGAAAACATGATCGGAAGAAGTCTCCCGTTCTGGAAGGCACATACGCCGAAATTAAAAGAACTGTTCCCAAATGAGCTTGGTGATGCCACACCCGAAGATATTTATAAAGCGGTCAATACGGTAAAGTGCTCACTTATCCGCACGGAAGCCGACGAGGTTACCTATCCCATTCACGTTCTAATACGTTATGAGATCGAAAAAGATATAATGTCGGGAAAGCTTAATGCAAAGGATGTTCCTGATGCTTGGAACAAAAAATATAAAGAATATTTAGGAGTTGACGTTCCCTCCGATAAGGAAGGATGCCTTCAGGACGTACATTGGGCAAACGGTATGCTCGGTTACTTCCCCACATATGCTCTCGGTTCTGCTTATGCGGCGCAGATATATCACGCCATGTCAAAGGATATTGATATGGAAAAAGCTATTTCAAGTGACACTATCTCTGAAATTGCTGCTTGGCTCAAGGAAAAGCTTCACAGGTTCGGTGCATCAAAATATCCGAAAGAGCTTATTTTACTTGCTACAGGCGAAGAATTCTCTCCGGACTATTACGTAAATTATCTGACGGAAAAATATACCGAAATCTATAATCTATAAAGAAATAGACCGCTTTTGCGGTCTATTCTGTACTACTTATTATGATAAAAATAATGTTTGTATGCCACGGCAATATATGCCGCAGCCCAATGGCTGAATTTATATTCAAAAAAATGCTTACAGACTGCGGTCTTTCTGAAGCATACGAGGTATGCTCAAGCGCCACCAGCTCCGAGGAAATATGGCACGGGGTCGGAAATCCCGTATACCCGCCCGCAAAAGCAGAGCTTGAAGCTCACGGGCTTTCTTGCGAAAAAAAACGTGCTGTTCAGCTGACTAAAGAAGATTATGACAAATATGATCTTTTTATCGGCATGGACAGTGCAAACATCAGAAATATGCATCGGATCTTCGGCGGAGACCCCGGAAACAAGATCAGAAAGCTTATGGAATTTGCAGGTAAAAACACAGATGTTTCTGACCCTTGGTACAGTGATAGATTTGATATAGCATTCAGAGATATTTATGAAGGGTGCGAGGGTCTTCTTAAAACTGTTTCAGCACTATAGTTAATGAAAAAACCGCCCACTTGTGTGAACGGTATCCGTATGGTGAAGACGAGTGGACTCGAACCACCGACCCCCTGCATGTCAAGCAGGTACTCTAACCAACTGAGCTACGCCTTCATTACTCACGTAGTATAGCATATTAAAATTGATTTTGCAACCCCTTTATATAAATTTTGTTAATTTAGCGAGGTGTTTTATATGAACCTGGAAATCATACGAAAACAAAGTGCCGCTGCGGCAGAAGAAATAATCGAAGCGGCAAAGCTTGATGAAAAATCCATTCTTATTATTGGATGCTCAAGCAGCGAGATCATAGGTGAAAAGATCGGTTCATCATCCTCACCCGATACTGCAAAAGCAGTTCTTGACGGAATTCTGAGCGTATGCAAGCCAAAAGGAATATACGTTGCCGCACAATGCTGTGAGCACCTTAACAGAGCCGTTATCGTAGAAAAAACGGCTGTTCCCTATTTGGAACACGTAAACGTAAGACCTGTTCCGAAAGCGGGAGGATCATTTGCTGCGGCGGCATACGAAGCATTTGACAAGCCTGTTGCCGTCGAGGAGATCAAAGCCGATGCAGGACTTGACATAGGATATACACTTATCGGAATGCATCTGAAAAAGGTTGCGGTTCCCGTCAGACTTGTAAATAACAGAATAGGTAATGCCGTTGTTCTCGCCGCAAGAGTTCGCCCCAAGTTTATCGGAGGAGAACGTGCACACTACGATGCGGATATGCTTTAATTAAAATCACAAGAAAGGATATTAATATGAAAAACATATACAAAGTAATTTCATATGTTCTGCTGATTACAACTCTGTTTTTCTCTGTTAATTTTCCTGTTTACGCTTGCTATGAGCCTGTTACATTTGAAACGATAGACGTACTTGATTTCAATTATGCAGCTGTAAATTCCGTATCAACCGAAGAAACGGTAGCCGAGGTATCCGATGGTGACCGCTTCGGTAAAAAGCTTCTTTATAATATGGAAAACGCTGATAACCTTTTGAAAGCCTATGACACTATAGCAAACGGCTTTGAGTCATCAAGCTCAAAAATATATCTCAGCTACAGCGGTATATACGTAACAAGAGCAGAGCTTACAGTTGTTTACAATATCGTTATGTGCGACTATCCCGAATATTTTTGGCTCGGAAGTTCATGCTCTATAGCTTCGTCAACCTACGTTATATACATAGTACCTCAATATGTTCTGTCAGGCTCGGCTCTTGCTGCTGCAAAAACAAAGCTTGAAGCGGAAATCGATCAAATGACGGCGGGACTTGAGGGCAAAAGCGATTATAAAATTTCCAAGGTTCTTCATGACAGGATATGCCTTTCCACAGATTACGTTGAAACAGACAATGACCAGAGTGCTTACGGTGCATTGGTTGAAAATAAGGCTGTTTGTGCAGGCTACGCAAGGGCATATCAGCTTCTTTTGTCGCAGCTTGGCATAGAAGCCTGGACAGTAACAGGTCAAAGCGACATTCCCGGTCAGAATACTACAGTTCCTCATGCGTGGAATATAGTAAAGCTTGACGGAGATTGGTACTATACCGACATCACCTGGGACGACCAGGGAAACAGTACGGAATTTATTTTTTACACATATTTCAATATTACTACCGAACAGCTTGCCGAAGATCACATTATCAATGAAAGCTTTGCGGCATATATGCCATTGTGCGACGCAACAGAAAACAATTATTTCAAGATAAATAATTGGGAAACAGCTGTATATACGTCTGACATATGCGTTGACACTTTAAAGCGTGGAGGTCTTATCGGAAGGATCTACGTAACAGGCGATCCCGACACGTTTATATCCGATTTTAAGGTAGACGTCATCAATATGATAAGTGACGTTGGTCTTACCGGGACTGTTTCCTATGCTATAAATAAGCTGGGCAGAGGTCTTATCATAGTTCTCAAAGGAGATTACACCGCAAACGGTGATGCAAACGGAGACTTGAAAACAGATATGAAGGATATTCTGCTTATGCGAAAATGCCTTGCAGGGCTTGAGGAATTGACAGAGCTTTCGCTGCTTAATGCAGATATGTCGTCAAATAAAAGCTTTGAGCTTTCGGACATTCTTTCACTCAGAAAATATCTGACTTGTCATACTGAATACTGAACGTGTAAAGGGCTGTAAAAAACTCGTTGTTTTCTACAGCCCTTCTAATAGGTAAGGGATTCTCGTAAAGGGGTCCTCGTATTAATTTATCTCTGTTATATCGTAAGGTGTTGTCTGATATACGAAATAGTTAAGCCAATTGGAAAACAGAAGATTTGCATGGCCTCTCCATTTTACTATAGGCTCCTTGGTATCGTCATCATCGGGAAAATAGTTTTCCGGCACTTCAATGGGAAGACCGAGTGCCTTATCTCTTTCGTATTCAAGCTTTAAGGTATCTCTGTCATATTCTGAATGCCCCGTAACAAAAACCTGCTTGCCTCTTGCCGTCGCTACGGTATAGATACCTGCTTTTTCGGAAGAAGAAAGGATCTTGAGCTCGGGAACATTTTCAATATCGCTTCTGTAAACTGTTGTGTGTCTTGAATGAGGAACGGGAAATACGTCATCAAAGCCTCTGAACAATATTGAGCTCTTATGGTCAACAACATGGTCGAAAACACCGAAAAGCTTGGCGTCAAGCTTATGCTTTTTGATGCCGTAATGATAGTAAAGACCTGCCTGTGCACCCCAGCAGATATGAAGTGTACTCGTAACGTGAGTTTTGCTCCATTCCATTATTTCGCACAGCTCCTCCCAATATTCGACTTCTTCAAATTCCATAAGCTCAACGGGAGCTCCCGTAATGATAAGTCCGTCAAAATTGCGGTCCTTAATGTCGTCGAATGTTTTGTAGAAAGACAGCATGTGCTCTGCAGAAGTGTTCTTTGACTTGTGGGTCTTGGTGTGTATAAGCTCAAGCTCTATCTGAAGCGGAGTGTTTCCGAGAAGTCTTGCAAACTGTGTCTCGGTAACAATTTTTTTAGGCATCAGATTGAGAAGCAGAATTTGCAGAGGACGAATATCCTGAGTCATGGCTCTCGTTTCCGTCATTACAAATATATTCTCGTTTTGAAGAACTGTGGTAGCCGGTAAAAGATTGGGTATTTTGATAGGCAATTTATATTACCTCCAAGTTTTATTTTATAGCATTAAAAGCCTGTTCAATATCGGCAATAATATCATCAACGTGTTCAATGCCGACCGAAAGTCTGATAAGATCGGGTGTGATGCCTGCATCAACAAGCTGTTCGTCGGTAAGCTGACGGTGGGTTGTACTTGCAGGATGAAGCACAGAAGTACGTGCATCTGCAACGTGAACGACGATAGCGGCCATTTTAAGAGCGTTCATAAACTTGACAGCCGCTTCTCTGCCGCCCTTGACACCGAAAGAAATAACACCGCAGGTGCCCTTCGGAAGATACTTTTGTGTAAGCTCATACTGATCTGAGCTTTCAAGTGCGGGATAGTTTATCCAGGACACGTTTTCGTTATTCTCAAGATACTTTGCAACCTCAAGAGCATTGGAACAATGTCTTTCCATACGCAGAGCAAGTGTTTCAAGACCGAGATTAAGAATAAATGCCGTCATGGGCTGAGGTGTAACACCGAGGTCTCTCATAAGCTGAACTCTCGCCTTAGTGATATATGCACTCTTTCCGAAATCTCTTGTGTAAACTACACCGTGGTAAGATTCGTCGGGCTCAGTAAGCTCAGGATACTTCCCTGCAGCTTCCCAGTCAAAATTACCGCTGTCAATGATAACTCCGCCGACTACACTTGCATGGCCGTCCATATACTTCGTAGTTGAGTGCATTACGATGTCAGCACCGTATTCAAAGGGTCTGCAGAGAACAGGTGTTGCAAAGGTATTATCTACAATAAGGGGAACGTTATGCTTATGGGCAATAGTAGCAAAGCGTTCAATATCAAGAACAGTAAGAGCAGGGTTTGCAATAGTTTCACCGAAAACAAGTCTCGTTCTGTCGTCAAAAAGTGCTTCTATTTCTTCATCGCTCATGCTCTGATTTACGAAACGAACTTCTACACCGAGTCTTTTGAAGGTAACTGCAAAAAGGTTTATAGTGCCGCCGTATATTGTAGAAAGACAAATGAAGTTGTCGCCTGAATTTGTGATATTGAGAATTGCCGCTGTGCTTGCTGCCTGACCGGATGAGGTACACATAGCACCTACACCGCCTTCAAGAGAAGCTATTTTCTGTTCCACAAAGTCAACTGTAGGATTGGAAATTCTCGTATACATATGTCCGGGTGCCTTCAGATCAAAAAGATCGCCGAGATGCTCGGAAGAATCATATTTATAAGTTGTGCTCTGATAAATAGGAAGAATTCTCGGCTCGCCGTTTCCGGGTTTATAACCCTCCTGTATACATTTTGTTTCGATCTTGTATTCGTTCATTATATATCCTCCTGGCATTTTGCCGGAACGTTAAAATTCCAAATTATTTATAATATTATAAAGCAAATATCTAAATAAATCAAGAGATACGGGAAAATTGTTTCTGTGACACCGAAAAAAACAGTATAATACTTTACAATCGCTCTTAAATATTGTATTATTATTTTAGTAAAAATAAACCTTGTGAGGTACTTATAGTGGCAAAAAACATTCTTTTTCAAGGAGATTCCATAACAGAATCCCAAAGATTCAGAGAATTCCCCGATCACATGGGAAGCGGCTTTGCAATCATGGTTGCAGGTGAAATGGGATTTAACCATCCCGGCGAGTATAATTTTATCAACAGAGGTATTGCGGGGCAGAAAAGTACCGACGTATATGCAAGAATAAAAGAAGACATCATTGACGAAAACCCTTATTGCATGAGTCTTCTTGTGGGCGTAAACGACGTATGGCACGGTATTGATTACAACTGGGGCGAAACTCCCGAGACTTACGAAAAGGTTCTGGGCTCCATAATTGAAGAAACTCTCGCCGCTGTTCCCGACGTTAAGATCATGCTTATTGAGCCTTTTGTTATGGAAGAATATAACACACGCTCCACAGAAGATAAGCCTGACAAGTGGGAAACGTTCCGCCGAGAAGTTGACATTCGCCGTCAGATCGCAAAAGAGACAGCGGAAAAGTATTCTCTTAAATTCGTAACACTTCAGGATAAGTTTGATGCCGCTTCCGAAAAAACAGGCGTTGCATACTGGCTTGAAGACGGGGTTCATCCCTCCCCTGCAGGTCACGAGCTTATCGCAAGAGAATGGATAAAGGCATACTACGAAATGTTCCCCGAAGAAAAATAAAACCCAACCCGCCAAACGCAATTAAAATTGCGTTTGGCGGGTCGTTTTACTAATTTGTATTACTAATAACTATGGTCGTGGTAAACAGCTTGTCCTCACACTTAAATACAACCTCGCCGCTATATTTATCGGCAATTTTTCTCATGCTGATAATTCCTATACCGTGATGCCCTTTTATGTGTTTTTTTGAAGTAATCAAATTATTAATATCTATGTTTTCAGAAGTAGGATTTTTAATATTAATAACAATGTTGTTGTTTTTTACTATTACCGAAATACTGATCTCCTTATAAATATCGCAATCTATACGTTCACAAGCCTCAATTGCATTATCCAAAGCATTACCGACGATTATAGACAGATCTATCGAAGATATTTTTATATTGTTTAATCCGTGACAAGCATACTCAAGCTTTATATTTTTAGAGCTTGCCTCCCTGCTTTTTATATCAATTAACGTTTGAATTGTGTTCTTGGGTATAAATGAATCATCAGAACATAAATCAAGCTCAGATGAAATCTTATGAATAGCTGATTCAATATCTCCGGACTTTAGCATGGTTATCATTCCTATGCAAAAATTCCTATGGTCATGTCTTATCTTCATTAAATCATTACTGTAATCCGCAAACGCCTGATACTGCTGAGTTTGACTTGAAATAATTTCGTCTGCTGTGTTCAGTTTGCTTTCATATAACAGGTTTTTATACAAAGAATCAATGAAATCAAATACAATAATATTGGCTACTATCAAGAGTGTATATGATATTATTATAAAAATCTTAATTATCACATCCTGGTCGGGATACTTAACAAAAAGAGCACATTGCAGGGCTGTAAGTATTAATGTGGATATAGGTATAAGAAAAACACTTAAATATTTACCTTTAAACTGCCGTAAAAGAGTGTTCTGTTTTTTTATGCGTATAAACAGTATTATCAGAAAAACAATAAATTTTGAGATAAGCATACCGTAAATATGGTATGGGGAGTAGTTTCTGAACACTTCTATACCGGTTTGAAATACCGTGGAAATAGAAATACTGACCAAAACCTCAACTATACTGTTGATCGCCAAATACAAGCACGAACATAGAATCTTATTTATTATTTTACTGTTAAACATAAGGGATATAGCAACCGTAACAGCGATCATAGGAATATACAAAAGCAAAGTACCCTTGAAAAGCAATAAACTAACAGTAAGAATAATTGAATATACGATATTTAAAATCAACGAAATTAGTGGTTTTGTTTTACCCCCCACCGAAAAAGTGGAGAAATAAACATATCCGATATACATATATAATAATGCATTTACCGATTCAACGATTATATTCATAAAACTCCTCCGTTTAAATTTGAAACAGGCAAAACGGCCGCCCGTATGAGTTATATAAAGCTCTATTTTTACAGCTTAATATTATTCATAACTATGGTGGTGGTGAACAGATTGTCCTCGCATTTGAATACAACGTCGCCATCGTATTTATTTGCGATCTCTTTCATGCTCAGCACACCGAAGCCGTGACGCTCTGCGTTTTCCTTTTTGGTGATAAGATTTTTAACGTCTACGTTATCCTTTACGGGATTTTTAATAAGTATTACAAGTGTTTCGCCCTTGAGTGCAACGTACAGGGTAATTTCAGCTTGTTTTGTACCCGTTTCGGTGCAGGCTTCTATGGCGTTGTCGAGAGCATTTCCAAGCACGATCGCAATATCCATTGAAGATACTTTCAGATCTCTCAAGTGTCGGTATTCATATTCAATGTTGATACCCCTTTCAAGTGCTTCTTTTTTCTTTATATTCACTATGGACTCTATTATACTGTCAGATGACACCTCTTTTTCGCATATCTCGTATGCTCCCGAAAGACCGTC
>JAZSLF010000148.1:0-18398 GCA_045535205.1 Eubacteriales bacterium
CGCTCGACGTACCTTTGTACGCCTTCGGGTATCCCAAAACAACGCAAAAGCGTTGTTTTGGCTCAGTTTGTTGATTCTGCGCATTTTTTCCTATCCCCACAAAGGGGCTGTAAAAAAACTAACGAGTTTTTTTACAGCCCCCTTTCTTTTTCAAAAGTTGACAATTTGTACTTTATATAGTATAATGACTATAATTGTGCATATTGTGCTCTTTCCGGCAGAAAGAGATACTAAAAACATCAGAACGGTAATAGAATAGGATAAACGTATGAAAATAATTATGGCTGTAGACTACGGCGATGCAAGAACAGGCCTTGCCGTATGTGACAAACTCGGTATGCTTGCGGTCGGTGCAGGCTGTGTAAAATGCGAAGGCATGAAGAAGACTGCCATGGCCGTTGCCGAGGAAGCAAAAAAAAGAGGTGCGGGGCTCATCGTTGTGGGAAACCCCATAAACATGAACGGAACTGAAGGCATAAGAAGCGAAAAGTGCCGTGCATTTGCCGCACTTCTTGAGGAATTTTCCTCGCTCCCCGTTGAGCTTTATGACGAAAGGCTCACCACGGTTTCGGCACACAATTTCCTGTCCGAAGCAAACATAAGAGGCAAAAAGCGTAAGGACTCCGTAGACGAGCTTTCCGCCACCATAATCCTCGAAGATTTTCTAACCAAAAACAGAAACAGAAGCGATCTCGCCTGACACGCAGAATGAGTATACTGAAAGGAGGTGTGACCATGACGGTAAAGAGATTTGCAAAAATACAGCTTCGCAGACTGAAGCAGCCCTGGATAAGAGCTGTTCTCTATCTTTGCATCGGACTTATCGTCCCCGAATACATCACACCTGTCTTTCTCATACTCGGCTTCGCCGCCGCAATGCGTGAGGCGACAAGAGCGAAAAAATCGGGACACGGCGGCATATACATGGGCACCATGGCTGAGCCGATGACTCTCATTCTTCTGTTCATGTGCATCGGTCTTTTTTATTCACGTCATATTCTGTCGACAGTTGGTTCCATTCTTCTGTGGATAGCCGTCATATTGACGTATACGTCGCTTGTTACGGTCATAACAAACAGACGTCGGCTTGAAATGACGATCTTCGCCGTCACGGTCGCAGTCGCTGTAAACGGAATTATTGCGGGCGGTCAGTTCCTCATCGGTTCTACCCTCGGCTTTGACATAAGTATGTCCTTCTGGGAAAGCTTTGACAACCGCATTCTCGGGCTTTTCGGTCAAAGTCTCTCATACTACAGAGGTGACAGAGCCGCCTCCACCTTCTGCAACCCCAACGTTTTTGCACAGTCTATGGGTATGCTTCTTCCCTTCGGGCTTTATTTTGCCTGCAGTCACAGAAAGGATGCCCGTCACAACGCAAGCAGAGTCCTCGTACCTCTTGCATTTTTCGGAACTCTGTTTTCCTTCTCAAGAGGAGTATATCTTGCACTTATAATAATTCTTCTGATGTACGGATTTTATCACATCAAGAAGCTTCGCTTCATAGTTATCGGTGCAGTTATCATAATACTTATAATTCCTTCGTCGGTCTACACAAGATTTCTGTCTCTTGACGGCATAGGAGAATTCATTTCGGGAGTATTCAGCGACTTTTCGAGCAAGGGCGTAGACTACGAAGGCTCTCTGCTTGACTCAGCCATGAAATTCTTTGAATCCGCTTTGACACAGGGTGCGGTTGAGGAATCCACCAGACTCCGCTTTGACGCATGGATATCCACCCTGAGACTCATCGTTAAAAATCCTCTTGAGGGCTATGCCGCAGGCTACGAAAACATAAAGCTTATTATCAACGAAGCAGGTATTCCCATTTTCCATACTCACAATTTCTATCTCCAGACTCTTATGGAGGGCGGTCTCATACTGCTTCTTCTGTACGTCTGGATACATCTGTCCACTCTCCGCAAAGGAATCATGCTTATCGGCCGTTCAAGCGCTCCCAAAATGGGCCTTTCCATAGAGTGCTTCATTATCGGCTTTGCCGTCATGGGTCTTACCGACATACCGACCCTTACAGTCAAAGGAATGTTTTCATTTGCCCTTGCCATCGGTCTTACGGAGGCCGCCGCAAACCTTTACTATCAGCGCCGCCCGCTTCCTCCCTCCGAGGCTTTCTTCACGGTAACACGTATCGGCAAAGGTATATCTGCAGTTAAAAAAAGACTTGTAAAAAATAAGAATCCATAATAGAACCCCAAGCAATTCCTTACGGAACACTTGAGGAACCTTCACAAAAAACACATCGGCACAGCAAATAGCTGTGCCGATTTTTTATCCGTATGGGCAAGTAAGTTTGCTTCATAAAAACGGACAATGACAAAACCTCCGTTTTCCGTCATTATAAAAGCAACAAGGATTTTCAGGTAATTATCTACAATTCCGTTCGTAAAAATCTCAGTTTACGGGAAAGGGTGCAAGGGTGTATCCCATACTTCTGTAATTATCAATAAGTGCGGGAAGTATTTCCGTATTGGTGGAGGATACTGCATGGAGGAGAATAAGTGCTCCGGGATGTGCAATATTTGTCAGCTTATCAAGGGAGGAGGCGGGGTCGGGCTGATTTGCCGTTTCCCAGTCTCTGTATGCGTAGCTCCAGAACAGAGAGGTATATCCCATTTCCGAAAGAAGTGCCTGTGTTCTGTCACTTGACTCACCCTGAGGAAATCTGAAAAGACTCATGGTGTAGCCGAAATTTTCATATATGTAGTCGTGAAGTATCTTCACCTCGTCGTAGGCATCCTCAAGGCTTTCATTTGGAAGTGAACCGTGGTATGCACTGTGATTTCCCACGATGTGTCCCTCGTTTATCATACGCCATATAAGATCGGGATTGCTCTTTGCATAGCTGAGAGTTACGAAAAATACAGCGGAAACTCCCTTGTCTCTGAGAGTATCCAGAATAAGAGGCGTATAGCCGTTTTCGTATCCCTCGTCAAAGGTGAGATACATATTTGAGGCGTCCTCCATTATGTATTTTGAACCGTAGGCGCCGTACTGATTTTGTGCCCACAGCGCTCCCTGAGGTCTGTTCTTTTCATCTACGTTTACGCCCTGCCCCCAGCCTCTCGGAGTGTTGTCAAGACTCATGAGATAGCTTACGGTATCCTCGCCCAAAGCATCGATAACACGCTCCGACGTGGAAATGACGGGAAGCGGCTCTGCAGTTGTACCCTCGGTCTGCTGTGCCCACGTTACAGCCTCGGTTTCCGACTCTGTTTCCGACTCTGTTTCAGGCTCGGTAGTCGTTTCGGGTATCTCGGCAAGGGTGTCGGCAGCTTTTTCCGCATATATTTCAGAGTCCTCCCCGAAGGTGTCGAAGGGCTCTGCCTCGGGGCCTTCGTATTTTATATTCAGAAAAGTCCCCAGCATTACTGCAGCTGTTCCCAAAAGCAATACCGCCGCCGAGCTTATGAGTGCCGCACCAAGAATTTTCCTTCTGCCGTTCATGTGACGTCTCCTCTCAGATCCTATAGTATATATTTATAATAAAAAATTTTTCAGCCATTGTCAACAATTTTCTACATTAATATATAATAAACACGAACAGTTGTTCGGATTTTTTTCTAAAACCTATTGACTTTGGGGAAATATTATATTATAATAATAATATCTTATTAAGTTAGTATAGATTTATACGGTTAATTATATTATAAGCGAGGAGAACCAATGGCAGCACCTAAAAAGAAAAAGAAAGAAGCCGTTGTACCCATAGACGATAAGGCGGCAAAGAAAAAAGCTCTTGAATCAGCCATTTCGCAGATAGAACGCAGCTTCGGTAAGGGCACGGTCATCAAGATGGGCGAGAATGCCAACATGAATATCAGCTCCGTTTCAACGGGTTCTATCGGTCTTGACGTTGCTCTCGGAATAGGCGGTCTTCCCAAAGGAAGAATAATTGAAATATACGGCCCTGAATCATCGGGTAAGACTACGGTGGCTCTCCACGCAATAGCGGAGGTACAGAAGGAAGGCGGCGAGGCCGCATTCATTGATGCGGAGCACGCACTTGACCCCATATACGCAAAGAACCTCGGTGTAAACATCGACGAGCTTCTTGTTTCGCAGCCGGACAGCGGCGAGCAGGCTCTTGAGGTCTGTGAAGCACTTGTACGCTCAGGTGCCATCGACATCGTCGTTATCGACTCCGTTGCGGCACTTGTTCCTCAGCAGGAGCTTGAGGGTGATATGGGTTCATCCCACGTGGGTCTTCATGCAAGACTTATGTCGCAGGCACTCCGTAAGCTCTCCGGTGTTATTTCAGACTCAAACTGCGTAGTCATCTTCATCAACCAGCTTCGTGAAAAGGTAGGCGTCATGTACGGCAACCCCGAAACCACAACAGGCGGCCGTGCTCTCAAGTTCTACGCATCGGTGAGAATTGACGTAAGAAAGGCTGATGCACTCAAGAACGGAAGCGAGATAATCGGTAACAGAGTAAGATGCAAGATAGTAAAAAATAAAGTCGCACCTCCCTTTAAAACAGCGGAGTTCGACATTATCTACGGCAAGGGAATTTCCAAAACGGGTGAGATAATCGACATGGGCATTGAGCTTGGAATTATCGAAAAAAGCGGCTCATGGTTCTACTACGGCGGAGAAAGACTTGCACAGGGCAAGGATAACGCAAAGAAGGTCATCGGAGAAGACGAGGCACTTCTTTCGGAAATAGAAGAAAAGATCAAGGCGAAAATGGCGGAGGGTGCTCAGCTTGGCGCAGAGGACTTTGAAGACGAAGACGGCGATGACGATGAGCTCGACATCAGACTTCTCGATCTTGACCTTGACGAATAAAATTTAATAACAGTTAGGGACTGTATGCTTTTTGAAAAAAGAAAGCGTTCAGTCCCTATAGGTCTTTTTTTCGGGTGTATGATAACTGTGCAAAAACAGGAAAAATCGGGTTTTGTACCCTTGAAAAACCAATGAAAGCGGCCCGAAAATATGATAAAATATAACGGACAAGCCCTGCGGCAGAAAAAGACGGCTTATCCGACTCAAATTCGGCAAAAGGAGACTCGGCTGTGAAATGTAAAAGCATAAATTTCACAAATTTCAGAAATATAGAAACGGCTGAGATAAGCTTTGCCGACGGGATAAACGTGCTCTGGGGCAACAATGCACAGGGCAAAAGCAATATTTTGGAGGGAGTCTACTATTTTGCAAGAGGACGCTCCTTCAGAGGTGCCAAGGACCGTGAAATGATAAAATTCGGTGCGGACTTCAGCCGCATTTCCATGAGTGCCGAGAGAAGCGGAGCTATGTTTGAGACAGATCTTGAGATCTTTATTCCCGCTGATGTGAGGGAAAGAAAAAAGGTCTTCCGCAACGAAGCGGCAATATCGGGAATAACGGAGCTTATAGGGTCGTTCAGAGCAGTTCTTTTCTGCCCGGCACATCTTTCTCTTGTCAGCTCAGGTCCTGTCGGAAGAAGAACCTTTCTTGACATCGCCATATCCCAGCTTTCAAGGGAGTATATGACTTGCCTTGCAAAATACAACAGACTGCTTTCCCAGAGAACTGCGGCTCTTAAAAATGCGGCATCAGGTGAAAAATATCCCAACGCACTCTGGGAGACCTTCGCTTCTCAGCTTGCGGAGTGCGGCTCAAGGATAGCCTCCTACAGATACACCTACATCTCCATGCTCAACGAGGAGATGACAAAGCTTTTTTCCGACATGACAGACGGCAGAGAAAAGCCGTCGCTCACCTACGTCACCCATGCGGCAAGACCCTGTGCCAATGACACCGTTCAGAATGAGTCCGAAAACGAAGACGATGGAGAAAGTGCTGACAGAGGTGAAATGGAAGCCTCCGTCAAAGCGGAGCTGGGAAAGGAATTTATTTCTCCCGACTCTCTCTACACGGCACTTCTTGAAAACGTGGATAAGGAGATCCGTTACGGTGCGACCCTCAAGGGAGTCCACAAGGACGATATAAGAATACGGCTGAACGGCAAGGATGCAAAGACCTTCGCCTCTCAGGGACAAATGAGAAGTCTCGCTCTCTCCATGAAGCTTGCCGAAGGAACTCTTTCGGGAAAGATAGGAGGAGAGGAGCCTGTAATTCTCCTCGACGACGTGCTCTCGGAGCTTGACCGTGAAAGACAGAGCTTCGTTCTCGGCTCTCTCACGGGCAGACAGATAATAGTCACCTCCTGCGAGCCCTCGCTTTTCAGCTCTGCCGGTGACGGCGTGTGTCTGTTCAGAGTGGAAAACGGAAGCGTCGAAAAAATATAAGTCGGAAGGCAAAAGTACCCATGTATCTTATAAAAAATGCCCTGGCTGTTCAGGGCAGGATAATAATAAAGATTTGCGAACTTGAAACAGGGGAAGACGTGACCCTTGCGGTAGGCAAAGAATTTTTGCCGCCTTTTGTGTCCCCCGACACGAAGGATAAGACCATAGACTGCGAGGAGTTTGACGCTCTTTACGAAATGTCTCTTGTGACCGAGGCTGTATTGAAAGCGTTGAATGCTCTGTCCTACGGAAATCTCAGCAGACGTGCACTTGTTTCAAAGCTCACCGCAAAATACAGAATAGAAAAGGAATACGCAGAAGCGGCGGCAGACTATGCGGTGCGGCACCGATATATCGACGAAGCCTCACAGGCACAGAGAATTGCACAGCTGTGCGTGAAAACAAAAAAGCAGGGCAAGAAAAAGGCTGCGGCATATCTTATGTCGAAGGGGTACGGAAGTGAGACCGTAAAAGAAGCGGTAAATTCCGTTGACGAGAGCGACTACGAAGAAGCCGCCTACCACTCCCTTTTGAAAAAAACAAAAACTCCGCCCGAAACCAAGGAAGAAAAATACAAGCTGGCAAACACCCTTGCAAGACAGGGGCACAGCAAAAGCCATATAGAAAAAGCGTTTGAAAGACTTTCAGGCGAATAAACCACAAAGAAAAGGAAATTCAGATATGAAGGCAAAAATAGGATTTATTTCTCTGGGCTGTCCCAAAAACCTCGTCGACACGGAAGTTATGCTACATCACGTTATGGAGGCAGGCTATGAAATAACACCCGACGAAACGGAAGCCGACGTTGTAATAATCAACACCTGTGCATTTATCGAAAGTGCAAAGAAGGAAGCTATAGACAACATTCTTGACGTGGCATGGCTCAAGGAGAACCGTGAGCTTAAAGGAATTATCGTTGCGGGCTGTCTGCCCGAAAGATACAGAGAAGAAATTCTCGCCGAGCTTCCCGAAGTTGATGCCGTTATCGGATGCGGAAGTATTCATGATATTGTCACAGCCGTCGAAAGCGTTCTTGACGGCAAGAAATATTCCTGCTTCAGAGAGCAGGAGGAGGTGGATTTCAGCGGTGACAGAATTGTTACCACAGGCGACTCCTATGCCTACCTCAAAATTTCGGAGGGCTGCCGTAACCGCTGTACCTACTGCGCTATTCCCTCGATAAGAGGAAAATTCCGTTCACGCACAGAGGAAAGCATTTTAGCGGAGGCTCATGACCTTGACGAAATGGGAATTAAAGAGCTCATAATCGTTGCACAGGATACGACCTGCTGGGGCATCGACCTTTACGGAGAGTACAGACTTCCCGCACTTCTCAGAAAAATAAGCGAGGAGACCTCAATTCCCCGTATACGCATACTCTACTGCTACCCCGACAAGATAACGGATGAGCTTATAGCGGAAATAAGAGACAACGACAAAATAGTAAAATATATCGATCTTCCCGTTCAGCATATCTCCGACCCTGTTCTGAAAAGAATGAACAGACACGGCGACAGCGACTGCATCAGAGATGCCGTCATGAGACTCCGCCGTGAAATTCCCGGTATCATCATCCGTTCAACAGCAATTGTCGGCTTCCCCGGAGAGACTGAGGAGGATTTTGAAAAGCTTTGCGAATTTATTTTTGAAGCGAAGTTTGAACGCTTCGGTGCTTTCATGTACTCAAGAGAGGAAGGCACGGCGGCTTACGATATGGCAGACCAGATAGACGAGCAGGTGAAGCAGGACAGATACGATATTCTGATGCGTCATCAGCTTACGGTAAGCGAGGAATTTTCCGCCTCCATGGTGGGAAAGACCTTCTCCGTTCTCTGTGAGGATTTCGACCCTGTCAGCGAGACTTACGTGGGCAGAACCTACATGGACGCTCCCGATATTGACGGAAAAGTATTTTTCGTGTCCCCCGCAGGAACAAAGTTCACGCCCGGTCAGTTCATCGACGTGAAGATAGTTGAGGCTATGGATTACGACCTTGTAGGCGAAACTGTTCTTTAAAGCGTAAGGAGACCCCCGAAATTGATAGTTCACGTATTATTTTCCTCAAGCAAGGGCAATTGCACTCTTGTGAGACACAAAGGAACACAGATACTTATCGACTGCGGCAAAAGTGCACGTGCCGTATGCCGTGCCATAGACGAGGTCGGCGGTAATGCAGACGGCATTTCGGCAGTCTTCATCACCCATGAGCACAGCGACCATACAAGTGCCCTTGAGGTGCTTCTCTCAAAAAGGTCATTTCCCGTTCACGTGTCTGAAAAAAGCTCTCCGAGACTTCTTTCAAAGGAAAGAATTGCACCTCACGTTGTAGCTCATCCCACAGAATATGAGGTCACCGTGGGATCGATAACCGTAAAAAGCTTTCCTCTGCCCCATGACAGTGCAGACCACGTTGGCTACGTGCTGGCGGATACCGACGGTGATACCGTCGGGATCGCCCCCGACCTGGGCCACGTTACAAAATGTGCCGAGGACAACCTCTCAAAATGCCGAAAGGTGATAATCGAAGCAAATCACGATATTGAAATGCTTGAGGACGGCCCGTATCCCCCCGACCTCAAGCGGAGAATTCTTTCAAAGAGAGGTCACCTTTCCAACACGGACTGCTCACTTTTTGCCTGTACACTTGCAAAAGCGGGCTGTCGCTCCTTCGCACTCGCACACCTCTCCCCCGAAAACAATACCCCCTCCCTCGCCTATTCCGAGGTCAGATGTGCTCTCGACTCCGAAGGCTTCTCCGAGCTGCCACTCGTTTGTGCGGAGGACTCCTTTCCGGTGGAGGTTGCAGAAGTTAGTTAAAGTCGGATAATTAGGGGAACTTTTGAAAAAGTTCCCCCATCCCCTCAAAACTTTTGAAACGAGATAAAAATGCTTAAAGTTTACATGATAACGCTTGGTGCTCTGTCCGAAGCTCATTGGAAGAGTGCCTGTGACGAATACAAAAAAAGACTTTCGGGTACAGTAAATGTGACCGAGATAAATCTGAAAGAGGAAAAGCTGAAAAACGACCCCTCTCCCAAAGAAATTGAAAAGGCTCTTGATGCGGAGGCTGAAAGAATAATTGAAAAAATTCCGAAAAAGGCTTTTATCGTACCCATGTGCATCGAAGGAAAGCAGTTTTCCTCAGAAACCCTTGCAGAGAAGCTTGAGGGTGCTGCCGTTTCGGGAAAAAGCTGTATCTGTTTTATAATCGGCTCATCTCACGGACTCTCCGACAAGGTGAAGTCCCTTGCCGATTTAAAGCTTTCAATGTCGGCTCTCACCTTTCCCCACCAGCTTGCAAGAGTTATGCTCTATGAAACGGTGTACCGCTGTATGAGCATTCTCACGGGCAGCAAATATCACAAATAAAAACGAAACATTTTAAAAGCAGACGGCGAAGTTCTTTTGCCGAAACCGTATATAACGAATATTTCAGAAAGGAACGCAGATGGGAAAAAAGAAAAACAAAAAGAAGAATAAGCAGAACCGAAACAGCACCATTCTGCACTCCGACACAAATAAAACGAATATAAACAGCCCCGAAGAAAAGGCAAACGAAGCCGCTATCGAAGCAAAAGCCGAAGAAAAGAAGGAAAAAGAAAAAGAAATCAAAGAAAAGCTTTCCGAAAAGGCAGAAAAGGCAGAGACGGAAAAAAGCGGAGGCAAAGGCAAAGAGCTTTTATCCAAAGTAAAAAGCTTTATTAAGCTGATTTTTGAAAAATATAAGGCATGGCTTTACAAGGACTCCTCTGACGAAAATAAAAAAAGAGAGTCCCTTTCGCCCTCTCTTGCCATATCTCTCATACTCCCTCTGCTTCTGTTTGTATTTGCACTTTACTATACGGGAATACTTGAAATTTCATTTATCCCCAGACCTGAGTCCTGGAAAGACAATGCGGAAAGGTTCTTCAATATAGGCAAGGAGACCGAGGAAATTCCCGAAGAGACCGAGCCTTACGAAACTGAGCCTGTCGAAGAGGATGAAGACATTTATTTTGACAGAGTGCCCAGTGTCGACCTCAACGACACGGTAGTGTCAAACAGAAACGAACAGCAGTATGCGGAAAGGACCTTCAGAAGCTCGGATGAGCTTTATGCAGAGGGTTATTACGTGACCGATGCGACCTATGACAGCTCCTCCTGCGAGGTGGGAAAGATGTCATACTCCTTCACGCTTCCGAGCAAATACTGTTACCGCAATATGCTGACCCGTGACTACGTCATAACGGAATACGATGACGGCAGAATGTCAACAGTCGAGGAAACGGAAACGTCGACCCAGAGACCCGCACTTTACGCCTACATGGGATATATAATAATGGACGATGCGGGAAAGAGTCTTTATCTGCTTGACTACACGGGCAATATCCTTATGAAATACAACGAGAACTACCTTCCCGCCTTTGAGAGAACCAAGGACGGAAAGCCTTTGTTCTACACCACCTACAGATACTATGCCGAAACTCCCGTTGCGGTGGAGACAAACGAAGCGGGGGAGGAGACGGTAACTGATGCAAAAGCAGTATACCTTACGGGTAAAAAATACTATACCCTCTCTGCTGCAGGCACGTCATTTGTCGAGGTGGATTACGTGGAGGAAAGAGACGGCAGAGGACTGAGTTTTGATTTCGTCGACACCTACGGTCTTGCAGACAAGAAAACGAAGATAAAGAGAGTCGGCATAATGAGCCCCAAGTTCACCACCTTCCTGAACGGAAAGAGTGCACTTGTGAACTTCATGAGCTGGAATTTCTTCCTTGAGGACGATCCTGAGCTTCCCGTGCTTGAGGATATTATTGCGGCTGAAAACGAATACAACGCTTTATCCGTAGAGGAAAAGCTCAAACTCATAGAAGAAAAACAGACCCCTGCCGACATATATGCCATCGACGAGACTTTCCCCTATTCTCTTGCCTACAACTACAGCGAGGGATATGCAGTAGTCGAAACAGATGACACAGGCGAGGAGGAGAAATACGAGACCAAGGAGCTTCGTGTAATAAACACCGCAGGCGAGGTTCAGTTCGTATCAAAGAAGGTATATTACAACAAAGAGCTTAAAGATTACTGCAGCGACAGATTTCTGCCCCCTCTCTCAAAAGGGGCTGACAGCATAGGACACTACTATTTCGACCACGGTCTTTTAAGGCTTCGCAAGGTATCCTACGACCAGTATCAGCTGGAGGAGTGGGGCGTGCTCCGGATCAATATGGATAAGGATGTGCTCGTATATCCCAACGGAAAGGAATTTCCCATTCCCGACGGCTACACGCTGAAGGGTTATTCCGACGGCATAATGGTTCTTGAAAGAAACGGACTCTACGGTTACATGGATTACACGGGACGCTGGATAGCAGAGCCTGAATATTCAAATGCAGAGCCTTTTTATCAGGGACTGGGAGTTGTCACAAAGAACGGAAACTCAGGCGTTGTCGATACAAACGGAGATTTTGTTCTTCCCCTCAGATATTACTATATTTCCAACCGTTCCGACGGTATTATGACCGCTTACTCAAGCAACGGCTGGGAGGTATTCGGAATTTTCACAAAATAAGTTCTTCGGAGAAGCTATGAAAAGTAACACTTCAAATTACGACGTGATAGTGGCAGGTGCGGGACACGCAGGTGTCGAGGCTGCCCTTGCGGCCGCAAGATGCGGTCTCAGATGTGCCCTGTTCACCATCGGTCTTGACGGCGTTGCCAATATGCCCTGCAACCCCTCCATCGGAGGAACGGGCAAGGGCCATCTTGTTTTCGAGATAGATGCCCTCGGCGGTGAGATGGGCTATGCGGCCGACGGCGTCACAATACAGTCCCGAACGCTCAATACGGGCAAGGGTGCGGCGGTACAGTCAAAAAGAGTGCAGGCAGACCGCTACAGATACACACAGAATATGAAAAAGACCCTTGAAAACACGGAAAACCTTTTCCTCATTCAAGCCGAGGTCTCAAAAATACTTGTAGAAGAAGCTCACGGTGAAAAGAGAGTCGCAGGCGTTATGGCAGAGCCGGGAGGCGAATATACGGCAAAGGCTGTAATTTTATCCACGGGAACCTATCTCGGCGGCACCACCCACGTGGGAACGGTAAAAAGAACAAGCGGACCTGACGGAATGCTGCCCTCAAGTCTGCTCACAGCCTCCCTCACGGAGCACGGCATAGTGATGCAACGCTTCAAAACGGGAACTCCGCCCAGAATACACCGCCGTTCCATCGATTTCGATGCTCTTGAGCTTCAGTTCGGTGAGGACTACATAACACCCTTTTCACACAGAACCGACGAAAAAAAGCTGAACAGCATAGAGCAGGTCCCCTGCCATATCGTATACACCAACGATGAGACCCACCAAACCATACTTGACAATATCCATCTGTCCCCTCTCTTTTCGGGTCAGATACACGGAACAGGGCCGAGATACTGTCCCAGTATCGAAGACAAGATAGTACGCTTCAAGGAAAAGGAGAGACATCAGCTTTTCGTTGAGCCTGTCGGTCTCGGTACCGATGAAATATATCTGCAGGGCTTTTCCTCATCTCTGCCCGCCGAGGTGCAGTACAAAATGCTTCGCACCATGAAGGGCTTTGAAAACGCAGAGATAATGAGATTTGCCTACGCCATAGAATACGATTGCATAGATCCCACTCAGCTTTATCCGACCCTTGAGTTCAAAAGCATAAAGGGTCTCTACGGTGCAGGACAGTTCAACGGCTCATCGGGATATGAAGAAGCCGCCTGCCAGGGACTTGTGGCGGGAATGAACGCTGCCTGTCAGGTCAGAGGGCTTCCTCCCGTAATTCTGCCCCGATATTCCTCATATATCGGAACGCTTATAGACGACCTTGTGACCAAGGGTACGGCAGAGCCTTACAGAATAATGACCTCCCGTTCCGAGTTCCGTCTTATTCTGAGGCAGGACAATGCTGAGCACAGACTCGCAGATTACGGTCTTGCCGCAGGGCTTCTGAGCGAGGAAAGATACAGAGAATATAAGGAAAGACGTTCTCTCATCGACTGTGAGATAGAGAGAATGAAGAAGACGACTCTTCCTCCCTCGGCAGAGGTCAACAGAATACTCACCGAAGCGGGAAGCACCGAAATTACCACAGGTGTCAAGGCAGCAGAGCTTCTTCGCCGTCCCCAGCTTGACTATGAAGCACTCGCACCCGTAGACAAGCATCGCCCTGAGCTTTCAAGAGAAACGAAGCTGGCAGTACAGACGGAAATAAAGTACGAGGGCTACATAAAGCGTCAGATAGACGAGGCAAGAAAGCAGGAAAAGCTTGAAAGCCGCCGCATTCCCTCCGATATAGACTACTCAGAAATAGGCGGTCTCCGGCTTGAAGCTGCCGAAAAGCTTTCAAAGATCCGTCCCGAGTCCATCGGTCAGGCGACGAGAATTTCGGGAGTCAGCCCCGCTGACATATCAGTTCTCATCATCTACCTCAACATGAAAAACAAAAACGAAGCACAGGAATAAAAATTTAACGCAAAAAATAATTCTCTACGCATAAATGCGGGAAAGGAAATAAAAATGACAAAAGATAAGAACCAGAAGACTCAGACTTTTTCCATCCGTGAAGAAAAGGAAATGTCCATGAAGGAGATCCTTTACACAGTATACGAGGCTCTCGGCGAAAAGGGCTATGATCCCCTCAGCCAGCTTGTAGGCTACATCATCTCCGAGGACCCCACCTACATCACAAACCACAAGAACGCAAGAAGCCTTATCCGCAAGCTTGACCGTGACGAGCTCATGGAAGAGCTTATCAAGAACTACCTCAAGATCTGATGCACCTTTCGGAAATAAAGCTTGGCAAAACGGGTCTTTCGGTGACGAGACTTTGTCTCGGCTCGCTGACCGTCAGTCCCATGCAGGCGGCACTTCCTGCCGAAAGGGCGGCAGAGGTCATCTCCTACGCCTTTGACAGAGGTATAACCTTTACGGATACGGCACAGTATTACGAAAACTACCATCTTTTAAGGGCGGGGCTGAAAAAATGCAAAAGTCCCGAAAAGGTGATAATTTCGACAAAGACCTACGCCTATACAAGAAAGCTTGCCGAAGAAGCGGTAGAACAGGCAAGACGTGAGCTTGACCGTGACGTTATCGACATATTCATGCTTCATGAGCAGGAGTCCGCCGATACTCTCAGAGGACACATGGAGGCTCTCGAATACCTTTTTGAATGTAAAAGCCGTGGTATAATAAAAGCGGTGGGTGCTTCCATGCACCATATTGCCGCAGTAAAGGGAGTCGCAACCCTTACCGAAAGGGGCATTCCCTTCGATGTCATCCACCCCATATTCAACAGACAGGGCATAGGAATTGCAGACGGCACAATAGAAGAAATGGATATTGCCGTAAAAAAGGCTCACTCTCTCGGCATCGGCACCTTTGCCATGAAGGCACTGGGCGGCGGACATCTCTATGCGAAGGCAGGAGAGTCCTTCGATTTCGTTCTTGACAGAGAGCATATTGACGCTGTTGCGGTCGGTATGCAGTCGGAGGACGAGATAGATGCCAACATATCCTATTTTGAAAAAAGAGTCTTTCCCGAAAAGGCGGCGGCATCTCTTGAAAAAAAGAAACGCACCCTGCTTATTGAGGACTACTGCGAGGGGTGCGGAGCCTGTGCCGAAAGATGCGGCCAGAATGCCATCGCTCTTACAGGCGGAAAAGCCGCCGCAGACATGACAAAATGTGTGCTCTGCGGCTATTGCAGCAAAGTATGCCCTCTCTTTGCCATAAAAGTAATTTAAGGAATTTTTCATATGAACATCACAGAGCTCAAAAGCGGCAAACAAGTTAATAATCTGCCCCACGTGTCACTTGCTCTGGGAAATTTTGACGGAGTTCACATGGGTCACAGGGCGGTAATAACCGCCTGCATCGGCTACGCAAGAGAAACGGGCATGAAAAGTGCGGTCTGGTGCTTTGCCCAAAACCCGAAGCCAAACGTAGACGGTCTTCTGACGGATACGGAAGAAAAAATGCGTATATTCACAGAGCTCGGTGCTGACTATGTGATCCTTGAAAATTTTGAAAACGTAAAGGATATGTCTCCCCAAGCATTCGTCAAAGAATATCTGAAAAAGCTTGGTGCAAAAGCCGTATTCAGCGGCTTCAATTTCCGTTTCGGAAAAGGTGCTTCCGGTGATGTTCCCCTGCTTGAAAGACTGTGCGGTGAGGAAGGTATATTTTTCGGATGTACCGACAGGGTAAGTGAAAACGGTGCAGTCCTCTCCTCGTCGCTGATACGCTCCCTTATAAAAGAAGGACGAGTTGACGAAGCCGAAAAGCTCCTTCTCCGTCCCTACAGCATCACCTCGGAGGTGACCCACGGAAGACACCTCGGTGCTTCTCTCGGATTTCCCACCGTAAACCAGAGCTTTGACAACGGAAAGACAGTTCCGAAAAACGCCGTCTACCTCACCCTTACGATCATTGACGAAAAGGCATACCCTTCCGTTTCAAACGTTGGGGCACGACCGACGGTAAACGGAAAGCATCTGAGACTTGAAACACATATCCTTGATTTTGAAGGAGATCTTTACGGCAAAAAAATAACGGTGGAATTTAAAAAATTCCGCCGTGATGAAACAAAATTCTCCTCGGAAGAACAGCTTAAAAACGCTGTCCTTGCGGATATTGCCGCCGCAAAGGAATATTTTTCAAAAAAGGAGGACATAAGATGACAAAAAAGACATTCAAGAGTCTTTTATCTGTTTTTACACTTACCGTTATGCTTTTGTTGACAGCTTTTTCGGCTTTTCCCGTACAAGCTGTTGAAGACCCTGTTATCGAAAACGTAACGAGTGCTTACGTATACTGCTTCAACACCGACGAGGTGCTCTTTCAGCACAATTCCGAAGCCCAGCTGTTTACCACCTCATCAACGAAAATGATGACAGCCATCTTAGCCATTGAAGCCTTTGAAGGCAGATATGACGAAGAGGTCACGGTGACCTCAAAGATGCTCTCCGAGGTGTCGGGTAACCGCCTCGGTCTGAAATCGGGCGAAACCGTAACCGTTCGTGACCTTATACACGTTCTCGTAACGGGCGGCAACAACGACGGAGCTTACGCTCTCGCCTATCTCACCGCAGGGTCGGTCAATGCCTTCGTTGAGAGAATGAACGAAAAGGCGGAGGCTCTCGGAGCTTTCAACACCCATTACACAAACCCCACAGGTATGCACAGCGATCAGATGGTGACCACCATATCTGACACGGCAATAATTGCAAAATATGCCTGGAGTCTCCCTCTATTTGAAGAAGCCTCCTCCACTCCCAAATACGTAATGGAAGCGACAAACCTCTGTGACTACAGAAACATTTACAACAGAAACTGTCTTATTTCAAAGTATTACGATGCCTCCTACTACAGAAGCGACTGTGCAGGTATCAATGCGGGAAGCACAAAGCAGGGCGGCCACTGTGTAATAACAGTTGCCTCCGACGAGGAGCTTTCATACCTTGTTATCGCCATGGGCGGTGAGTCCACCGAAAAGAAGATCTATTCCTACAGTACAGTACATACTCTGATAGACTGGGCATTTTCCAATTTCTCCATGGTCGATGTGCTTTTTGAAAATCAGATGGTATACGAGATACCCGTAAATCTTTCGGGTGCAGTTGACTTCGTGACCCTTGCCCCCTCAAAGACCGTCTCCGTATTTCTTCCTGCCGACGTCGATGCGGAAAAGGAGATAATATACAGCTGGTCCACATACGAGGAAAGCCTTGACGCACCCGTCACGGCAGGACAGGTGGTGGGACAGATAAGTGCCTCCTACAACGAGGAGGTGCTGGGCACCTGCGATCTCGTCGTCACGTCAGACGTTGAAAGAAGCGAATTTCTCTACAATCTCAGCAAAATAGAACAGCTTACGAAAAGTAAAGGCTTTATTGCCGCCATCGTTTCCGCAGTTCTTATCACGGTCGGCGTTGTCTTCTTCAACGCATACCGCCGCAAAAACATATTCTAACGAAGAAAATTTCTTTTTACTATGGTTTTTCCCAAAAAAATATGGTATCATAGTGCTCAAAGAATAAAATAATATAAAAAATATATCTACACATAAAAAAGAGGTAACTTAGAATGAGTATCGAACTTAAAAAAAGAGAAAAGAGCATAGGCGTTAAGGGTCCCGTTCTCACTATCGTTATGGACGGCGTAGGTATCGCAAAGGATACTGAGGGTAACGCTGTAAAAAGAGCATACACTCCCACACTTGACAGAATTATGGCTGAATATCCCATGGTAACTCTCAAGGCTCACGGCACAGCTGTCGGTCTTCCCTCCGATGATGACATGGGTAACTCCGAGGTAGGCCACAACGCTCTCGGCTCAGGCCAGGTGTTCGCACAGGGTGCAAAGCTTGTTTCCAACTCCATTGAAAGCGGCAAGATGTTCGCATCAAAGGCATGGAACGAAATAACAGAAAACGCAAAGAACGGCACACTCCATTTCCTCGGTCTTTTCTCCGACGGTAACGTTCACTCTCACATCGATCACCTCAAGGCTATGATAAAGGGTGCGAAGGACTGCGGCGTTTCCAAGGTCAGAGTGCACATTCTTCTTGACGGCCGTGACGTCGGCGAGACCTCTGCTCTCGAATACGTTGAACCCTTTGAGGAATACATCGCATCTCTGCGTGATGACAGCTTCGATATTAAAATTGCCTCCGGCGGCGGCAGAATGAACATCACAATGGACCGTTACGAAGCTAACTGGTCTATGCTTGTAAAGGGCTGGCAGACTCACGTTCTCGGCGAAGGCAGATACTTTGCAAGCGCAAAAGAAGCAATTGAGACCTACAGAGACGAAACAAAGGCTATCGACCAGGATCTCCCTCCCTTCGTAATCGCTGAAAACGGCGCTCCCGTAGGTACAGTCGAAGACGGCGACAGCGTTGTTTTCTTCAACTTCAGAGGCGACCGTTCCATCGAGATCTCCAAGGCGTTCGAAGGCGGCGCGGACTTTGACAAGTTTGACCGCGTAAGAGTTCCCTCCGTTGTATACGCAGGCATGCTTGAATACGACGGCGACCTTCACATTCCCCACAAATATCTCGTTTCTCCCCCTGAAATAACCAACACGATGAGTGAATATCTTGCAAACACAGGTGTAAATCAGCTTGCTA
>JAZSLF010000081.1:0-6328 GCA_045535205.1 Eubacteriales bacterium
TCGGGTGAATATAGCTTTGAGGAGCGTATGGGATGCGGATTCGGTGCATGCATGGGATGCTCCTGCAAGACACTGTACGGCAATAAACGTATTTGTAAGGACGGTCCTGTTCTTGTAAAGGAGGAGATCATATGGGAGAAATGAACGACAGACTGAAGGTAAATCTCTGCGGTATCGATATGGATAATCCGATCATTCCGGCAAGCGGAACCTTTGGATTCGGTTACGAATTTGCGGAGCTTTATGATATCAACATTCTCGGAACCTTTTCCTTTAAGGGAACTACTAAGGATGCGAGATACGGCAACCCCACTCCCAGAATTGCTGAATGTAGCGAGGGTATGCTCAATGCGGTAGGTCTTCAGAATCCCGGCGTTGACAAGGTGATTGAAGAAGAGCTTCCCAATCTTAAAAAGATTTTTTCGAAAAAGGTAATGGCAAACGTCAGCGGCTTTGCCGTTGAGGATTATGCTTATACCTGTCAGATGCTTGACAAAGAAGAACAGGTAGGCTGGCTTGAAGTAAATATCAGCTGTCCCAACGTTCACGGCGGCGGCATGAGCTTCGGAACAAGTCCCGAAGCAGCGGCGGAGGTCACAAGAGCTGTCAAGGCTGTTACGACGAAGCCCGTTATTATGAAGCTGTCACCAAACGTGGCGGATATAGTTTCTATCGCAAAGGCGTGCGAGGAAGCGGGAGCTGACGGCATCAGCCTTATCAATACCCTTTTCGGCATGAGAATAGACCTTCGCACAAGAAAGCCTGTTCTTGCCAATAAAATGGGCGGCTTTTCAGGCCCTGCGATCTTCCCCGTAGCACTCAGAATGGTCTATCAGGTGGCATCAGCCGTAAAAGTTCCCGTTATAGGAATGGGCGGTGTTTCCACGGCTGAAGACGTAATTGAGATGATGCTTGCAGGTGCAACTGCAGTTGAAGTGGGTGCGGCAAACCTTGTTGATCCCTTCGCTTGTCAGAAAATAATTAACGGCCTGCCCGCAGTAATGGATAAATACGGAATAGAAAAATTAAGTGATATAATAGGAGGAGTAAGATAATGGGAAGAGATGTAATTGTCGCACTTGATTTTGCAAGTGCAGAACAGGTGTATTCATTCCTTGATAAGTTCACAGGAAGAAAGCCTTTCGTTAAGATAGGTATGGAGCTTTTCTATGCGGAAGGTCCCTCTATTGTAAAGGAGATAAAGGCAAGGGGTCATAAGATCTTTCTTGACCTGAAGCTTCATGATATTCCCAATACGGTAAAGAAGGCGATGAACGTGCTTTCAAGACTTGACGTTGACATCTGCAATCTCCACGCAAGCGGAACAGTACGCATGATGGAAGCGGCTCTTGAGGGCCTCACACGTGAAGATGGCACACGCCCCCTTCTTATCGCCGTAACACAGCTCACCTCCACAGATCAGGAAAGCATGGAAAATGACCTTCTTATCAAAGAGCCTATTGCAGAGGTAGTAATGCATTATGCAGCTAACGCAAAGAAGGCGGGACTTGACGGTGTCGTATGTTCTCCCCTTGAAGCCGAAAAGGTTCATTCAACTTGCGGAAATGACTTCCTTACAGTTACTCCCGGCGTTCGTTTTGCAGACGGTGATATCGGTGACCAGAAGAGAGTCATGACACCCGAACAGGCAAAGAAGATAGGCTCCGACTATATAGTTGTCGGCAGACCCATCACAGCCGCAGAAGACCCCGTTGCCGCATACGAAAGATGTGTCAGAGAATTTGTTGATTAATAGATAAAGATAGGAGATAATGAATTATGGAAAGAATTATTGCAAAAGATCTGCTTTCAATAAAAGCTGTATTTTTCAGCCCCAATAAGCCTTTTACATGGGCAAGCGGTATCAAGAGCCCCGTATACTGTGACAACCGTCTTACACTTACAGCTCCCGCAGTACGTCTTGACGTTGAAAAGGGACTTGCTGAGCTTGTTAAGACTCATTATCCCGAAGCTGAAGTGCTCATGGGTACTTCCACAGCAGGTATAGCTCATGCAGCTATCACAGCTCACCTTCTCGATATGCCCATGGGTTACGTTCGCTCAGGTGCAAAGGACCACGGCAGACAGAACCAGATCGAAGGTAAGCTTGAAAAAGGACAGAAGGTAGTAGTCGTTGAAGACCTTATCTCCACAGGCGGAAGCGTTATCGAAGTAGTAAACGTTCTCCGTGAAGCAGGTGCAGAGGTTCTCGGCGTTGTAAGTATCTTCACATACGGCATGAAGAAGGGGCTTGAAAGACTTGCGGCAGCTGACGTTAAGAATGTTTCTCTTACAAACTTCGACGTTATCGCAGAGGTTGCAGCTGAAGAAGGCTACATTGAAACAGCAGATATTCAGAGACTTATCGCATTCCGTAACAATCCTTCCGACGAGAGCTGGATCACAGGTGAGACAAAATGAGTCTTATAGATATTTTTGATATGTCTGTCGATGAGCTGTATGAGCTTATGGATACAGCCTCCGACATTATCGCAAACCCTCAAAAATATGCAGAAAAGTGCAAGGGCAAAAAGCTTGCGACCCTCTTTTTTGAGCCCTCCACAAGAACGAGACTCAGCTTTGAAGCGGCTATGCTTGAGCTGGGCGGCTCAGTTCTCGGCTTTTCAGATTCCGGCACATCCTCTGCAACTAAAGGCGAAAGTGTTGCCGATACAGCTCATATGCTCAGCTGTTATGCTGATATTATGGCGATGCGTCATCCCAAGGAAGGTGCACCCTATGTTGCGGCGGCAAATGCAACCATCCCTGTTATAAACGCAGGTGACGGCGGCCATTGTCACCCTACACAGACCCTTGCCGACCTTTTCACAATTTACCGTGAAAAAGGAAGACTTACGAATATGACAGTCGGTTTCTGCGGAGACCTCAAATACGGAAGAACCGTTCACTCTCTTATTGCAGCTCTTTCAAGATATGAAGGTATCAATGTCGTACTTATATCACCTGAGGAGCTTGCAATTCCTCAGTACGTAAAGGACGATTATCTCGATAAGGAGAATATGCCCTATACGGAATGCCGTTCTCTTGACGAAGCACTTCCTTCTCTTGATATTCTCTACATGACTCGTATTCAGGGCGAACGTTTTGACAGCGTAGAGGAATATGAGAGACTCAAGGATTCCTATATCCTCACTCCCCATAACCTCAGCCTTGCAAAAGAATATATGTGCATTCTTCATCCCCTGCCCAGAGTAAACGAAATAAGCGTTGCCGTAGACAAGGACCCCAGAGCTTGTTATTTCAAGCAGGCACTCAACGGTAAGTACATGAGAATGGCTCTCATTCTCAAGCAGCTCTCCGAAGGCGAGAAGGCAATAGGTGTAAAAGAAAGCGGAATTAAAACTGTTGTAAACCTGAAGCATTGTCGAAATCCCAGATGCATCACCTCCACAGAGCAGGAGCTTGACCATATTTTCAAGCTTGTGAATGCAGAGACAGCGGAGTACAGATGCGTATATTGCGACGCAGTACACGGAAAAATTCCCGAAACAGTATAAGTACGTTTGCAGAACTCCGAAGTGATTCGTCATTTTGGGGTTCTTCATTTTTTTGCTTTGTGAAACTAATAAATTAAGACAATAAAACAAGGTAATTTTTGAGATATTTATGCAAAGAGACGAAAAGGTGAAAAAACGTGAAAAAACGGGGAAAAGCTGTGCGTAACGCTTGACAAAAAAATGCTATAGATGTATAATAAAAATGGTTTTTTAAAAAAATCAACGCACATTTTGAGCCGTTCAAAAGACGGTCATTTCAGAGGAAAAACAGGACTTTGAAGCTTATGTAAAAAGAGCTTGTTTCGGATATGTTTTTACGGTTTATAAACCCTTTCTCCGATATCGGTCGGGAGGCAAGGTCCCCGATGAATAAATGTGTTCTTTTTTATTTTTACGGAGGTGTAATATGAAAAAAGTCGGAATAGTAATGGGCAGCGACAGCGATCTCCCTATCGTATCAAAAGCAACTGAAACACTTAAAGCCTTCGGCGTACCCTACGAGGTTCACGTGTATTCTGCACACAGAACCCCTGTGGAAGCACGTGATTTTGCACTCTCAGCAAGAGAAAACGGCTTTGGCGCTATAATTGCAGCTGCAGGTATGGCAGCTCACCTTGCAGGCGCAATAGCTGCAAACACAACTCTCCCCGTAGTAGGAATACCCTGTAAATCCACAAATCTTGACGGCATTGATGCCCTTCTGTCTACTGTACAAATGCCCTCCGGTATACCGGTTGCCACAGTAGCCATCAACGGAGCAGTCAATGCCGCTTTACTTTGCATTCAGATGCTCGCAATAGAGGACAAGACTCTTGCCGAAAAGCTTGATGCAAAGAGAAGTGCCGATGCGGCAAAGGTTCTTGAAAAAGATAAAGAAGTAGCTTCAAAGCTTCAGTAAAAAACGGCAATAGATCAGCCGAAACAAAATAAGTTTAAAATCACCTAAATATAAAGGAGAACAAAATTATGAAACTCGTTTACACAGGAAAAACAAAAGACGTATTCGCACTTGAAAACGGCAACTATCTTCTTAAGTTCAAAGACGACTGCACAGGTAAAGACGGCGTATTTGATCCCGGTGAAAACTCCGTAGGCCTTACAATTGACGGCGTAGGTGACGTAAACCTCCGTATGTCCGTATACTTCTTTGAAAAGGTAAATGCCGCAGGTATCAAGACACACTTCGTATCTGCTGACCTTGAAAACACAACAATGGAAGTTCTTCCCGCAAAGGTATTCGGTAAGGGCCTTGAAGTTATCTGCCGTCACAAAGCAGTAGGCAGCTTCTACCGCAGATACAGCGATTACATTGAAGAAGGCGCTGATCTTCCCGCATACGTTGAAATGACCTTCAAGAACGATGAAAAGGGCGATCCCCTTGTAACAAAGGACGGTCTTGTTGACCTTGGCGTTATGACTGCAAAGCAGTATGACGACATGAAGGAAATGACACAGAAGATCACACAGATCGTAGCAGACGACCTCAAGGAAAAGGGTCTTGTTATGTACGATAACAAGTTTGAATTCGGTTACGATGCAGACGGCAACGTAATGCTTATCGACGAGATCGCATCCGGTAACATGAGAGTTTATAAAGACGGTAAGTACATCGATCCCATGACCCTCTCCGAGCTTTTCTTTGCATAAGAAATAATCACGGGATTTTCCCGAAATATACAGTAAACACCACATCATAAGGTCGCGGATTGACCTTGCCCATCTTCAGAAAGGGAGGAAAAATGGGAGGCTTTTTCGGAATAACTTCGAAGAATGACTGTCTTGCAGATGTATTCTTCGGAACAGATTATCATTCACATCTGGGAACACGCAGAGGCGGTATGGCGGCTTACGATAGTGAAGTCGGTCTTCAGCGTGTCATTCATAATATAGAAAATTCACCGTTCAGAACAAAGTTTGAGAATATATTTGAAGAAATGAAGGGAACCTCTGCAATCGGCTGTATCAGTGATACTGACCCCCAGCCTTTGCTTATCCGTTCAAATCTCGGTATATACGCTATCTGCACCATCGGTCTTATAAATAACTCCGATGAGCTTATTGACAATTATCTGTCGGACGGTGGACATTTCGGCGCCATGACAGGCGGCAAGGTCAATTCGACAGACCTTGTTGCAGCTCTTATCAATCAGAAGGATTCCTTTGCAAGCGGTATTAAGTTTGCACAGGATTCTATCGAGGGTACGGCTTCCATACTTATCCTTAAAAATGACGGCTCATTGATCGCTGCCCGTGATAAGCTTGGCAGAATACCTGTTCATATCGGTAAGAATGAGGATGGCTATGCAGTATCATTTGAGTCTTTCGCTTATACAAAGCTTAATTATGAAGATGTAAAGGAGCTTGGCCCCGGTGAAGTCGTTGAGCTGACTTGTGACAGCATGACACAGCTTCTTGCTCCCGGTGAAAAAATGAGAGTTTGTTCATTCCTTTGGTCTTATTACGGTTATCCCAACTCCATTTATGAAGGTGTAAACGTTGAAGCCATGCGTTACCGTAACGGTGAGATAATGGCGAAAGCGGATATGGCGGAAGGATGTGCTGCCGACATAGATTACGTGGGCGGAGTGCCCGATTCGGGAACCCCTCATGCCATAGGTTATGCAAATTGCAGCAGAGCACCCTTTGCCAGAGCATTTATAAAATACACTCCCACATGGGCGAGAAGCTTCATGCCCGCACGACAGGTTGACAGAAGCAAGATAGCAAAAATGAAACAGATACCCGTTCATGAGCTTATTGTGGGAAAAAGGCTGTTGTTCGTTGATGACCCAATAGTAAGAGGAACACAG
>JAZSLF010000093.1:0-8467 GCA_045535205.1 Eubacteriales bacterium
GCTTGGTGAAAAACGAATCTCATTTTATATAATTGCCGATGGCAAATTCGATATATTGAACAAGGTTCAATACGATAACGATAAGTTTACCCGAAAGTTCGGGTAAACGATTTGTGATCATTCTTCGGTGGGGAAGGCGGAAATAACACCTGCAAGATACTTTCTGACAAGAAGAACGTCTGCTATTGTAGTTCTGCCGTTGCCGTCAACGTCGGCTGCTGCTTCGTCGATTGCAGTATCGATGCCTGCGAGATATTTCCTTATAAGAAGAACGTCTGATATTGTAATTCTGCCGTTACCGTCGGCATCGCCGTAGGAAATCGGAACATAGTTGAATATTACGTTTGCATCAAAAAGCAGTTTGTTATGGGGACCGATCGATATATTGTTCCAAACGTATTCATTATCCTTGTAATTCACCGTAGTCAGACTGTTGCAGTTTTGAAATGCCCAGTTTTCTATACGGGAAACTCCCTCACCTATAGTTATGGTTTTAAGGCTTTCACAGGAGCTGAAGGCACATTCTCCTATGCTTGTTACACCGTCTTCTATAATTATGGTTTTTATATGCTTTCTCATTTCATACCAGGGAGTCGTATAATCGGCCAGGTAGTCATACATTTCGCCGGTTCCGCTGATTATAAGCTTTTCGCTTTCTTCATAGAAGGTCCAGGTGAGGTTTTCGCCGCAAGACCCACTTTGAGTAAGCACGTGATTGAATACTATATTTGCATTTGCTAAATCATCGTTTATATCTGTAATGGATAAATTGTTCCATTGTTCGCTTGTGCCCGTGTAATATATCGTTTCAAGCTCAGGACAGGAGTAGAAAGCAGAGCCGCTGATGCTTGTTACGGATTTTGAAATAATTGCTTTCTTTAAAGACGGACAATCATAAAAAGCATATTTTCCTATGGCCGCTACGCTTTTTCCGATCTTAATGCTTTCAAGATAATTACAGTCGGAAAAAGCATATCCTGCTATATATTTTACACTTTCGGGAATTATGCAGTTTTCGTCTGTGTTCGAGGAAGCTCTCACCAGGTGGTTTGAAATCAGAAGAAAGTCACCTTCCCAGTTTTCATCGTTTCCTGAGTAAGCACTCGGTGTAAATGCTTGAAAACCAACGTCTATTTCATGGTCCGGAAGTGATATATCCGCAAGGGCGTAGCAGTATGAGAACGCCATGCTGCCGATACTTGTTATACTGTCGGGAACTGTTATGCTTTCGAGGTAAACGCTTCCGTAAAACGCAATCGATTCTATAGTCGTTACACCGGAGGGTATTGTGTAATGTATATCCGCTTTGCCTGCGGGATAATTGACAAGTGCATTCATGCTTTTATCAAACAGAACACCGTCAACACAAGCAAAAGAATTTCCGCCACTAACGATAAATTCTGTAATGGAATATGTGTATGCGAACGCAGAGGGATCAATGTACGTGACTGTGCTCGGAATTGTTACTGTTGTCAGATTGGCAAAAGCGAAAAAGGTATAATCACCGATACCTGTAATGCCTTCTTCTATAACGGCATTTTTTGCTTTTTCACTATATTTGTACCAAGGAGCTGCGGAAGGGCGTTTGAAGTCATCTACAGCTCCTGTACCGGCTATTGTAAGCAGACCGCTGTCCGCATCAAACGTCCAGGTAATGTCTGAACCGTAGGTTCCGCTTTCTGTAGCTGCAGAAAGCGGTATTACGGCAAGAATGACAAAAGGAATAATGAAAATAAAAGCAGAAAAACGGTATATTATTCTCTTTTTCATGGTGTATCTCCTTAAAAAACTGAACGGACAGAAGGCTGTTCTATGTTTTGGGAAAAGACACAAAACGAGCTCCTGTCCGATTTTGACCTGTTAATTGCTGTCTTCGGGAGCAGCGGCTGTGTCGCTTTCCGTTTCAGCTTCGGTATCTTCTGTCGTTTCGCCGTTTTCGGTGTCGCTTTCCTCAGTTTTATCGCTTTCAAATGACTGACCGCATCTGTCGCAAATGCCGGAGTCCGTCGTGTGACCTAACGCTTCACCTTCTGTTTTGAAACAAACAGAGCATTGTTTGGGACCTGTACAGGTCGCCTCGTTCCAATTGTGTCCCGTTGCATCTGAAGTCTCCGTGTAGCTGTGGCTGCAGGAATAACAGATGTAAAGGGTTGAGCCGTCCTTCTCGCAGGTGGCGGGAGTCTGAGATAAGACGGTGTATTCATGGTCGCTGACAGGAAGTATTTCTTCCTCGTAAAAATCACAGATAATACAGCGTTTTATCAAAAGGCCCTCCGATTTGCAGGAAGCCGGAGTGAGTGTCTCCTCAAAAAAGTGATCTCCGAGAGGAGTGGGCTCGGTTCCGCTTGTATAATTGCATACGGTGCATACACCGATCTGTTCGCCCTGTGTCTGACAGGTCGCTTCCTTGATTACGGTGTGCTTTATTGTATGTGCGGTTTTTTCAATAGTGCTTGTCTCTGTCTCTCCGCATACGGTGCAGCTTCTCTCAGCAATACCCTCCTTATTACAGGTCGGTTCTTCTATTATGCTTTCCGTGAAATCGTGCTCGCCTGTTGCGGTTATTACGTTGATGCTTGAAAAAGAACAGTTCTTACAATACGTGATCTCTTCACCGTCCTCGGAGCAGGTGACCGCTTTTTTTATTTCCGTGACTATATCGTGCTCAATGGCAGGCATCGTTTCTGTTTTTACATTATCGCACAGCAAACATACGTACTGGGTTGAGCCCTCATTGGAGCAGGTAGGATCCTGTATGACAGCACCCTCACTCCATTCATGAGGACAGCTTACAGCAAATGCATAAATAATAAAACCCGTAATTATTAAGGTGAAAGAAATCACAGCCGAGGTGACACCGAGAAGACTGCGTTTTTTATCGCTTTTCTGACTTATATCCTTGTTCATTATATTCTCCCGATATATTACTATATCCATTTTACATTTTGACAGTAACAGTATAACATACTTTTTTCTATTTAACAATAGAATTTATAAATAAGACAGAAAGTTCCATTTGATCAAAAATCAATCAGCTTGGGGCTCTGCCCCAAGACTATGCAAGTTTTTTTTAAAACGGGCGAATATAGAATCCGCCCCTACGAGTTGGGTATGTGAAAATGAAGTTTGTAATTAATAAATAGGCTCACCGAAGCTTTGATCACGTATAAGCCGGCGGTGAGCCGTTTTTTTAATTATATATCTCTGTAAGTGCTTCTTAACCGCTTCATAGGTCTTTGAACAAGGGGTCCTCAAATTGCCTTCGGCGATTTGGGGTTCTCTTGAGGGGGTCTAAGGGGGAACTTTCTGCAGAAAGTTCCCCCTTAAAAATTTTCGCTTTCTGCGGAAAGCGACTTGGAGCTCTGCCCCAAGACCCTGCAAGTTTTTAAAAAAACTTGACTAAAACTTCTTTAGTGGGGCTCGTGATAAAGTTTACTGTGTCAATCGTGGAGCTGACCTTTGATTGATCTAAGCAAGGTCTTTCGGTCATTTTCTATTTCGCCGTCGATCACTTTTTCCAAAAGGTTTTTGAGGATCTCTCCTATTTCCTTTCCTTTGAAGCCTGCGGCTTTAAGGTCATTTCCGTTAATTTTAAGGTCTTTAAGTGTAACACACTCGCCGTCTGCGATTATTTTTTCGGCTATACGCATTATTTCGGCGGCCTCTTTTCTTCTTTCGGGAAAGGCAGGACTTTGTGCCATATTATCGGCAATACGAACATGACACAGGTTTTTGATCTCATCGCCTGTAAGCTTCATAAACAGTCTTTTTACCGCTTTTTCGCTCGGAACGATGTCCATGTCATGAAGCTCACAGAGACGGCAGACTGCCTGCTTTGTTGCCGTGTCCGAGTGTAATCTTGCAAGGACTTTTTCGGCAATTTCGGAGCTGACCTTCTGATGTCCTTTAAAATGACGTGTCCCATCGGTGTCCTCCGTCATGCAGGAGGGCTTTCCGACGTCGTGGAGAAGCATGGTAAGACGAAGTGTTACATCTTGGGGAGCACTCTCCACCGCTTTTGCCGTATGAGTATATACGTCATAGATATGATATTTATTCCTTTGCTCCAAAGCCACACAGGGAAGCAGCTCTGGAATTACAGTACAGATAACGTCGGAAAAATCGGTAAGTATACGGAATACTGCTTTACCGCAAAGAAGCTTTTTAAGCTCTGCGAAAACTCTTTCGGCTGAAATACCGAGAAGGAGCTCCTTTTTTTCATGAATTGCATCAGCCGTTTTCTTTTCTATTTCAAAATCAAGAACGGAGGCAAACCTGAGTGCCCGCATGATACGAAGTGCATCTTCACCAAAACGTTTAACAGGCTCACCTGTACATCTGATAATTCTGCTCTCAAGGTCTTCTCTGCCGCCGAAAAGGTCTGTCACCTCCCCGTCTTTTGACATAGCCATTGAATTTACGGTAAAATCTCTGCGTGAAAGGTCATTTTCCACCGCAGACGTAAACGTTACGCTTTCGGGATGACGGCTGTCCTTATACTCACCGTCTGTACGGAAGGTAGTTACCTCAAAGGGCTCACCCTCCACAAGAACAGTCACGGTTCCATGAGCTATTCCCGTGTCAACACAACGGTTTTCAGAGAAAACCTTCTTTATCTCATGGGGCAGAGCCGACGTTGTTATATCAAAATCGGAGGGTGTATTACATCTCAGCATATCACGCACACAGCCGCCTACCGCATAAGCATCGTATCCGCTTTCATTTAACTTATTAAGAATATATAATGCATTTTTACTGAGCATATTTTCCCTCCTTATAGATTTATACTGTAATTCTATCACAGCGGTGAGAGATTGTCAAACACATTGAATAAATCAACGAAACGAACGCAGAAAGCCGCCTGTCCGATGAGGCACACTCCGTAAAAAGTGTGCCTCAACTAAGTTTGACCTATCGGGAAAGTGAAGTTATCTTCGATAGTGAAGTTGTCCCTCAGACAGTGAGCTTCGCCTGCGGTGAAGTGGACAAACCTAATTTGGATGTAGGCCCGTACTTCACTGCAAGTAAAACGGGCATCTTCACTTTTGCACAAGAAAAAACTTCACATAATAAGCCGAAGAACTATGTGACTGATTAATTTCGGTGGAGATTACCTTTTTCAAAGTATGTAACCTACTGTGACACTTTCAAAGCTGAATGTGTCATTATCTCTTTAATACAGAAACGGGAGACATTTCGTAAAAAAGGGACTCCTTTCGGAGCCCCTTAGTTTTAATATTGATCGGGATTAGTGCATCAATTCAAGATCTTCGTATGTAATTACATCGATGAGAAGTTCTCTGAGAAGCTTCTTGTCAACGAGATTGATTCTGCCGTTACCGTCAAGGTCAGCATTTTCAATTACGATGTCCATTTCCTCAACCATACCACAGAGATACTGGAGGAGGAGGAGAGAGTCACGAGTATTTACTCTACCGTTACCGTCTACGTCACCGATTGTGATTTCTACGGGAACAAGTACGGGAATTTCTTCTTCATCGATCTTTTCGCCGCATACTGCACAGTAGAGAACCTTGAGACCCTTTTCTGTGTATGTAGGCTGCTTTTCAACTACCCATTCACCATCTGTATGGCCTGTAGCTGCTACTTCGTCAGCAACGTAGCTGTCACCGCATACAGAACATGTGTATGTTGTGTAGCCTGCTTCTGTACATGTAGGAGCTGTTACTACTGCTACGTAGTCGTGACCGAGAGCGTCAACTTCGTCAGCAATGTAGCTGTCGCCACATACGGAACATGTATATGTTGTATAACCGTCGTTTGTGCAGTCAGGAAGTGTTACTACTGCTTCGTAGTCGTGACCGAAAGCGTCAACTTCGTCAGCAACGTAGCTGTCACCGCAAAGTGCACATGTGTATGTTGTGTAGCCTGCTTCTGTACATGTGGGTTCTGTTACTACTGCTTCGTAGTCGTGTTCACATTCAACGGGAGCTTCTGCACCGATAACTGCTACTGTACCTTCGTAAGACATGTAAATGTCATTGAAGTCGAGGTCGAATGTATCGGGAGAGTAGCTGATGAGGTCGATGTCGTAGAGACCTGCTTCAACACCTGCAAATGTGATTGTTGCAAGGATGCCGTCGCCTGTTACGTTTTCGAATTCATATGCTTCGAAGAAGAGTGTAACTACCTTCTTACCTGCTGTGCTCATACCGTTAGCTTCAAATACGTCCTTGAAGAGCTTTGCGGATGTAGGATCACGGTCAAATTCGGAAGGTGAAAATTCAAGTGCTGCTGCGTAAGCTTCGCCGATTTCAGCACCGATTACGGAGAGAGCTGCATCATATACGAGGAATACACGGATATTGTAGATGCCGGGGTTGTTTACGTAGTTGAGATCTACTGTGAATTCTTCGTCTACGTCAGCGTATACGTCAGAGAGATTGATCTGAACATCGCCGAGAGCGGGGATTGCCTTTTCAGCAATAGCTTCGCCGCAAGCGTCACAGTAAAGAACCTTGAGACCTGCTGCATCAGCTGTAGGAGCTGTAACTACTACCCATTCGCCTGCAACGTGTGCACAACCTGCTTCTACAAATTCAACTGTACCGTTTACAACGTCGAGACCAACGTTTGTGTATTCAGCGTTGAATACGTTTTCTGCGGAGTAAACTACGCCGATTTCATATTCGCCTGCTTCTGCAGATGTAAGAGCTACTGTGAAGATAGCACCGTCAGCTGTTACGTCGTCGAGATCAGCACTTTCAAAGTAAACTGCTGTTACCTTCTTACCTGCCATATCAACACCACATTCAGCGAATGCGAGAGCGGAGTCAGCTGTGTAATCGGGAGCTGCGTTGAATACTGTAGCATCATATGTTACTTCGTAGAGGTTACCTGCAATGATATCTGTTACTTCTACTGCTGCATCGTAGTAGATGTATACGAGACCGCCCCATACGCCGGGGTTGTTTTCGATGGAAACGTTAATGTTAGCTGTAGCGCCTTCATCAACATAGTCGCTGTCGATTACGAGGGAAGCATCTTCTACGGGTGTAGGAGCTGCCTTGATTGTAGCTGTACCTGCTGCAACTTCGAGAGGTACGTTAACTTCGTCAGCGTTGAATACGTTTTCAGCGGAGTAAACTACGCCTACTTCGTATGTGCCTGCTTCAGCTGCTGTGAATGCAGCGGAGAAGAGGATACCGTCAGCTGTTACGTTAGCGAGATCTTCGCTTTCGAGGTAAACAGCTGTTACCTTCTTACCAGCGATACCAACACCGCATTCTTCAAATGCGAGAGCAGAGTCAGCTGTGTAATCGGGAGCTGCGTTAAATACGGATTCGTCATATGTGATGTCGCCGAATACCTTACCTGCTGTGATGCCTGTAAGTTCGAGAGCTTCATCATAGTATACGTATACGAGTGCGCCCCATACGCCGGGGTTATTGTCGATAGATACGTCTACGGAGAATGCTTCGCCTGCTGTAGCACTTGCGCTGCCAACGAGGATGGAAGCTGCGTCAGATGTAAGATCCTTCTGAGCGATGATAGTACCGCAAACTGTACATCTCTTAACGAGCTTATCGCCTTCTTCTGCCCAGTCGCCTTCTGTGTGGCCGAGAGGTGCGATAGCCTGTGTCTTTGTTGCACCGCATACAGAACATGTTGCAGTCTTAACACCTGCTGTTGTACATGTGGGAGCTGTTGTTTCTACAAATGCACCGTAGCTGTGACCGGGAGCTGCGATAGACTGTGTCTTTGTTGCGCCGCATACAGAACATGTAGCTGTTTCAATACCGGATGCTGTACATGTAGGAGCCTGTGTTTCTACAAATGCACCGTAGCTGTGACCGAGAGCTGCGATAGCTGCTGTGTCAAGAGTTCTTCCGCAATCACCACAAATGAGAGCCTTGGAGCCTGCTGCTGTACATGTAGCTTCCTTAGTTACTGTCCATGCAGAGTTTGCATGCGTACAAGGATCGAGTGCGGGGATTACGATTGAGCCGTTTTCTGTGAAGTATTCAAGAATAGCGGCGTCATTGTTGATCGTATTGCCTGCAACGGGAACGATACCTACTACGAATTCGTATGTATCATTTGCGGGAAGGTCGAATACGAGAGTTGCAAGTTTGCCGTCGATCTTAATGTTGTTAAGAGAGAGGCTTTCTGCATAGAACTTGTAGCAGAGAACACCGTCTGTAGATACGCCTGCTGCTGCGAAAGCTGCTGCTGCACGTGCATCTGTTGCGGGATCTACGTTGTAATCGGAAGCGATAATTCTGTCAAAGATCTCGCCGTCTACAACACCGTTGAGGTCGAGAGCTGCATCATAGTATACATAGAAGCCCATTGCCCATACGCCGTCGTTACCAACGAAGGATACGGGAACCTTAACGTTCTTAGCACCCTGAGTTGCTTCAACTGTAGCAACCTTAACTGTAGGATCGGGAATAAGAGGAATGATCTCTGTGTCGATTGTTTCGCCACATACTGCACACTTGAG
>JAZSLF010000065.1:0-6445 GCA_045535205.1 Eubacteriales bacterium
TAATCATACTATATCTTGTGTCTTTTGCTTTTTATTCAATTTTCGTACCCCTTATCATACCCCTTACAGAATTTTACGCCTTGATTTTTTCGAAGTATGATTGCATCCGAGCGGCACTCTCTTTTTTCATTTTTTCCGAGACGTGACCGTACACGTCAAGCGTAAAGCTGGCGGTTGCGTGACCGAGGTTTTGCTGTACCGTTTTCACATCGTCCCCCTCTTGCAATGCTGTGACGGCGTATGTGTGACGGAGATCGTGGAAACGTGCGTCAGGGCGTCCGATCTTATTCGCCACCGCCTTGAAGCGTTTGAGTGCCGTCTGCGGCACGATAAAGTGACCTGACCTGTCCGTGAATACAAGGTTATACTCATTTTGCCATGCAAGACCGCAGGCAAGATGATTTTGCATCTGCTCTTGTCGGACGGCTCTCAATATCTCCATAACAAACGGAGCAACCGTCAGCACCCTGCTTTTATCGTTCTTTGTGGCGGCTATGTAATGCTGACCGCCTTTTACCTTTTCTTTGCAAAGTTGTTGCTTGACGGTGATCGTGCCGTCATGGAAATTGACGGACTCCCAAGACAGACCGCAAATTTCTCCCTCTCGCAGACCTGTGAACAATGCCACAGTAAATAGATTTTTCAAAGGCTCATTCTCCTGAATAGCACCCAAAAAGGCGGCTATTTCTTTTTCGGAGAGTGGGCTTATTTCTTTTTTCTCAATTCGGGGCAAGGTGCAAGCGTCCGCAGGGTTGATACCGATATATCGGAGCTTCAAAGCCTGTTCAAGTGCCTTGTGCAGTATGCCGTGAACATTCTTGATCGTTTTCGGCTGTAATTGCTTCACCCTTAACAGATCATTATAAAACGTCTGTATGTGAGTCGCATTCAATGACGTGAGCTTGATTTTACCGAGAGCAGACTTGATATGCGTATCAATGCGGCTCTTGTAGGTGGAGAACGTGAGCGGCTTGCAGGACGGCTCTATATACTCCGTCAGCCATATATCAAGCCACTTTGCAACCGTCAAACGTGTAGGCTCAAAATATGTACCATCATCGGACGCCTTTTGTGCCGCTCTCATTGCCTTTAATACATCGGCTTGTTTTTCTCCGTAAAAACTGCGGCGTTTGCCGTCAATGGTACACCGAGCTTCCCACGTGCCGTTTTCTCTCTGCCTGATCGAGCCGTTACCTTTTGCATTGCGTAATTTTGTATTAGCCATTATTTGTACCTTCCTTTTGTTTTGCTCTTTTCCTTCTTTGATAATACTTTTGTGGGGAGCATCTACTGCAAAATTCTTGAGCTCTGTGAGTACAAGAAAACAATTCTCCACAGCATTTACATTCTTTTATACCTGTTGTTGTATCAGCGTTATATAGCAAAAGCAGTTGATACTTTGCCAATTCTATTAGATTGTCAAATGTTGGTATAAGTGAATATCGTTCTCCGTCAAATTCAATATCCATTTGAAATTTTATCTCTTTGAAATACTGTAAAAGCATTCCCTGTATCTTTTCGACTGTTGCACTTGATTTTATGTTATAAATCAATTTATCATGTAGACTTTCTCTGCCAATACCTATATATAAATCAGGTTTGCAAGCCAAGACATACAAAAAGTTATTATATAAACTTGCCAATTCATTACAAAAAATTTCAGCACTAAAAGCACAATATCCTTGTTCCGCATAGGGACTTTTTATTGCCCGAAAAATGACAGGCGTATTATTGATTACGATTGCTTCAATTCCTTTTTGAAACGGCAAGCCATATTTTTGACACCATTTTACAATTTCTTTGTATTGCCGCTCTCTTGAATACTTAAAGTTATTGACTATATTAAAATTTAGATGTAGCAGACTATCTAATATTTCACGGGTATCTGTATATTGTGGGGAAAGACGTCTTATTTCAAATGGGGTGTCTTTTTTGTTATATCCCATTATATAATCTTTGGCTGACGTTTCCTTATCGTGTTTTATTTCATAATGCGTGAATTGCGGAATATACAGTTTTACCCTTTGAGCTATCATCAAAGTTTTTCCTGTGTCCGCATTAACTAAATTTCCGTTCAAAATATATGCCCTCTCTTAAAAAGTTTATGCAAAAGTTTATGTTTAGAATATTTCACATAAACATTATATCATGTTATAATATGTTTGTCAAGAAGATAGTCGACGATTTTTGATAAAAATTTTCAAACATAGGAGAAAAAGCAAAATGCCAATTTTCAAAACAATTAGACAAACAGCCGCAACAGGCTTGTTAAGTGAACACCGTTTACGCATTCTTGTTTCCGAGGGTAAATGCCCTGGCATGTATGCAGGCAACCGTTTTTTGATAAATACAACGGCTCTTGCGGAACAGCTTGACAAGGAAAGCAAAGCAAACGAACAAAAGGACGGTGAAGTAAATGACAAATGAAAAGCTGACGTTCACCGTTGACGAAATGGCGGCGGCTCTCGGTATTAGCCGTCCTGTTGCTTATGAACTGTCACGCAAAGAGGGTTTTCCTGCTATTCGGGTATCGGAGCGGCGAATAATCATTCCTGTGGATAGTCTAAAGAGATGGCTTGACAAGCAGGCAGGAGAGCAATGCTGACAGGTGGTGACAGTATGACCGATCAAGAAAAAATAAACGCTTGCCTTGATTTAGGTGCATCTATTGCAGAAATAGAGCATCTTCAGGGAGAGGGATTTTCTATTGATGATATATATTCGGCTGTTCTCAATACATCAATGCGGTACGAGGCAAAGAGTGCCGCAGAGTTTGGAGATGATAATACCGAATTTGTTTGGACTCCCTATATCCCTATCGGTGATTATACCGTTCTCATGGCTGACGGCGGTACAGGTAAAACGATTTTCTGCTGTGGTATTGCGGCAACTATCAGCCGTGGCGAATGGCTACCGAGCAACGAAGCGGCAGAAACACCCTCTCCGTCAAATACCCTGATTATATCGGCAGAGGACAGAGGCGAACTGCTCAAAAAAAGACTCATTGCGTCAGGAGCGGACTTGCAGAGGGTTTATATCCTTGATTGCATGGACTCCGAGGGAATGAACTTTACAGACGGCTATGACGATTTTATGGCAACGATAAAGCGGTACAAGCCACGCCTTGTTATTATTGATCCGTGGCATGCGTTTTTAGGTGCTGACGTTGATATAAACCGAGTAAATGCTGTCCGTCCTGTCTTTCAACGTCTTGCAAACATGGCAAAGGCATGCGAGTGCGGTATGGTACTTGTGTCGCATGTAAATAAGAGAGCGCAGGGCGAAAATGCCAATAATGCCGCCACAGGCTCAACGGACTTTATAAATGCCGCACGTTCAGCCATGCGAGTGATTTTCAATGATCTTCCAAGCGAAAAAGATACCCGAATTGTAGTACATACAAAAAGCAACTATGCAGAGGCAGGCAAATCCGTCAAATATCGAATAACCACGGACGGCGGCTGTCAATGGGCAGGGTTTAGCGAAATCACACGCCAAACGCTTGAAGAAGCGGCAAGGTGGAGAAAAACGCCGAATGAGGTTATAAACAAACAGAACGAACAGGATGAAACAAATTTTGCCTTGATCGAGGTTATCCGAGAACATGCCTGCAAGGGCAAAACCGTGAATGTCAGTTATGATGAAATGAAAGACCTACACGGAGCGGATATTTTCGGTAGTGGGCAACCAAAGAGAGCTATTGACAGCGTGATACCTATGCTCAAGGGAGAGGGCATCACAATTCACACAGGCAAGACCGTGAAATATAATAACCGAACACGGAACGGATTTAGTATTTACCAAGCGGAAACAATATCCGATTTAGTGGACGATCTGCCGTAACTGTCAATAGTTTGTTAGGATATAGTTTTATAGACTATAGACAAAAGACTCATTTTGTCGAAAAAGTCTATAGTCTATGAAACATACACACAACAAAAAATAGACCAAAAAGGAGCAAATTTATATGGAAGAAATGACCGCATTTATTGATAAGGCATTGAAACTTTACTACAAGAAGCGAACAAGATTAAAGAAACAACTGCGAGAAGTCGAGGCAATGATCAAGACTCTTGAAGAAATGAAAAGAGGTGATAATGATGACTGAATATGACAAACTTCTCATAGAGCTTTTGAGAGATAAAATAAGGCAATGGGAAAACAAGTGCAACGATCAACGAATTGAGATCAACCGATTGAAAAAGGAACTCCGAGAAGCAAAAAAAGAGGTGCAGGCGAATGAAGAATAAGACCGCTCTTGTATTGCTTTTGTGCCTGTGTGTGTTGGTATTCGCAGGGTGTAACACCGAGCCGAAAGTATTATATCAAAGTGAAAGCCTTGAGGTTATCCGAGAGGGCAATATAACCACCGTGTACGATCTTGAAGCGGACGAACAATACACTTTCCGCATCGTCCGAGTAAAGCGTGGAGAGGGCGTTTCTGTGGCTCATACGGCGGTAGATACAAGCACCGTCAAAATTGAGGTGCTACCGTCTGCCACGTTACGAATACACGATAAGACGCAGGGCAAGATTTTGACAATTTCACGAAATTTTAGACAGAATGGGGGGTGATACGGTGGAATTAAAGCCAAAAGACGAGCAAATCCTTGCCGCTCTGCTGTCCTGTGGAACTGTTGCAGAGGCAGAGAAAATTTCAGGCGTGAGCAGAGCCACGATTTACAACAGGCTTGCAGATGAGGCATTCAAAGCAGAATATGACCGCAGGCGTTTCATGGTGCTTGACGAGGCGTGCAATGCCCTGAAAGCCACTTTGACCGAGGCGGTAGATACTATTCGGCAAATTATAAAAGACGAGGAAAATCCCTCTCAAATCCGCTTGAATGCGTGCGGTTTAGTATTGCAAAATTGCTTGAAATACGTTCAGCAAGTCGAGATTGTTTCACGCATTGAAGCACTTGAAAACATGATGAAAAAATAATTTATAAGGAGAATTTTTATAATGGCACAGTATAGAAACGTAAAGGAATTTACAGACAGAATACGCAAAGCATACCCCAAGTATAGAGAGGAATATGTTTCTCTCGGTAATGCTCTTATTGAGGGCAAAAAGAAATGGAACGAAGAACTCCGCAGAGGTTGGAGAACTCCCAAAGAGCAACAGGAAGCAACGATCAAGCACGATGAGGAAATGCGAAAGCTCCGTCTTGCTTTTGAAAGTATTGAGGATAGAGCCACGGCAGAATTTGAAGCGATCAAGCAAGAGTGCATTGATATTTTTGAGCCGTACAACAGAGCCACCGCATCAATGATTGATATGCCCACGCTTGAACTGCTCAAGAGCGGCATTCTCAAAGATAATGAGCTTTTTGACCTTGCAGACAGCTTTTCCGATAATGTTACCATGTTGAGAATTATCGGCAAGTATGCCGAGGAAAGAGCAAATATAAGTGATACGGCTGACAGAAAAATGGCAAGTTTTGCAATTAAGTGCAAGGGAGCATCTTTCCCTTATATCGTGCCTGTAAATGATCTTATTTTGTGGAGCACAAGAGCCGTCCGAGCAGACAAAGACCACAGGGACAAAGATCAAGTTTTTGCAGGTGCATCAGGCATTGCAAGACTTTATGAAGAAACAGCCGACAATATCACGGCTGAAGCGGAAAAGTATTATATCAAGGTTAGTGACTAATGAATAACGCCATATTAAAAAAGCTCAAGGAAATGGAAGAACGAAAGCTCATTGACGAGGAAACGGAAAAGCGGCATCAAGAGTTTTTGGATTATATCCAATATTTGATAGATCACCCACAGCCAAATCGTAATATACACGATTTTGAAAGCGAGGACTAAATGACAAAGGATATTTTGAAACGCCTTGAAGCGTTAGAAAATGAGGAAATAATCGAGATCGAGGATATTTCCATGTATGAGAGAGAAATATTCGGAGAGGAAACGGCGGCAGATGACGAACAGCATACTCCAAAGATTGAAAAGGCTTGAGGAAATTTCACCTGATCGGCTTGTTATTCTCGCAAATTTTGACGGCGTGGAAAAAGAATGCTCTGTTGATGAGCTTGAAGCAAATCCCAAAGCGGTTTTTATCCGTGTAATAAGTGGGAACAGCCTTGACGATGTGCAAAGAATACTAAACAGAATTGAGGTGATTGCACATGACGGATATAATTAAAAGACTTTCCGAGCTTGAAAAAGAGCTTTTCCGTGATGTATGGGCAGACGTTACATACAAGGACGGCACACGAAAGCGTGTCAAGATGTTGGACGTTTTGAGCCTTTACACAAACGGCGGCACACCGCCGCAGATCGTTGATGTGTCTTTTATCGGTGATACATCAAATCAAGGTATTTTGCCTGATCTTGTAAAATACTTGATTGAGAATAACCAATAACAAAAAAGGCGGTTGAGGGTGTACCCCTTGACCGCTGATTTTTATACCCCTTATACCCCTTATTTTACCCCTTA